>PMAL01000155.1 GCA_003152555.1 Acidimicrobiaceae bacterium | reverse complement strand
GATTCGATCGACCAGAAGTCGAGGTTCGTGCGTCGCCCCGGCGCAAGAAGACGGGCACCGCGCACTGGTCGGGTAGCCGTATTGTCGTCCAGATTCCGGCGCGGCTGCGTGGTCGAGAGCGAACGATTTTTGTCGACAATCTCGTCGAACGCCTGCTTACGCAGCGACCGCAAAACGCGGCCGGCGACGCGTCCTTAGAAGAGCGCGCCCGTTTGCTCGCTGAACTCTACAACAACGGGATCTTGCCGAGCTCGGTGCGCTGGGTGAACAATCAGCAGGCGCGCTGGGCATCGTGTTCTCCTGCTTCTCGCGAGATTCGGGTTTCCAATCGACTTCGTCAATGCCCCGAGTGGGTCATTGACGCAGTGCTGGTACACGAACTGGCACATCTGCAAGAAGCCGATCATTCGCCGCCGTTTTACGAAATCGCCGATCGCCACCCTCGCCAAGGCGAAAGCGCATTGTTTCTAGAGGGCTACGCCCTGGGGTTGGGACTGCGCATCGAAGACGGCGACGTCGATTCGACGTTGGTCTAACAAAGACAACTGCGAAAGAGAACTAGCTCGCTTCGCCGCGCAAGAAGCGCTCTAATTCGGCCGCTAACTCGTCGCCACTGGGCAGTTCAATGCCCAGCGACGTGCCTTCAACTTCGTCGGCCGCTTCTTCGAGTTGCTCGACCATATTGGTGTGCTCGGGATTGTTAGTAATAAGGTCATCGACGCGCTGACGGGCCTCGTCGGCCGAGGCGCGCAAGGGACTGGCGTCCAGGGTCAGACCCGTAATGCTCGCAAGGCCGTCAATGAGAGCGGTCGCCGCCTGCGGGTAGGGCATGGAGGCCACGTAGTGAGGCACCCGGGCCCAGAGCGTGATGATGTCCATGTCCACTTCGGCGAATCCGAGTTCCAGTGCCGAACTGATACCGGCCGGCACTTCGAGTTCGCCGGTGACGGTGCCCACGAGCGGCAAAAGGTGCGAACTGGCCTCGGGTGCGGTGCCAATGATGCGCACAGGACGGGTGTGGGGCGTGGGCGCGGGAAAGGCACCGAGGCCAATCACCATGCGCACGTCGAAGCGTCCGGCGGCGTCGGTGACGACGTCCACGAAGTCACTCCAGTGGAAGTCCGGCTCGGGGCCGACCAAGAAGATCATGTCCGCGCCGTCGCCGTCGCGCCCGTATCGCAGTTGGATCTCGGGCCAGGTCAGTTCGGTCGTGACGCCGTCGACGATGCGCACGATGGGACGGCGCGCGCGCTGGTCAATGAAGTACTCGGTGTCAAAGGTGGCGAGCACTTCGGTCGTGATGGTGCTCAAGAGCGCCCCGATGGCGAGGTTGGCGCCCAGGCCGGCATCAATCCAACCTTCCATGCAGATCACGAGGACGGGTTCGCTCAGTTCGGGGTCAGCGAGGAAGATGATGCGGTCGTAGATTTCGTCATCCATCAGTGTTGCTCCAAGGTCTGCTGCGCCGTTTGGGCCAGCATGGCGATATGGGCCGGATATTCAGAGACGCTGCCCAGGTCTCCTGCTGTGGCTCCCGCGCTGTACCGCGCAAAGACACCTTGCATAATGCAGGCTAACTTCCAATAGCCGAAAGATTGATAATAGTTGATATTGCTGACGTCGAGTGACGATCGCGACGCGTACGCGTCGAGTACCTGATGACGGGTGGCGAAGCCGTCGGCGGTAGTGGGCGCTGAACCGAGCAGCGCGGCCATGTGGTCGGCCGGTTCGGCCCAGTAGTCGAGCAGTATGCCGAGGTCGGCCATTGGATCACCCAGCGTGCAGATCTCCCAATCGAGTATCGCTTTCACGTGTCCCGTGTCGTCGAGCACCGTGTTGTCGAGCCGGTAATCGCCGTGCACCACGGCCACGCCTTGTTGAATCGGAATTGAGGCCGCCAACTTGTCGCCGACGGCCTCAATGAGTCCCCCGTGGTCGACGCCTTCGACGTGCATTTGCGTGTACTGTGACCTCCAACGTCGTAACTGACGCTCGATGTAGCCATCGTGGCGGGCTAGATCGCCAAGACCGGCCTTATCGACGTCCACGTCGTGCAATTGGGCCAAAGTGTGGGCCAAATTATTGCCGATTTCACGGCGGATAGCAATGTCGGTGCCCGCTTCGGCCTCTTCGCGGTTGCGCAAGATGGCCCCCTCAACGAATTCCATGACGTAGAACGGTTGGTCGTTTACGTCTAGATCAATACAGATCCCAAGAGGTTGCGGCACGGGTACGCCTTGGGGGTAGAGGGCTGAGATAATCGTGTGCTCACGCACCATGTCATGTGCGGTTGGCAATATGTGGCTCGTCGGTGGGCGGCGCAGCGCGAAGTGTTTGCCCGTCGCATCGGTTACGCGATAGGTCAAATTAGAGCGTCCACCGGCAATCAGTTCGAACGTCAGTGGCGCTGCGGCGCCCACGTGTTCGACCATCCATTCGGTCACGTTTGCGTCATTGATTCCCTGAACGCTCTGCATAATCGCCGAGAATAACAGCGCCCAGTGACCCTTCCTGACAATCGATGACACCATTAGGCTGACCGCATGAGTGAAGTCACAGACGCCACATTTGGCGTAGCGGTAATGGAACGTTCAATGACCGTCCCGGTCGTCGTTGACCTCTGGGCGTCGTGGTGCCAGCCCTGCAAAACGCTGGGACCCATCCTAGAAAAGGTGATTGGCGAGACCAGCGGCGCCGTAGAACTCGCGAAAGTGGACGTCGATGCCAACCCCGACGTGGCGCGGGCATTTAACGCGCAGTCAATTCCCGCCGTCTTCGCAATTGTTGAAGGAAAAATTGTGGACTCCTTCGTCGGCGCGCTTCCCGAGCCGGTGGTAAGAGAATTCATAGAAAAACTGGCCCCGGGGGCCACAGTGGTCGACCAATTGCTAAGTAAAGGCGATGAAGCCTCGTTGCGCGATGCGCTGCAGCTCGATGCATCGAACGTTGACGCCGCCGTCGCGCTCGGCGAACTGTTGCGCACGAGTGACCGACTTGATGAGGCCCTCGTCGTACTCACTCCCTTCGAACACGTGCTCGCCGCCAAGACGGTGCTGGCACGAATTCATCTGCAGCAAAGCGGCGTCAGTATCGAAGGCGACGTGGACCTCACGTTGGAGCATCTCTTAGAGCAGGCCAAAACCGATCCATCGGCGAGGACGAACCTGTTGGAGATGCTCGACGCGCTGGGGCCCGCGGATCCGCGGTACGTTTCGTTTCGACGACGTCTCGCGAATTTCATTTATTGACGTGACGGTCCACCAACCCCTTCAACCGCTCCTGCTCGATATGGGTGCGA
>PMAL01000134.1 GCA_003152555.1 Acidimicrobiaceae bacterium | reverse complement strand
AAGGTGATTGTCGTCGACGGGGCACCCGCCACGAGGGCAGCGCCAGTGCTCAGGCTCGACGCGGTGACGCTCGGAGCGAGGTAGGAGCCCTCACCGATTCCGAGAGCACCCGCGGCGGTGTATGACGCACCATTGCCACCAGTACCCGAGTTCGTAACGGTCAGGGTGCAGCGCGTAGGCGTCGAACCAGAAACAACCGCTACCGAAGCAGTGATGGTGGCCGAACTCGTGACCAAGGCTCCGCTGAGCGTGACGCCCGTGCAAGTTCCCAGCACCAACGCGGCACCGGACTGGAAGCCGCCACCCGAAACCGTGATGCTCGTATTGCTGGTACCGGAACCCGGGACCAAGATAGCCGACGGGCTGACCGTCGAAATCTCGTTACCGAGGATGGTGAAGATCGGGCCGGAGGTGAAACTACCGCCGTCCGCGTTGGTCACCGTCACGGTGTAGGTGCCCGGCGTCGCCGGAACCGTGTTGTTGATCGAGTTGACCGGAGTCACCGGAACCGTAATTGTCGACGTCGGTGTGATCTCGGAAGTACCACCACCAGTGGCGGCTCCGACCAAGAGCGACGTTCCGTCAACCGTACTGGTGAAGCTCACCACAGGCACGCCGCCGCCGTTGCCGGCGACGTCTAAGAAGCCCCCACCGGTGATCGTTACCACCGTGGAGCCTGGACTTACGACGTCGGGAAGCGACGCGGGCGTCGCCGAGGTCACCGTCGGGTCACCGTACACCGTGAAGGCGCCGGTTTCCGTGCCGGTCCCGGCATTGTCAGTCACCGTGACGGGGTACGAGCCAGGGACCGATGCTGAGGTCGACGCGAAGGTACCCGTGATGTCGGTCTTGTTGATGTTCGCAAGAACGGTGAACGTCACGCCGGGAGCCGTCGTGGTGACCGTGGTGTTGCCCCCGTCACCCGCGAAGGTGCCAGCTACGTCAAAGGTGCCAGACGCACCCGTGCCGAAGTAGGCCTCGCTGGTGATTCCGCCGGTGATGCTGAACGCCACACCGGTGACTGGGTCAGTGCCCGCAGCGCTTGCAACGCCTGCTAAGGCCATTGGCAGCGCAGCTGCAACCAGCACGGCACCGGCTGCAAGAGCCTTGACCATGTGGCGTGGTATCCGTCGTAAAGTATTCATTAAGAATCCTTCCCTAGTGGTGGTATTCATATTCGATTTACTCCATATTTTTTTAGGGCTGACCTTAATCAACCTTCTGTTTTCAGACGATGCGATACAGCCTAACTCATCACAAGGTAGGGCCTCGTGACAAGACACGGCCGTTTCCTTAAGCACAAGTATAGGTAACGGCAGGTGCGAACGCGAATACCACGCTAATTTCTTTGCTCCATTGGCACTTCAACTCGACGCAACTTCACTCTCCAAAATACCTGATGAAGGCTGACAAATCAACGTGTCTTCTTCGCGGAATGTTTTCTCTTTTTCGTCCAAACAAAATCGTTACGAAGTCGTAATGAGCATTTGGGCGAACNNCGAGACATCTTTAATCATTGGAAGTTCCTTAGAATTGAGAACTCGACCTTTTTTACTAGGATAACCCTGGACGTTTTTTGTGAAATCACTCTGAATGAGCCGTCACCCAATTGCCATTCGGTTTCGAATGCAATCGACCCCGGGTACTCAGAATCCAGCGTGGTCACAATTTTCAAACTCCCCGCAGTTCGGTACCGCGTCTCTGCAAATCGACGAATGAGGCCGGAGAGAAAGGCCACAATCCTTCGACGGGACCACGACCGTCCCATCTATACGCCATTAGGAAGCGGCGCGCACCAAAATTCGACGAATTGGCCGCTCTCATTACTAAAACCTCAAAAATGAGCCGTTTTGGGACCCGTTCTTAAGGGCGACACGACTCAGCGACCTCTNNACGGACTTACGCTATCGCGC
Source organism: Acidimicrobiaceae bacterium (assembly GCA_003152555.1). Classification (GTDB taxonomy): domain Bacteria; phylum Actinomycetota; class Acidimicrobiia; order Acidimicrobiales; family RAAP-2; genus RAAP-2. Next base: position 2,429 of record PMAL01000134.1, on the reverse strand, counting down.
AGCGATTGGGTCCCATTTCGATCTCCGCTGATTCGCCGGTGACTAACTCTTGACCCGAGTTGATGCGGACAATTCGCTGGTAGTTAGGCGGGCGATCCTTGACATTGGCTACCGCCCACGCGACAAAGTCGTTTTCGTTGAGTTTCAAAGCACCCAGGGTGCTTCGCAGTGACCCGAGCCGCTTCGAGACGAACTCGTCGCTGTGGATTTCGACGCCAGCTCCAAAATGGGCCGGAAAGACCATGGTTTCGTCACTCTGGGTCAGAACCCGTTCATGCAGGCTTTGATAGAGATGATGGGCGAAGGGCTCGGCCTGCTCGGCCAAGTCGGGTCGACCTACGCTTTCAAGAAACAGGGTGTCACCAGTGAAAATGGCTGAGTTTCCCAGTTGATACATCGTCGAGCCCTCCGTGTGGCCGGGAACACTGACGGCCGAGACGGTCAACTGCACCCCGGCGGCCAAATCAATCGACTTGCCGTCGCTGAGTGGCTCGAAGTCGAACGTAAAGGGATCGTTAGGGCTCAGCATGAGGACGGCCCCCGTTTCGGCGGCCAGGGCCCGGGCGCCACTGATGTGATCGGCGTGCAGGTGGGTGTCCAGCACGTGGGTAATGACCCATCCGTGCTGCTTGGCGGTGTCGACATACTGGGCGATGTTGAGCGAGGGGTCAATTACCACGCAATTGGTGTTCGCCCCCACGACGTACGAGAGGCAACCCTTGCCACGTCGGCGAATCTGGACCACACTCGCGCCGCCGAACTCACCGCAGACGTGGTCGTAGGTGGAGGTCCACGAGCCCATGCCCCCCTCCAGCACCGCACTCGCCACCCCGTGACTGGCCAGGATTTCTGCTGCCTGGCGAGCTCTCAGTCCGGCAGCGCAAATGACCACGATTGGCTCGTCCAGCGGAACTTCTGCCACTCGAGCTTCGAGTTGATTCAGGGGGATGTTGTGGACCCCGCGAATTTGCCAGTCGGCGACCTCATCTGGTTCACGTACGTCTAAGAGAAAGGGGGTTGGATCGCTGTCGAGCAGTGGCACGAGTTCGTCGGTACTCATTTGGGAAATCAACGTCGAGGAGTTCACGAGGAAAGTTTAGAAGTAGATTCACTGGCGTCCACCAAGGCCACAAAAGACCGTTAGGTAAGGAACATTCATGGCACAGATACGCATTCTCGACGTCGACGGAGCCATCGACGCGCTCTCAAGTGGTGCGGTACTGCTGGACGTTCGTGAACCGGACGAATGGCAAGCGGGCCATTGCGCACGGGCAATTCATATTCCCCTGGCGGACCTGGCCGATCACCTCGCCGAACTGCCCAGCGACCACCTGATCGTGTGTGTCTGTCGCAGCGGGCACCGCTCGCTGCGCGCGGCCCATTTCCTTTCAGAAGGTGGGTTTGACGTCGCGAACCTCGAAGGCGGGATGACTGCCTGGCAACTCGCGGGCGAGCCCCTGGTTAACGACAACGGCGAACCTTCCCTTCAGTAGCGGCGATGCCCAACGCAACTGGCCCAATAACGAGACTCTCAGCGGCGATTAGAGAACAGCGATTGAGCGCCACCACACTGGTGAGCGCGTCAATAGAAAGGCTCGAAGCGGCGCGGGAACTCAATGTTTTGGCCGAAAAGGCGTACGACGACGCCCTCGCCGGCGCCCAGCGCATCGACCGTGGCGAACATTCGGGTGGCGCGCTATTGGCTATGCCGACCCTGATCAAAGACCTCGAAGACTGGCGGGGCCATCCCACTCGAAAGGGATCGTTGGCCCTGCGCGACGCGCCCGACGCGACGTCGCACGGGGTCGTTCCTTCCCGATTGATTGGCGCGGGAGCGATTGTTCTGGGCAAATCGACGTTGCCGGAGTTCGCCATCGAGGGCTACACCGCCAATGAGTTGACGGGCATTACCAGAAATCCCTGGAATCCGGACTACTCGCCGGGTGGCTCGAGCGGAGGATCAGCGGCGGCCCTGGCGGCGGGGTTAGTTGGCGTCGCCACCGCCACCGACGGCGGCGGCTCCATACGAATCCCCGCTTCACTGTGCGGGCTGGTGGGCATCAAGCCGACCAACGGCATGATTGGACGTTGGCCGGCTCCCGACTGGATTGATTACTCCACCGATGGTCCCTTCGCGACTGCCTGCGACGACCTTCGACTGCTCTACGACGTGATGGTGGGGCCGGTCCCGGGAGATCCCACGTCGCCACCGCTTTTCCTCACGAGTCAAATGGTGCGCCACGAGGGCCGCCCGATCAGCCTTTTTGCGGCCGAGCGCACCTCTCCTCTCGGACCACTGCCCGAGTCGGTTCGTTTGGTCTTTCACGAATCGGTCGGTGCGTTCGCCGACCTTTTCGGGATGGACGTCAATTGGCGCGAGCCTGAGGGCTTCTTCCGCCACGGAGACCCGGACCTCGATTGGTTCACGG
>PMAL01000147.1 GCA_003152555.1 Acidimicrobiaceae bacterium | reverse complement strand
GTGCTCAAATTAGAAGATTGGCAACTGCCTCGACTAGAGCAGGAGATCAGTTGGGCCCTCAGCCAGGGCTTCAACGGGGCGCTCTACGCCAAGAATGTTCGCAAGTTGCGTCGCGACGCGCCATTGCCACCCTCACAGTTCGCCGACGTGCTGGATCGCTACGTCGGCTTGTGTCGNNGACGAACCATCGGTGCTCGCCTCATTTCGTCACCGCAATCGGTCGCTCTACGTGGACGAGGCCCAGGACATGAATCCACTGCAATTCATGATGCTGCGCCAGATGGCCGGCGACAACCCCGATCTGTTCTGCGTCGGCGATCCCAACCAGTCGATCTACGGCTTCNNCGCGCAACCATCGTTCGACGGCCAATATCATCGCGGTCGCCAACACGCTGCTCGAGGCGGGCGCCGCCGGCATTGTTCCCGCCAAGGACGACGGCGAAGTGCCCTTGGTTCGCAGCTACAACACTGATGAGGAAGAGGCCGCTCGAGTGACCACGTGGCTGGGCGTAAAGCACCAGCCGGGAAGCCCGTGGCGTTCGATGGCCGTCTTGGCGCGTACGAACGCACAGTTAGAACTCGTCGCCGGGTATCTCGAAGCGGCCGATATCCCTTACGAACGGCGCGGCCCGGAGCACTCGCCGGCGTCCGACCTCTTCATGACACCCGACGCCACTCCTCGGCGAATTGATGAGGATCAGATTGACGCCGTCGCCCTCTCGACGATCCACCGGTCCAAGGGTCTCGAATTCCAACACGTCGCCGCCATTGGTTGGGCGGAGGGCCAGCTGCCCAACTTCAACGCCACGTCGGCGGCGGCACTGGCCGAAGAACAACGTCTCGCGTACGTTGCCTTAAGCCGCGCCGAAGACTCGATACTCATTACCTGGAGCCGGGGACGCAACGATCCTCGCTATCCCGATCGTTCGCCCTCGCGCTACCTCGCACCCATAGAACGGGTCATTGCCGAGATCGAACAGCGCAACGCGCCACTCACCGGTGAGGCGCGAAAAGCCCGACTGGCCGCCATTCGCCGAGAGTTAGAAGAGGCGCCAACGACGATAACGTTGCCGACTAGTGGAAACTCGGGACCTGCGTAACGAACTCATCGCCATCGTCGGCGCCGACGCCGCGACCTTTTCGCCCGATCATAATCTCGAGGATTTGCACGACGAGACGCTTCATCCACGCGAAAGTGAGCCCTTCGCAGTCGTGCGCCCGGCAAATACCCAGCAGGTCGTCGACATCGCCAAACTGGCGAGCGAGTTCAAGGTGCCCATCACTCCGCGCGGTTCGGGGACGGGACTTTCGGGCGCCGTCACTCCCGTACCGGGCGGCATCGTCATGAGTTTCTCGCGCATGAACCAGGTGCTGCGACTCGACGTCAACGACCACGTCGCGGTGGTGCAACCGGGCATCACCCTCATTGAACTTGGCGAAGCCCTCGAGCCCAGTGGGCTGCGTTACCCCGTCTTTCCGGGAGAACTCTCCGGCTCCCTCGGCGGCAACGTCAATACCAACGCCGGCGGCATGCGCGCGGTGCGTCACGGCGTGACGCGCCAGCACGTGCTCGGACTCGAACTTGTCCTCATTGACGGCACGGTGGTGCGCACCGGTGCACCGGTAATGAAGTCGTCGTCGGGCTACGACCTCACCCAACTGGTGGTCGGTAGCGAAGGCACCTTGGCCCTCGTCACCGAAATCACACTTCGGCTCTCGCCGACGTTCGCCCATTCGGCCACGATCCTGGTGCCCTTCAGTTCGCTGAACGACGTGACCCGCATCGTGCCCTCCATTGTTGCCTCCGGTTTGGAGCCCTCGATCCTGGAGTACGCCGACGCGCCCACGATGATTGGCATGACCCAGGCCGCCTCATTCGAACTGGGCATCAACGCCGAGATCGCCGCCAAGACCGCGGCTTACCTGCTGATTGTCTTGGAGACACGAACCGCCGAGCAACTGGAGGGCGACCTCGGCGAACTCGCGGCGCTTGTCGAATCGGGTGGCGCGTTAGACCTCTTTGTCTTGCCTGACCACGCGGCACCCCGACTCATCAAAGCGCGCGAGAGTCTCTTCTGGGTCTCCAAGGCGGCCGGCGCCAACGAGATCATCGACGTCGTCGTGCCGCGCTCGACCGTGCCGGTGTTTCTCGAAGAAGCGCAGCGCATGGCCGAGCGTCATGGCGCACTCATTTTCGGTTGCGGGCACGTCGGCGACGGCAACGTACACCTATCCATCTTCCAAGATGATGAGGAACGGCGCGCCGCATTGGTCTACGAACTCTTCGCTTTCGGCCTCGGACTCGGTGGGCAGATCTCCGGCGAACACGGAATTGGGCTCGACAAGCAGGGCCCGTACCTCGCGCTCACCGATCCGATACTGCTTGAACTCCAAAGGAAGATAAAGGCGGTCTTCGATCCCGAGCAGCTGTTAAATCCCTACCGGCTTCTCGACGACCGGCCACTGCCGTGAACGGCGCGCACGCACTGCTCAAGACGTTGACGCACAACAACGTGACAACCTGCTTCGCCAACCCCGGCACGTCCGAGATGCACTTCGTGGCGGGGCTCGACGACGTGTCCGAGATGCGCGGCATCCTCTGTTTGTTCGAGGGCGTCGCAACGGGGGCCGCCGACGGCTACGCGCGAGTCACGGGGCGACCGGCCGCGACGTTGCTGCACCTCGGTCCCGGCCTCGCCAACGGCTGGGCCAATTTGCACAACGCTCGCCGCGCGCGAGTGCCGTTGCTCAATATCGTTGGCGATCATGCGACGTACCACACGCAGTATGACTCGCCGCTGCAGAGTGACATTGCCGCCATTGCCAGTTCGTTAAAAGGTTGGCAGCGAAGCACGCAAAGTCCCAACGAGGTGGCCCAAGATGCCGCCGACGCCGTCAGCGCCGCCTACGGTCCGCCAGGGCGCATCGCCACCTTGGTGTTACCGGCCAATGTCTCGTGGGGCGAGGTCACCAACGAACCCAATGAGTGGCCACTGGCGTCGCGGGTGAGTCTCGCCGAACCGGACGAACACCTCATTGGTCAGTCGATCAACGTGCTGCGAACGAAAAAAGCCGCACTGCTCGTGGGTGGTGACGCCGTCACTGGCGAGCGGTTGGCCCTAGCCCAACGTGTCGCCCACGCTACCGGCGCGCGGCTCATCATGGAGACGTTCCCCACGATCATGGACCGCGGAGCCGGTGTGGTCAGTCCCGAGCGTCTCATTTACCTGAGCGAGTTCGCCATTCCCCAACTGCAGGACCTCGAGGCACTGATCCTTATTGGTAGTACCGCACCCGTTGGCTTCTTTGCGCACCCGGACGTGAAGAGTCGGCTGACGAGCGACCAGTGCGAGGTCATTGACCTCGCACCTCCGGGCTGTGACACGTCGGCGGCACTGCGGGCGTTGGTGGACGGCCTGGAAGCTCCGGTCGTTGCGTCACCGAGCGGCGAAGGACCAGGCGTGCCGCACGGAGAACTCACGTCGCAGAGTTTGGCCGCCGCCGTGGCCGCGACCATTCCCGAGGGCCTCATCATCGCCGACGAATCAATCACGGGCGGGATACATCTCTACGGGGCGACGCAGTTTTCCCTACCCCACCGACTGATGACCCTGAGCGGTGGATCGATTGGCTTTGGACTGCCCAGCGCAGTGGGCGCGGCAGTGGGCAGTGGGCAGCGCGTGCTGGCACTCGAAGCTGACGGATCAATGATGTACACCCTGCAAGCGCTCTGGACTATGGCGCGCGAAAGTCTGGACGTCACCGTAGTGGGACTGTCCAATCGCAGCTACGCCATCCTTACTCTCGAACGTCAACGTGTGGGCGCGGTCACTGACGGACTCGCGAGCCAGCGCATGTTGGAACTCGACAACCCGACGATCGACCTGTGCGCGCTGGCGTCGGCCCAGGGCGTGCCCAGCACGCGGGTCACGACCACCGATGAGCTGGTGAGTGCCCTGCAACGCTCCTACGCGACGCCCGGCCCCATGTTCATCGAGGCCGTCCTACCCAAGGGTCTGACCTAGAGCGCGAAGTCCGCCACCACCGGCACGTGGTCCGAGGGTTTCTCGCCCTTGCGCGCCTCACGGTCAACGTAGGTGGCTGTCGTGATCGCGCGTAGTTCGGGGTCAACGAAAAGCAGATCAATTCGCAGGCCCCAGTTGCGGTGAAACGAGCCGTTGCGATAGTCCCACCACGTGAAGATTTGTTCATCGGGATGCAGGGACCACGTGAGGTCGACCAGGCCGGTCGCTTCGATCGCCCGCAGGGCCTCGCGCTCGGGCTCGCTGACGTGCGTCGCGCCTTGGAACACGCTCGGGTCGTAGCAGTCGAGATCGTGCGGCGCGACGTTGAAGTCCCCGCCGACCACGATGTGCATTGAACGGTCGCGCTGGTCAACGAGGTCGCGCAATTGGGCGAGCCACTTCAGTTTGTAGACGTAGTGGGGATCGTCAAGCGCTCGCCCATTGGGCACGTAACAGGAATACACCCGCACACCACCGCAGGTGGCACCAATGAGGCGCGCCTCGGGGTCGTTGTCGCCAAAACCGCGAACCACGTCGTCAATGCCAACCTTGGACAGGATCGCGACACCGTTCCATTGCCCCTGGCCGTGGTGGGCAGCCCCGTAACCAAGTTCATTCAGCAACGCGAACGGAAACTTCGCGTCATCTTGTTTCGTTTCTTGGATGAGCAGAATGTCGGGCGCATTGGCTACCAACCACTCTTCAACACGAAACCAGCGGGCCGTCAGAGAATTGACGTTCCAAGTGGCTACCTTCACCCTTCGTCCGCCAGGATGAACAGCAGGTCGCTTTCGACGGCCAGTTGGCCGTCGACGCTGGCTCGACCGTGGCCCTTGCCGCCGCGAGCCGATAGTCGAGTGATATCGCATTCGAGCGTCACGGTATCGCCCGGCAACACTTGTCGGCGGAACCGCGCGTGTTCCACACCGCCGAAGAGGGGAAGGCGTCCGGTGTACTTCGGCTCGCTCAAGATCACCACGGCGCCGCACTGGGCAATGGACTCTAAGAGCAACACCCCCGGCGTCGTGGGCCGTCCGGGAAAGTGTCCGGGAAAGAACCACTCATCACCGTGAAGCGTCCACTGAGCTTGCGCCCGTTTCCCGGGTTCAATGCTCAGAATCGTGTCGAGCAAGAGAAAAGGTGGCCGATGCGGCAACCAGTCCGAGGGATTCATCGATAGTTCACTCACGGCAGGGCCAGCTCCGCAATTCGTCGTTCGCTGTCGACGGTCACCAGTCGAAACGTCTTGTGATCGCCACGTTTAAGTACGTCGCGGGCTCGCGCGGGCGGCGGCGTGCCGAGCAACGTGGTCGGCGCGTAACACTCCACGTGTTCACCGTTCTTGAGCATGACTTTGATAACGGCGCCGTGCGACGTGAACGTCGTCACTTCGCCCTCGACACGCGAGCCCAGACGGTGTGACGCTCGAAAGAGCGCGAACTCCTTTTCGGGATTGACGGCTTGGCGTCCACGTCGCAGCGCCACCGCCGGCGTGCTGGCGACCATCTGCGCGGGCGAACTGATCGCCTCGGGCGCTGCCACCTTGACGGAAGTCTTGGCCGCTTTCTTGGCGGCCTTCTTCGCCGCCTTTTTGGCTGGCGCCTTCTTTGAAGGTGTCGGCGCCTTGGCGACACTCTTTTTCACAGGGGTCTCGACCACGCTCTTGACAATTTTCTTGACGGGCTTGGCGGGAGGTTTGACACTCTTCGTCGGGGCTTTTTTCGCCGGCAACTTCACGGACTTCACGGGCGTCAACGTCGTACCAATGGTCGGTTGGGCGCCATTGGGTAGGGCCACCGAGAGCTTCTTGACCGCTCGTCCGCTCTTGACGCCACGCACCGGTTGACGCGGCGTGAAGATCCAGCCCACGCCCGGCACCGGTTTGCCGCCGATGAGCCGACCGATGTCAAAGAGCCACGGATACTCATCATGAAACTCCTGGAACGAGTCGTTGCTGAGCACCACGCCACTGATGCGGTCGGCGATCTTCAAGATGAAGGCGTCACCCCGACCGACGGCGCCCGCCGGGGGCGTGACGATCTCTCCGGCCAATTCCGCATCTTTGAATCGCGCCCGCTCGCCGGGTGCCACTCGGTGTTCGAAGCTGGCGTCGGCCACCACAATGATCTCGGCGCTGGGATTCTCCTCCAGGAACGATCGCACGGCTTCGTCGAGTTGGACGAGGCTCGGCGTCGTGCGACCCTCCGTCGCGAAATTCGATCCATCGACGACCACGCGTAAACGCGGCGGGCGCGTCGGGCTCATCCGACGGCTCGGCGCAGTAGGTCGGCCTGCTCGGCGCTGTGCACCAATGCACTGCCCGTCGCGGGGCTCGCCGATTCGGCCCGGGCCACATGACTAACTTTCACGTCCCGATGATTTCGGTGCAGCTCGTGATGCACGAAGGGCCACGCACCCATGTTCTTGGGCTCTTCTTGCAGCCAGACCAGCTCTTGGACGTTGGCGTAGCTCGCCACCACCCTTGCGAGGTCCGGAACCGGCCAGGGGTAGATCTGTTCGACGCGAACTACCGCGACCGACGTCGCCGCAATCTCGTTGCGACGAGCAATCGCCTCGAGCGCGACCTTTCCGGTCGCCAAGACCACCCGCGTCACTCCTGACGTGTCGATCACGTTGTCGTCGAGCACCTTTTGGAAGGAACCCTTTTCAAATTCGACGAGTGATGAACGGGTCTGGGTCGCGCGCAGCAGTGACTTAGGAGTGAAGACAATCAGCGGCGTGACGTGCTCGCGCAACACCTGACTGCGTAACAAGTGGAAGTACTGCGCTGCCGACGTTGGCTGGGCCACTCGCATGTTGTTGCGCGCGCACAAGGAGAGGAATCGTTCGATTCGTCCGCTGGAGTGCTCGGGCCCCTGGCCTTCGTAGCCGTG
>PMAL01000010.1:3186-3348 GCA_003152555.1 Acidimicrobiaceae bacterium | reverse complement strand
CAAAACCGGCCACGACGTTCGGACCCGTGCCCATGGAGTCACAGAAACAGGTCGCCGCGGGACTCGAGCACTCCACGACTGCGACAAAGGCGTTCTCGCGACGCTCGGCGTAACGCGTGTCGCGGTACGCCCCTTCGATGAAGACGCGATCGAGCACCTTGA
>PMAL01000010.1:0-3124 GCA_003152555.1 Acidimicrobiaceae bacterium | reverse complement strand
CGTGCACGAGTCGGTACTCGCCGGGACCCTGTTCGTCGTGCACGCCCCTCGGAAGGTCCCCGACATCTCTCAGTGCGCCGGGCACGATCGCGCCCGAGCGAACGACCGGTCCCTTCACTTCGTAACCGAGTTCAGACAACCGCGTGATCAACGTCGCGAGACCGTCCACTCCCAATACGACCACGGCGCCGACACTCAGTGTCGCGCCGTCGACGGGTCGCCGTTGCTCGTTGGCGTCGTGGCTATCCAACACAACCGCAGTCTCGCGCAGCGTGCGACCACTCAGCCAGGGAAGAAGGTCCCGTTACGACACGTCGAGCACGTCGCTTCTCGTGCGCTTCGCGGTGACTGACGCCCGGGAGGGTCAACCTCGTGGGCCTAGGGCTCGAAACAACGGACCGGGACCGAGGTGGCGAGGGGCGAGACGCGCCTTGCAGTCAACCACAAGCGCGCCGTCCGGCGTCACGATGACCGGATTCAAGTCGAGTTCGACGAGCTCGGGTACTTCCTCGCCGACACGGGCCACCTGCTCGACCAGGGCCTCCAGCGCCCGTCGATCAACTGATGGCGCGCCGCGAAACCCATCCAGCAGTGGCGCGGCGCGTAACGAACCGACCATTGCCTGTCCCGCTCCAGGATCGAGCGGGGGCACCGCGAACGCCCGGTCACCCAGTACGTCGGTCATGACCCCGCCGAGTCCGACCATCACGACCGACCCGAAGATGGGATCAACCGTGAGTCCAACGATGGCTTCGACGCCCGCCTTCGCCATTGGCTGAATGACTGCGCCACCCATCTGTGGTCCGAGCAGCTCCGACATCTCCTCGTACGCCGCGCGGACCGCACTCGCGCTCGCGAGCGAGGTCACCACGCCTCCCACGTCGGATTTGTGGACAAGATCGCCCGAGCGGGCCTTCAGAACCACCGGAAAACCGAGGGACTCGCCCACGGCGGCGGCCTCGTCGGCGCTGGAGACCGCGTGGGTTGCCAGTATGGGCAACCCACACAAACTGAGTAAGCGTGCCGCCTCGTCGAGCTCAAGCCATCCGCCCGTCGGGGCCTCAGCGAGCCGAGCACTGACAATCTCTCGAACGACCAAGGGTTGCTCCATTGCCGCCGGTTCACCAAGTGAAATCCTCGGGCGGTTTCGCCACTGCGCGTAACGACACAAGTGAGCCAGCGCGGACGCCGCGCGCTCGGGAGAGGGAATCTCGGCGACACGACAGAGTTCGCGCTCGTGACTCGAAGTTGAAACTCCGAGCACGCACGCGACGATCGGCTTGTCAAAGCGCGACGCCACCGACTCGACAGCGAGGCGAGCGTCGTTGCCCGACAGGCTTAACACCTCGGTCACCACCACGATCACCGCGTCAATCGCCCCGTCGGCAAGCACGATTTCCAGAGCCTGCTCCAACACCTCGCGAGTTCCGTCGGCGGTCAAGTCGACCGGATTGGACGTCGCGGCGGCGGCGACCAAGCATCCATGGAGCTTGGTTTTCGTCGCCTCGTCGAGCTCGGTCACGAGCAAGCCGTTGGCTTCGCACGCGTCGGCAGCGAGGATGAGCGGCCCCCCGGAATTTCCCACCAGTGCGACGCGCCGACCCATCGGCAGGGGCGCCGCGAGTAAGAGCGTCGAGACGTCAAGGAGCTCTTCGAGTCGATCGACCTTTATCACGCCGGCGCTTCGCAGTAACGCCTCCACCGACACTTCCGGGGTTGCGGCCGCTGCGGTGTGCGAGCGCGCGCCTCTTGCGCCAGCGGCACTCCTTCCCGCCTTCAGAGCAACAATCGGCTTGTGCTCGCCGATACGTCGAGCGATGCGGGCGAACTTTCGCGGGTTGCCCAGGGACTCGAGGTAGAGAGCGATGACCGAGGTCCGCTCGTCTCGTTCGAGAAAGCACAACAGGTCATTGGAGCTCACGTCGAGCTTGTTGCCTACCGAGACGAAGCTCGAAAGTCCAACGCCCGCGGCGCTCGCCTGCTCGGCGAGGACGATGCCGACCGCGCCCGACTGAGAGATCAACGCCAGGTGACCCGGGAGCGGATCGAGACCGGTGAAGGTGGCGTTCATCCGGACCTCGGGGTCGGTGTTCACGAGACCCAGACAGTTCGGCCCGACGATGCGCATACCGTGCTCGCGAGCCATCGAAAGCAGTTCGGTCTCCATCGCCGCGCCAGCCTGACCGGTCTCGGCGAACCCCGCGGTGATGACCGTCACGGCGCGCACGCCACTGAGCGCGGCCTCCTTGAGAACCTTCGACACCTGCGCCGCGGGTACCGCGACAATGGCGAGATCGATGCGCTCGGGCACCGAGGAGAGGTTGGGGAACGCCGCCACGCCGCAGACAGAGCGGGCCTTCGGATTCACTGGGTACACGGTGCCCGCCACGTCGCCCGCTAGAAGTGATCGCACGACCTCGTGACCCGGACTGCCCGGACGGCGTCCCGCCCCCACGACGGCGATGACCCGGGGACGCAAGATCGCGGCCATGCTCGCCGCCTCGGCGACGGCCTCTCGTTCATCACACATCGCGCGATACTCGCTCGTCGGACGAAGGTCGATATCAAAGTTCACGACGTCGCCTTCAACGACCGAGTCCATCCGCAAGCCCAGCGCGTGAAGGACACCGAGCATGTTCTCGTTACCAGTCGTCACCTCGGCGTGAAAGCGTTCTATTCCTTGTGAGCGCGCGTACGCGGCCAGACTCTCAAAGAGCAGTGTCGCGACCCCCTGCTGACGATAGGGCTGCGTAACGTCAATGACGATCGTGGCCCCGGAATCGCCGGCGTGGGCGCGATCGTAGGAGGCGACGGCCACAATCTCGTCGGAGGCGATCGCCACGAAGGCCATCCGCAAGGAGTAGTCGGCGTCGGCAACCGTTTCGGCGGCTTTTTGCCTCGAGTTGGAATCGACGGCGCCGCGACGAGCGAGGAAATCGACAAAGCAGACGAGTTGCGGCGCGTCACTCGCACGAATCGGTCGAATGAGCACCGACGAGCCGTTGGTCAACAACCCGTCGAAAGCCCACGCCAGTGGGTACTCGTGCACGACCACAGACTCACGGACGAGCTCGCTCTGGACCATCTCCACCTCGCTTCACCTCAATGATGTCCGCGCGCGCAC
>PMAL01000188.1 GCA_003152555.1 Acidimicrobiaceae bacterium | reverse complement strand
CCGAGTGCCTCACGAATTACCGGGCGGCTCACACCGAAACTTTGACCAAGTTCCGCTTCGGACGGCAACTGATCGTCAACCATTAGCTCTCCGGATTCGATCATCGCGGTCAACTGGTCCCTTACCGCATCCACGGCGCTGTGGCGAGAAATCCGGGCAAAGGAAGGTGATGTGGGCTCAGAAACGTCAGGCAAACTGGTTGTCAGGCTGTCAGACATGTCCACGACCAACTTTTTATCACAGACATCCGACAATTGCAAACGGTGTGCATCCCATGAGCGCGGTCAAGCCGAGACGAGCCATCCACGTTGCGCAAAGGGGAATCTTCGATCTGGCTCACTCGGTCGGATAAGTACCAACGTGACTGGAGGACTCCTAACGAAGTGCCATTACTCGCCCAGCGACACAATTATGTTCGCGAATCGGAGTGAAAAGTTGGGAACTAGCCGATTGCGTTGTGACTCACGGCATCAAAAAACTGAATCCTTTCTGAATAGACGGCAAATTGGGCCCGATCCCCCACTTTCACCTTGGCTCGCGGCTGCACGCGGGCAATTCCTTCACCGGCGATATTGATTGGAACCTGCGCCACGAAGTCGTCGGACGATTCGTCGGTCACCGTTTCGGGCACAAAACGTGTGGCGTCAACCGAAAAGTGCACCAGCAGTTCGGATCCGAGCTCCTCGACTGCTTCTACCTCTCCAGACAGCGTGGGACCGTGAGCGGCATCACCTTCGGCCAACGGAAGGTCCTCGGCGCGAATACCAACAACCACTTGCTGGCCGAAAAATTTGGCGAGCCCGGGTTGAAGTTGATGCATCGCCGAACTCAGAGCAACCCTCTGGGAGCCCAGTTGAAGTGATTGACCGTCGCTCGCAATTGTCGCTTCGAAGAGGTTCATTGATGGCGATCCAATGAATGCGGCAACGAAGAGGTTCTTTGGCTTGTTATAAAGATTGTTAGGCGCGTCACACTGTTGCAATATTCCCGCACTCATCACGGCGACTCGGTCACCCATAGTCATGGCCTCAGTTTGGTCGTGCGTGACATATAAAGTTGCGACGCCAATTCGGCGCTGTATTCGACGGACCTCGGTGCGCATCTGTACGCGCAACTTCGCGTCCAGGTTCGACAAGGGCTCATCCATCAAGAACACGGAAGGTTCGCGCACGATCGCGCGACCCATGGCGACGCGTTGGCGCTGACCGCCCGACAGTTGTCCGGGCTTTCGATTGAGATACGGAGTCAAGCCCAGCATCGTTGCCGCTTCGGCGACTTTCGCCTTGATGTCGCCCTTGGAGATGTTGCGTAGTCCCAGCGAAAATCCGATGTTCTCACCCACCGTCATGTGTGGGTAGAGCGCGTAGTTCTGAAACACCATCGCGATGTCGCGGTCCTTCGAGGTCACGTGGTTCACGACGCGATCTCCGATTTTTAGACGTCCCGAGGTGATTTCCTCCAGGCCAGCCACCATGCGCAGTGCGGTTGTCTTTCCGCAACCGGAGGGTCCTACGATGACCATGAACTCACCGTCCGCGACGTTGAGGTCCAGTTCGTGCACCGCTTCAAAGCCGTTCGGATAAATTTTTGTAACTCTCTCTAACGCAATCGACGCCATGACCAGTTAAGACTTTCCTCTCGTGTGGTGCTCAATCTTTCGAATGCATTTCAAAGTCGCGGCGCTCAGCAACTCGGACCGTGCGAACACTGATCTAATCATAATGTGCGACCGTTTTTTTGATTGGTGTTCTGGAAATTGCAACGCACGACCCTTTCGACCGTGACGATGACAGCGATGCAAGGATCTACGCATTAGACCCTGTCGCGATCATGACGGCGAGTTGCGCGCGAGACAAGAGTCCGTCCAGTTCACCCGACAGTGGAACCAAACTCGAACCCACCGCTACTGCGCTCGCACCCGCTTCGAGCCACGACGCAGCGTTTTCATTGTTCACACCACCGGTGGGCACGAACTTGACTCGAGGGAACGGTCCGCGAAGTGCTTGCAGGTAGGGCACACCAACGTTCGCCGGGAACAACTTCACGAATCGCGCGCCAGCCGCCGTCGCCGAGGCAACCTCGGTCGCGGTAAAGGCACCGGGAATGGCCAGAAGATTGTCTTCGTGGCACGCCGCGATGACGGCGGGATCAGTGTTAGGTGTGACAACGAATTGGGCACCCAGTTCGCGAACACGCCGCACGCTTTCGACCGAAAGAACCGTGCCCGCGCCAACCGTCGCTCGATCTGCGATTGCCTCAACCACACGACCTAGCGAGTTAAATCCCTCCGGACGCTCGACGGTGATCTCCAAGAACTTGACGCCCGCATCGCAGAGCGTCTCGACGATGTTGAGCACGTTCGTGTGGTCACTCAACCGCACTATGGCGACCAATCGCTCGCGATCAAGTGCGGATTCCAGTTCGTCGAGACTCGCCATAGCTAACGCACGACCGTCCGCGACACGACGTAACCGTCCGTGAGATCGTGCAGCGATCCTGCCCATGCGTCACCGGGAATCGTCAACATTCGCGCGTACGCTCTCGCGGCCCGCTCGGTGCTCGTGCGATTCGATCCGCCGCTCAACATTGACGATAGGAATGCTCCGGCCGCTGCGTCGCCGGCGCCAATTTCGTCGACGACGACACCACTCGCTTCGGCGGTGCTCTCATTGTCACCGAAGACACGCACGCAGACACTCAACTCGTCGCCAGAGAGCGCCTGACGTTCTCTAATCACCAAGGTGGAAATGTCAAACTGCTTCTTTACCGTCGACGCCATGTCGTCCGTCGCGATTCGCTGATCCAACAACAACGTGAGGTCACTCGGGGCCAGAAAAAGGGTGTCGACCAAGGGAAGTATCGCGAAGTACGCCGAACGGGCTTCGTCAATCTCCCACAACTGCGAGCGATAGTTCATGTCGAAGCTTGTCGTGACGCCGAGGGACTTCGCGCTCTGAAGAAAAGCGAGCGTCGCCTCCAATGGACCTTTGCCGAGCGCGCACGTGATCCCCGTCACGTGAGCGCCACGAGCGTCGCTCAAGACGGCTTCCCAATCGAACTCATCAGCATCGACGTGACTCGTCGCAGAATTATCGCGGTCGTAGATCACGTTGGATGGCCGTGGTGGAACGCCGAACTCGTAGAAAAATAGCCCGGCACGCGCGCCAAGCTCATCACTTGCAACCACTTCCACTTCATTGGAAGAGGCATGACGACGTATCATCCGGCCCAATTCATTCGCCGGCAGGCGCGTTAGCCAACGTGTTCGCAGACCGAGTGCGCTCGCCGTGACGAGCACGTTGAGCTCCGAGCCGGCCACTCCGACGGTGAGTTCTTTGGAAAAACGCAGCGGCGCCCGCTCCGGCGCGCTGAGACGGATCATCGCCTCTCCAAATGCGACGAGCAGCGGCGCCTCCTTCGTATTCTCTTTCACTTTTCTCCAATTCTTGAAGGAATCGTCAATTTCGTGTTTCCACGCATCAGGATCCAACGTCGGTCGGTACGCCAGCAGTGGCCTACCTGCGACGCCGACATCGACCGCGAACAGTCGGCCGGCATCCGATTCTTTTGCAAGTTGCTCTTCGCTCATATCTTCGCGTGCGGTCGTGATGTAGAGCGTCGTGCCGTTCGCTCCGCCGATTGTGCAACACGACGGCTGGGCCGTCGAGATCCGGACGCGAGCAAGTTGCTCACCGGTGGGCGAATAGCGGCGAACCTCGTACCCACCCCATACGGCCAGCCACAACGCACCCTCTTGGTCCATGCACAGGCCATCGGCCGTTCCCTCGTTGACAACGTCAAATTGGATGAAGACGCGTTGCTCGGAAACGTCACCGTGTTCATCCACGTCAAAGGCGTACACCGTGCCCGGTCCACTGTCGACGTAGTACATGGTCCGCAGATCGTTACTCCATCCAATTCCGTTGGAGATGGTGACATTGGACAAAACGGTCTGTACTCCGCAAGACTCGTGGAATCGGTAGAGGCTCCCCCGGCCCTCTTCCGCACTAAAGGCCATTGAACCAATCCAGAAGCGCCCCCACGGATCGGCGGTACCGTCGTTCATCCGCACCTCTGGGGCCTGATGGGCTTCAGGGCTCGCCAGCTCCTTGCGCTCTCCGGACTCGTCTAGTTGGTAGATGGACTGGTCGAGTCCCACGATCCAACCTTGGGCGCGGTGTGCCATTGGTGCCACCGCAGTTATCCAACCGGGCAACTCGTACATTTTCTGGACGTCCACTTGGTTTCCATCCGCTCGAGCACGAAAGAATCGCCCGGTCGGGACATCAAGCCAATACAACTCGCCTCGAACGTCGTCCCAACGACAGCATTCACCGAGTTCAAACAGTTCCGTGTTGCACGGTGTGGCTACGAACTCTTCCACGGCGCGTCTCCCCCCACGGTAATTTCCACCCACCAGGACGTGGGTACTCCTGGCTCAAAGTAACGAATTGACTTGTCGCCGTGTGCTCGAGCAAGATCGTCAAAGAATCCATTCGTCGGCTCTAAAGCAACCACGGAACCTTGCGTATATCGACCGCGATCCAGCCAGAGCCCAAAATAGGGCGCGAACTGGTGATCCCACGACAACGTCAAGAACGATCCTGAGAGGTCGGTGATGGTGGCCGTATCGGCCTCTTCGTCGCGTTGGAGATAGATCATGCGATCACCGCCTTCGAGCACGTCACGCTCAACTTCTAAGTTTCCCAACCAGCTCACTTCGCGCACCGAAGCTGCGTCAGTGGTGTCGAGCACAGTCTCGTATTCGCGGGCCAGTGTGACGCGCGAGCCAACGTGCATGTCGAACTGCGGGTGCAGCACCCACAGCAGGGGTACGGCCACGTCCGAATCAACGACGCACTCGTAATCACAACGCAACGTGGCGTCGGTGACGCGAAGTCGACGGTCAAATGTGTAGTTAAATCGATCGCTCGAAACCCGCTGGTGCACCGCGGAAGGAGAACTGTCCATCACGTCCCACTCGAGTTGCCATAGCTCCCCGTGATCCGGTACTAAAGCGCCAAGAAAGGGCTCGGTTGGGAAAAGACAGGGATCGACGGTGGGAAATATCTCGTCCCAGCCAAAGTGATCGCTGTCGGTGAAGACTGCTCCATACGGAAGTACTGAACGCTCTGAGTCGCCTCGCGCTTGGCGCAGCCACTCTCGGTTGTCATAACGACTGAGCACACTCGTCACCCGGGCACCCCGACGGGCACGCACCGCCACGCTGAGCGCGTCACTGGATATCTCAATGACTTCATCACGGTCGGGCGCGAGTGGCATATTCGCTTACTTCGTCATCAAATAGGGCAAGAACTGCCCGTCTCGTTGGTAGTTCTGCGCCGCGTCGTCAAAAGCGCTCTCGTCGATGGTGATGCCAAGACCGGGATGCGTCGGAGTCCCCCACGTTGGACCGTCAACAATTGGAAGTCGCTCGCTGAGCACGTCGCCCACCATGTGCGCCGCGGTCTGTTGGTTGCCCTCGACAATTGAGGGCAACGTCAACATCACGTGGTGGGCCGCCGTCGCGGCGATACCCAACTCGCCGTGCGTGTGCTTGCAGACCTGCGCCCCGTGTTCGTAGACGAGGTAGCCGAGGCGTTGGAACCCGCGAAGTGAACCGACCCAGTAGGGGCTGAAGCAGTACACGTCGGCAACCCGCGCTTCAATTCGCTCGCGAGCCTGCTCTTCACTCCAGAGCCCCTCGTTAGCCGCAACAGGTGTCGTGACCATCTGACGCAGGTCGCGAAGCAGGTCGCGCGGTACCTGGCGCACCGGTTGCTCGACAAAGTCGAGGTGCACGTCCTGAAGTTCTTCCAGTTGACGTCGCGCTTGGGCCATGCTCCACGCCCCGTTCGCGTCAATTCGCAGGCGATAGTCATCACTGATGAAGGAGCGAACGGCGCGCACGCGCTCGATGTCAGCGGCGTCGTCGAGGCCGACTTTCATGTAGAACGTCGTGTACCCGCGATCAAGCCCCACCTGCGCGTACGCAATCAATTCTTCAAGGTCATCACCGCTCAAGTACCAGAAGTAATCGACGCTCTCGCGTAACGCGCCTCCCAGGAGCGCGTGCACCGGAACGCCAGCCTGCTTGCCGCAGAGATCCAGCATCGCCATGTCCAGTCCGGCCCAGGCAAAATTTCCTGTTGGTTCTCGAAACTGCCAGAGACCTCGGTACCAGGCGTCGCGTTTCATTTCTTCGCCCCGCCAGGGATCGTTGCCAAGGATGAACGGCGTCATCGCGCGCGCACTCGCAAGCACCGACTCCATGTCGGCACCGCTACAGGATTCACCCCACCCCACCAGTCCATCGTCCGTTTCGAGACGCACGATGCCAGCCGTCACCCCATCGCGCTGCACCTGGGAGCTGACTTCACGGTGCACGTAGGCGACGTTGGCCGCGGTGATCTCTGCGTTCACGATCTTCACGGCCGCTCCTTTCGTCTCATATTCGTTAGTTGTTGTAACTGAGCGGCGGGCCCGACGGCAAGCCGGCCATCAGTCCCCCGTCCACGGACACCAGCGAACCGGTCATGAAGCTGGCCAGCGGTGACGCGAGAAAGAGCGCCACGTTGGCAACTTCTTCGGGTTGGCCCAGGCGATTCAGTGGATGCGTGCCGGCCATCAATTCCATTTGGCGTTCGGGGTTAGCGGCCGCTTGGGCTTCGCGACGAACCATTGGGGTGTCGATTGTCCCGGGCACTATGCCGTTCACGCGTACGCCATATGGTGCGCCCTCGAGCGAGAGAGAACGCACCAACGCATGCGCTCCACCCTTGGACGCAGCGTAGGCACCCGAATCGGGCACGGTCGCAAGGGCGTGGGGCGACGATGTGACCACGATTGCGCCAGACCTTCGATCACACATCGTCAGCATCGCGGCGCGCGTGACCAAGAACACTCCCGTCAAGTTCACGTCGACCACGTGTTGCCACTGCACCAAGGTCGTGTGCCGCACGTCCTTGGTCCATTCAATTCCCGCGTTGGCATGAACCACATCCAACGACCCGAACGTTGACTGAACCCAACTGAAGACCCGCTTGACATCGTCCTCACTGCTCACGTCGCAGTGTTGGTACTGGACGCGACCACCCTCATCGTTGAGTGTCTTCACTAGTGCCCAGCCAACCTCATCGGCCACGTCGGTGATGACGACGTTGGCCCCCGCGCGGGCGAATCCCGCAGCGGAGGCGGACCCGATCCCCGTCGAACCACCCGCAATGACCACGGTCTTATCCGTAAAGAATTCATTCCACATCACTCGCCTCCAACCTCACTCTTGGTCTTGCCAATCGAACGTAGTGCGGTTTGCAGGCGCGCTAGAACCAGGTCGGCTTCTCCGGGAACCAACGTGTCGGGCGTGACGAAGAAGTTGTGTTTCCCACCGGCCAAGACCGCGAGCCGGGGGTCACCCTCCCACAGTTCCGTTATCACGTCACTGGCCGCGAAGTCCACGTTGAGCGTGACTTCAAGACGAGGCACTGGCTGGCCGGCCTCATTGACGTCGAGGCGGCGAGCGGTCACTCCGTCCAGTGCGTTCACGCCAGTAACCCACTCATCGACCGTCTCGGTGAGAGCGCGCGTAACCGCCTCGTGATCAAGGGCCACGTAACGCTCAACCGCCGCGACCAACCCGCAGATCTCCTCCTTACCCACTTTCATGGCCCTCGCCAGTCGCTGCCACGGAGACGCATTGGCGCGCATCGCGTCAATCAACTTTTTTGAACCTATGACCAGTCCGCTGGCCTGGGGTCCTCGCAGTCCTTTGCCGCCGCTGAAGAGCGCGACGTCCGCGCCGCACTCCTGAGTGAAATACCACAAATTCTCAACAGGGGGTAACTGCGCCGCGGCGTCGACGATGACTGGCACGCCGTGGCCATGCGCGATGGCGACCGTCTCTTGGAGCGACAGCGCTGTTTGGGGTAAATGACTGCCCGCGACCCACACCACCGCAACCGCGCGATCGTCAAGGGCCGCTTCGAGCTCCCATGCGAAGGTCTGGATGACGTTACCGACTTCGACGAGGTGTCCCCCGCCCAGTTCGACTGCCCGGTCGTAGGGGATGCGGTGTGCGCGATGGATGACGACATTTCGCGCGAGCGTCTCGTCGTCGGGCAGGCGGG
>PMAL01000167.1 GCA_003152555.1 Acidimicrobiaceae bacterium | reverse complement strand
AAAAGGAAGATTCATGATTGTCGATGAAAGAGAGCACGGTCAGATTCTCGAGTCGATTCACCTGCCGACTCTCCTCGCGTCGAGCGACGTCGACACCGAGACGTCGCTGCGGTGGTGGCACAAGGCAGTTCTCTACGAGGTCTTTTTGAGGAGCTTCGCCGACGCCAATGACGATGGCGAGGGCGACATCGCTGGACTGGTCAGTCGGTTGCCGTACATCAAGGACCTCGGAGTCGACGCGGTATGGATTTCGCCTTGGTACGTCTCACCGATGCGTGACGGCGGCTACGACGTGAAAAATTTTCTTGACGTCGATCCCCTCTTTGGCACACTCGAGGACGTCCAAAACCTTATTGACGCGAGTCACGAACTTGGTCTGCGAGTCGTTCTCGATTTGGTCTCGAATCACTGTTCCAGCCAGCACCCTTGGTTCCAATCGGCGCTGGCCTCTCCCGAAGGTTCTAAAGAGCGGGAGTGGTTCTATTTCAAAGATGGTCGAGGTGAAGGTGGAAACGAACCGCCTAACGACTGGAAGAGCATCTTCGGAGGGCCTGCGTGGACTCGGACCCAGAACCCTGACGGCACGCCCGGTCAGTGGTATTTCAATCTCTTCGACTCCAGTCAGCCTGACCTCAATTGGAAGAACGAAGAGGTACTGAAACACTTCGACGAAATTTTGCGGTTCTGGTTTGATCGAGGCGTTGACGGTTTCCGACTCGACGCCGTGTCGGCGATCGGCAAGGACGACGATTACCGCGACATGGGCTTTGCGCCCGACGACTTGTACCGGCCCGACATCTGGGGTCCGGTTCCGTTCTTTGACGCCGATGGCGTGCACGACGTCCTGCGCCGTTGGCGCCGCGTGGCCCGGGAGTACCCGACCGAGAAGTTCTTGGTGGGCGAGGTTGTTGTACGCGACGTTGATCGATTGGCCCGTTATCTTCGCCGCGACGAATTGCAATCCACTCTGTCCTTCGACCTGTGCAAGATCGTCTGGGACGCCAATGCGTTTCGTCAAATGATCAATACGCTCCAGAGCGCATGTTTTGAGCGCCGTTCGTGGATGACGTGGACGCTTTCAAGTCATGATGAGAAGCGCACCGTGTCGCGCTACTCACAAGATGGTCCCGCCGAAGGCGTACTGGCCGACGTCACGCAGACCGGACGTGAGCGTGCCCGGTCGGGGTACTTACTTGCGTTGACACTGCCGGGCTCGGCGTGCATCTTTCAAGGCGAAGAGCTAGGTCTCTGGGAAGTCACGGACATTCCTGAAGACAAGTTGCAAGATCCAATTTACTTCCGCACCGGCAAGCAAGAACTTGGACGCGATGGTTGTCGCGTACCACTGCCGTGGGAGAAGGAAGGCACTTCCCTCGGATTCAGTTCGAGTCATGAAGCCTGGTTGCCTCAGCCGCGAGGTTGGGCCGACGTCAGTGTGGCTACCCAACTCGACGACACGTCGTCAACGTTGCGCTTCTTTAGGTCAGTTCTAGCTCTGCGTTCGACCATTTTTAATGATGACGAGTGGGCGTTCACTTGGGATCCCAGCCCAACGGGCGTCCTCGTCTTACGACGTGGTCCAGACTTTCGCTGCGTCGTGAACTTCTCGGGCGAACCCTTCCAGATTGGCCCTGACGAAGAAGCGCTCGTGTCGAGTTCTCCATTGACGCACGAGCTCGTTATCGACGTCAACAATGCAGCATGGTTGCGCGCGCGACGATCAGCGACCAACTAACACGTGATGAATTTCAAGGAGCGCAACAATCAGTAAGAATGTGAGGGCTCTCTCGGAGCGGAAGACCCACATCCTTCCACGGGCGGCCAGGTATCTAGTCCAAAATATCCTTCCAAAATGTCCTNNCGCCACGTCGGGCTCTCAGACTCAAGGCTCCAAATCACTGACAAGCACCCGGCCGCTGATTCGTCCGTAATTGAAGTGTGCGCAATTGGGTTGTCGCGCGCCAAGAACTCGAAGTGACGTTCTCCCCTACTAATCACGGAATTGTCGTCCTTAGAATTGGCCCGAAGTTGTACGAGGAGGTGATCCGTGGCGAGACCGAGCGACGTGCTCCGTCCTTTCCGACTAAAGGCCGTCCCCGGCAACGCCGGAATTGCTGGCTTTCCGGTTGATCATGCGGCGCTACTTCGTGAAGATCTCGCACCCGTATTCGCGGCGCTGTGTGCGAGCGAAAGTCGCACGAGCGACATCGTCGTGCGAGCCACGCCAGAGTACGAAAGTGGAAAAGCGAGCGCGGTCCTAGAAGCGCAGCACCTTCTGCACGAAGCGTCGCTCGCTCTGGCCGACATTCTCGACGCGGCCTTTGAACTGGTCGGAGCAGGACTCCCCCTTCCCGACGTTGACTGCGGCCTCACTTTCCCGACGACCTCAAGGTCGCCGAGCAGGGTTACGGAAGGCCCCTAGAGCGTGCTTGTTCGTCTTCTGCGTCGTTACCTTCAGCCCTACCGGCGCCAGATCGCCTTCTTGATCGTGCTGTTGGTGGCCCAGACGCTCGGGAACCTCTACCTGCCCAACCTCAACGCGGACATCATCAACAACGGCGTCATCGAAGGGAACCTGCACTACATACTCTCCACCGGCGAGGTCATGCTGGCCTTCACGCTCGTGATTGGCGTCTGCGCCGTCGTAGCCGTCTACTGGGCATCGCGCGTGGCGATGGGCGCGGGCGCGGACATCCGTGAGGCAGTCTTCACCCGAGTGCAGGCATTCTCGACCCGCGATATGAACACCTTCGGCACGGCGTCGCTCATCACGCGCAACACCAACGACATCCA
>PMAL01000017.1 GCA_003152555.1 Acidimicrobiaceae bacterium | reverse complement strand
GCGGCCCAGTAGCCCGACCACGTGCCGTGGTCGAAGGCGGGCAGCCGGTGGCGCACCAGCTCGACGAACAGGTAGACGAGGATGGCGGCCACGGCCGGCGTGGCGAAGCGCCGCAGGATGCGGATCGCGCCGAGTGGTCGCAACGTCAACAGTCCGGTGATCACCCCCGCCAGGAGGATGTAGCTCCAGCGCGGCAACGCCGGTGCCACCGTGCGGGCGGCCGTCGCGATCGTGACCAGCTCGAAAACGCCCCACCCGAGGCATTGCAGCACGTTGAGCAGCGTCGGCAGGTAGGAGAGCTCCGTGCCGAAGAGGCTGCGCAGCAGCACCATCGCCGGCGCCCCAGTGCGCGTCCCCGCGACCCCGGTCAACGCGACCGCGAGCGTGCCCAGTATCGTGCCGAGGACGATTGCCGTAAGCCCCGCGGCGAGCGACAACTCTGGTGTGCCTGTCCCACCGGGCTGCAGCACGAAGATGGCTCCGGTAAAGCCGAGCAGGCTCACTCCGAGATTGCCCCACAACCCGAACTGGTCGAAGAGGCCGAGCGCCTGGGGAACTGGCTTGTTAAGGGTCAACGGGACCTCGGCGTGCTTGTCGCCCGTGACGATGGTGAACGACTGCGGGTTGGACCTGGCTGCCATACCTGTCTCCTTACGCCGGCATTATCCGGTCAAGTTCGAACGGTCGGTGGCGCCACGGCCAGTGCTGGCCAGCCACCCTCTCAGCCCGGTGCATCCGAGCTCCCGTATGGATCAATCAGGAATTTACCACGGAGTCTCGGCGTTTAAGAGAGTTGATAGGTCAAACAGGTGTCTCTCAAAACGGTTGCGTCTTCAAGGCGTCGTGGGCAGTTAGTCCCAGGGCGACAACAGTCCAAACAGGCCTCATTTTAGGCCTCATATTTCTGCAACACCACAAGACGAGACCAGTTCAAAACAACACGATTCCTTGAAAACAATGGACATGCGCAACGAGGCCGGCGCAGAACAACCGATGGAAGGTTCCTATTAATCCCAAGGTGTCAGGATCGAGACCCGGGAGGCCCTGCGAAGCCAACGAACCTCACGGGCCCAAGAACCTTGAGGCAGGACTGCTCTCCCCGGAAGGTCGCGGCAGTCCTGGAGAGGACAGGTTAGGCGCGTCCCGGCTTGTACGTCGAGACGGATGGGGAATTAGCTAACCAGTATCGCCAAGAAAAGGCAGACGAGTCTCCGCCGGGTCCGCTCACGCCAACTCGCGGCCCTACCTCGTGGGGCAAGACCGCGCCGTCTCGCGGTACGAAGAGTCGCCATTGACCTGCGAAGAGGTCGTCACCGTCATTAGTCAAAGTCACTCCGAAGCTTTGAGCGACGCATCCCGGACCGCGCGCCAATCCATGCTCGGGAAGGGGAACTTTCCGTGGCTTTTGCTCGCGGCGCTTTCGCGCCACTTCGGCGCCTTCAATGACGTCCCCTGCTCGAATCAGACACCCGTACGGCTGGCCCAACTGCCCGACGACGACGTTCATCGCGTGATGCAATCCGTGGGTGAAATAGCAGTAAAGGTGACCAGATGGTCCGAACAATGTCTTGTTCCGGTTGGTCATGCCGCGAAATGAGTGTGCCCCGGGGTCACGTTCGCCGGCGTACGCTTCGACCTCAGTGATCCGGATGGAAATCGTCACCTCATCATCGGTGCGTTGGAGTACACAGCCCAGAAGGGCAGGAGCGACCTCCAGTACGTCACGAGAAAAGAAACTAGGGTCCGCGAGATACAACCCGTCAAAGTCGCCCACCGAGCAATCGTACGCGCGAGCAATGGGTCTCATCGAGTGACAATGAGTGTGATGCGTTTTGGCCTGCTTGCTTACGCCTGCGCGTTCGTTGGCGTTGGACTCCTCGCCGATAAGGTAACGATTGACAATTAGTCGAGAACACAGGGCGTTCGCCACAGCCGGTCGTGGTGACGTTTCCGTTTCGCCAGCCAGTTGAATGACGGGAGTCCCATTTGTTCGAATGGAGGTATGCGCGTGGCCGCACAGAAGGGCGAGTAGTAGTTCGTGAACACGACTGACACCTCGAAATTCGATGACCGCAGTGTGCCAAACGCTGGAGAGATCTGGACTATTGGTCACTCCACTCGCTCGATCGAAGAGTTTCTCGAGCTGCTGCACGACCAAGAAATCGTCTCGCTCGTGGACGTACGCTCCTATCCCGGTTCTCGCCGGTGCCCACAGTTCGGACGCGAGGTGATGATCAAGTGGCTGACGAATGACGCCATCACCTATCAACACGCTACTGACCTTGGCGGTAGGCGTAATCGACAACACGACGTCGAACCGGCAATTAACGCGGCGTGGAAGAACGCAAGCTTTAGGAACTACGCCGATTACTCATTGGGTGACGCTTACGAAGCAGCGCTTGCCAACTTAAGCGCGATGGCGCAAACATCACGTATCGCGTTCATGTGTTCCGAAGCGCTTCCGTGGCGATGTCACCGCTCGCTCATCGCCAANNCAGAACCACAACACTGAACCCAATCCAACAGCGCCCCACCACGTTCACTTGACCTCACGCATCGAATGCTCTGCGACCGACCTACCCAGACGCCGTAACCCCCGCTGAGACCGAAAACTCGACACTACCTCAGGCGAGATCTTCGCCCAGGCGAGCAACTCCTCGTTGGGCCGCTCGTCGTGGTCAGGCATCAGGCGCCGCTCTTCGCATGACCCCGATCGCTCATGAACCGGAACGCGGTGGGAATGGCGGAGCGAGGAACGCGAGCAGCGTAAGGCCGACTCGACCTTCGTTGGAAACGCGCAGCTCCTCATCGCCGCGGTAAAAGGCGAGGGAACCCGCTGCGAACGCGATCGGATCGTTCTCTGTTTGGAGAACTCCCTCGCCTTCCACGGCGAAGAGCATGAGATCCGACGAGCCGTGGCGGTGCGGGGGTAGGGCTTGACCCGGACTGAGCTTGATTACTCTGACGTTGGACTGTGAGCCTTCGATGAACGGCTGCGCAATTAACCTGTTGTTGTCGTACCCAGGGATGTCGCTAAGTCTGACGATGTCCACGACTGAGGTATAGCACTGCGTGTGGCTCGAGCGCACGCGACTCCCGCGATTCAACGCCGTAAATCGGCACGAGTGCGTCCCAGCCTGAAGGCGGACCACCGAACCGCTTTGATCGTGCCAATCCGTCGTCGCAGTCGCCGTCTCTGACTGCCCGCCATAAGCGACGATAACCGGGCGGAAACTTCAAGTTCTCGATTGCGGCAGTTCTCCAACCGTAAGAAGTTGTGGCTATCGTCAGTCGTACTTCTCGACCCGGACACCGGCCGGATCGATGGCGAGTTCACCTAACCAGCCCTGCACCTCTTCCACCATTGCTGGCGGGCCACAAATGTAAGCACGTCTCGGCAACTGCCCCGCAACAGCTTCGGCCACCATCCGGTGGTCGATCCGGCGATGGTGTGTCGCTCGAGCATCGCTCAAATCACGAGTGAGGGTGTGCACGACCTCCAACCACGAATGCTGTTCAGCCAAATTGGCCAAGTCACGGTGATAGAAAGCGCTGTCGAAACTGCTCGACGAGCAGACGAGGCGCACAGGGATGTCGAGATCGGCCGCGACCGCATATCGAATCATGCTCATGAGCGGGACCACACCGCTGCCCGCTCCGACCAAAAGGACCGGACCACCGTCATCCTTCGTCCAGGTGAAACGCCCAACCGGACCCCTCACTTGGACCTGGTCACCGACGCTGAGACCTCGGACAAGTTGGGGTGAGATTAGACCACCGGGCACTTCGCGCACACCAATATCGATGATCGAACTATCCGGAATAGGTGATGAGGCAACGGAGTAGGCGCGTTGCACCGGGCCGGTCCGACCAGGCACCGTCATTCGCACGTTATAGTACTGACCCGGGAGAAAATCGGCAGAATCTACAATTCGCAACCGCAAAGTCACGGCGTCTGGCGCCTCTTCGATGATCTCGATCAACCGGGCGTCCTGCCAACGCGTCGGCTTGCGACTCGAGACGTCACCAGCGGTCCGCGCAGGCGCGATTCGTGCGGTCCGCGCAGGCGCGATTCNNTCCGCGCAGGCGCGATTCGTGCAGTCGCGGACTCGCCATTGGCGTCAATTGGAGGAACCACGAGACAAGCCTCTCTCAAGCATGGACTAGAAGAAAGGCTAATCTCGGTACACCAAAATCGAACCTATGTATCCTGAACGGTCGGAGCTTCACCGAATTCGAAGAGAAACTCAATATGCAAATCGATTGCGATCACCAACGAACGTCAGAGACCTGAACAAGACCGCATGGCATGCACGAGTCAGGGATTCGGATCCCCTCGCCTTGACGAGGTTAAGTCATCTTTCTGTCGCCATGCGAAGGGAGATTGGTACCCTGGTCCTGCAGTAGCGACACGAGCGTCC
>PMAL01000023.1 GCA_003152555.1 Acidimicrobiaceae bacterium | reverse complement strand
CCGGCACCTTGGGATTAAAAGGCCACCGAGTTCATTATTCTCTATTCATTAGATTCAGAGAACCCCATATTCATAGGGTTTTGCGTTCAGTGCGTTCAGTGCGTTCCGTGGCTATCGAGAAATGTTAGGGATGAAACTAGGGATGCTCCCACCCGATCCTGGCGTCCGCGATNNACAACGGCCAGCGCGCGGCAGGGGATCATTCCTCCGCCGCAGTAAGAAATCCCGCCTGGGCGTCTAGAGAAGAATGGATGCAAGTGCATCGGCCGTTTGCGGAAGATCTCGATTCCGGAGAGCATCGATCGCGCTCGCAGGCGTGACCGGGGGATTTTGAAGACTTGCGATTTGCTCCGAAAAGGCTGCGACCACTGATGCCTCGCTTAGATCCATAAGAACGAGAAGGAAGTCGTCGGGGTGGAGGGCCTCTATGTCGTGGCTTTCTAGAATTGATGCCGGAAAGTCTTTGAGATTGAAAGTCACTATTGCTTGGGCCTGCGACCGAATCGCCGCGGCCAATACGTGGCGATCTCGCTCGTCAGGAAGCTCTAGACCGTCGATCAGTGATTCGTAGCCAGTGACGAGACAGTCGGGAACTGCCTCAATCATTAATCTTCGCGTGCGCTCCGATCGTTTTGGGTCAAGATCTGTTCGTCGTCGAAGAATCGATACTTCCATTTCGTCGAGAATGTCGTCGCTCCATCTTGCGCGCAAGTTAAGTTGCCGCTTTCCCGTCACTCTGATCAAGAGATCGCGGAACGCGGGATCGTGTAAGACGCACGCATCGTAAATAACTACGAACGCCACAACTAATCGGTATAGAGGCCCAGTTCCTCGGCCTCATGCGTCAGGTCTTTGTAGACAGATTGGCGACGCTGTTCATCTTTACGCTGATGCGCAAGTACGTCGAGGAGACGAATCCTTCTGTGGGACCCCACTTTTCGGAAAGGAATCTCACCAGACTCCAGAAGCCCTACGAGAAACGGACGAGAAACATTCAGAAGATCCGCTGCTTGTTGGGTAGTTAGCTCGGCGTGAATTGGAGCAACCGTAACCGCATTCCCTTTCGCCAACTCATCAAGAACTTCGATGAATAGTCTGAAAGCTTGAGCGGGGACTGTGACTTTCGTGTCGGGAGAGTCATCTACGCATAGGACAAGTCGCCCCGACGGTGATGGGTGAAGTCGCAGATATGAAGCGAGCATCGCCGCGGCATCCGCGGCGTGCGAGGACGCTTCGTCGTCTGGAATTACTAGATCCTGAAGATTGATTGAAGACATGGATCCATTATGGCACAAGATAGGCCCTAAACGCAACAAACAAAATAAACGAAGTAATCAAAAGGGACAACTCTTGTCCTTCCGGCCGACCCGAGAGTCGGATTGCTGGGTGTCCACATTTCCTGGGGAGTCTCAGTGATCGACCATTGTTCAATCCGCCAGTCGGAGTACCGCGGATCACCGAAGCGAACTTGCATGCTAAATGGAGCCAAGGGGATTGGAACCCCGATCGCTTGCATTCCCAGTTCGCCGATAGCAGCTCGCAATCTCACGAGCAGTGAATCATTGGTGTTGGACTCCACTGAAGTCCTTGCGTGAGTTCGACCAAGTCGCTGGGCCTGGGGTTCTTCACTCTCAAGTACACCTTGGGAACATTGTCGCGCCGAGCTTCGAGTGCACAACCGGCGACGGTTGGCAGTTGGCTAGGGCCACGACCACCGGTACCCGGCGCAATCCAATGGATCGACACCGACCTAATGCGCGGTCGAGAAGCCGATCAATCGTTGGTACGGGTCGCAGCCCCAGGAAGGTGGCCGGTCTGTCTCAGGATCTTCTTGAACGTTCGACCGGTCGCCCGGCGATACACCATCTCGACGAGGAAGCTCGCGGCGAGGGTGACGCCTAGCGCAATGGCGGAGGACGGTGACGTGCTGACCATGTTGTAGAAGAGAACCGCAAAAAGGGACAGGCACGTGACTACCAATGCCATGACGGGCCACGCCTTGGCGCCGGTCTGATCTCGGATCCTGAGATGACCGATGCTGACCGCTGCATACACGAGGAGGAACCCGGCGCTGCCCATGGAGGCGACTGCGCTCAGGGGGAAGACCAGGACGAACACGAGGACCAAGGCGGAGGTGATGAAGAGCCCCTCCACGTCACGACCCCAGAGCTTGCGATCGAACCCCGGCGGGAGGCCCCCATTCTTGGCGATCTGGTAGGCAATATTCGTCGAGCCGAACAGAGTGGCGTTCACGGCTGACGCCGTGGAAAGCAGCGCCGCGATGGCGATCAACCGGAAGCCCGTCTGGCCGAGCGACGGTCGGGCCGCCACCGCCAAGGCCGAGTCCCCGAGTCCCCTGAGCGAGGCGAGGGGCACGTTGGTCACCACGCCGGTGCTGATCAACACGTAGAGCACAATCACAATGGCGACGCTTCCGTAGATGGCGCGCGGCAACTCAAGCGCCGGCTTGGCCATGTTCGCCGCGGCGTTGGTAATCAGCCCGAAGCCCTCGTAACCAACGAAGACGACTCCAGCCCCGGTCAGTATTCCGAGGGGACCCGGCCACGACGAAGGCGCCAGCCGGGCTAGATCGTGTCTACTGACCGCGACGTACGCGGCGACGATGAAGACGACGAGGAAGGCCACCTTGAGGATCACGATGGCCGACTCGGCTCGACCCATGATCCGGCTACCGAGAAAGTTGATCGCCATGAAAGCGAGCACCACACCCACCGCCCAGGTCTTCGAGGGTAGGTGGATGAAGGTGCTGGCGTAGGCGGCGAACGCGGTGGCGTAGAGGACGATCGTGATGATGTAGCTGAAGTACTGGAAGAGGTTGAACGATCCCGAGACCGTGCCCTCGCCGAAGCCGCGAACGATGAAGGTGACCGAGCCCCCGACACTGGGGAAAGTCTTGCCGAGTGCCACATAACTGTAGGCGGCGAGACCGGCCACGACCCCGCCAATCACGAAGGAGATCGGCGTGGCGGAGCCCGCGAGACCCGCCACCACTCCGAGGACCGAGAAGATCCCGGCGCCGACCATGGCGCCAACTCCGATGCTGAGCGCGGCGACCAATCCGATGGACGATTTCTTGGCCGGATTCGTCATTGGCCCCCTTGACCTCTACGGCACAGAACCACGTCTCTCACTTCTCGGCGAGCAGTTCATCCTTGGCCTTAGCGAGCGCTGCCTGACTGTCCGCTGGCACTTCGGGAGGCTTCAGGCCCATCTGGTCGATCGCGTCCACGACGATGCCCCCCACCAGTGCCCGAAGCGCGTACTTGTGGTCGGCCGGCACCACGTACCACGGCGCCCAGGCGGTCGAGGTGGCGCTCAGCGCCTCCTCGTACGCGCTCTGGTACTCGTCCCAGTGCTGGCGCTCGGCGAGGTCGGCCACGGAGAACTTCCAGTTCTTGGCCGGGTCCTCCAGGCGGCTCAGGAAGCGTTTCTTCTGCTCCTCTTTGGATACGTGCAGGAAGACCTTCACGATTCGCGTCTTGCTGCGGTGCAAATGGTGCTCGAAAGCGTTGATGTCGCCGTAGCGGTCCTTCCAGAATTTCTCGTTCAGCCCACCGCTCGGCATGTCGTGGCTCTTGTCCAAGAGGTCGGGGTGCACGCGGGTCACCAGCACGTCCTCGTAGTAGGAGCGGTTGAAGATGCTGATGGCTCCGAGCTCGGGTAGCGCCTTCGAGCATCGCCACAGGAAGTCGTGGCTGAGCTCCTCGGCCGAAGGCTGCTTGAAGGACTCCACCCGGCAGCCCTGGGGATTGACCCCCGACATGACGTGCTTGATGGTCCCGTCCTTGCCGGCCGCGTCCATGGCTTGGAGCACGATCAACAGTGCGTGCGTGCCGTCCGCCCACAGCAGTTCCTGCGCCGCGGCGAGTTCGTCGACGAACTCCCTGAGGTCCTCTTCGGCGACCTTCTTGTGGTGCTTGTCGTGGCCGTCCTTGTTCTCGGGACCCAGCCAGTCGGCGGCCACGTGCTTGGTGCTGCGCCCGTCGAGGCCGGCGGGCCCTCCCGGCTTGACCCTCATCTCGCCGAGGACTTCCTTGTTGAGCTTCATGTTGTCGCTTCTTTCTGTGGCGTATCGTGTGCGTCCTTGACGTCGGCGTGCGCCTCGCACCATTCGCACCGCCGGAGACCATCGGTGCCCGCCCTCGCGTGGCCGTCGCGGGTGATCTCCTGTCCGTAGGGGCACGCGACGAGGTCGTGAAAGACGGGGTCGTCCGGGCTGGTGTCGACATCGGTGTGAAACGGCGCCACGACGGCGTGCGTCTCGCACCACTCGCAGCGTCGACGATCACCCGTACCCGCGATGTCGTGCCCGTCGTGGAGGATCTCCTTGCCGTAGGGGCAGGCGCCCGAGTCGTGGTACACCGGCTCGCCCGGGCTGGTGTTGACGTCGGTGTGAAACGGGGCGACGCTCGCGGCCATCGCGGCCAGGTCGGCTCGGGAACGGCGTCCGTTCGCCGAACCTGCGTCGTCCGCGGCGGCACCCGACGGATCGAGTATCCGGTACCCGAGTAACTTCACCCGGTCGGTGGCGACGAACCACACCAGCGCGTAGCCCCACACGAGGGCCGCGTAGCGCCACCCGAGTGGCGTCATGAAGATCCCGAACACCGCGATGCACGTTGCCAGTGCCTGCGTGCCGATCACGGCCAGCAGGAGAATACGGGCGGGACGGATGGACCAGAACGGGCCGCGGGTACGGGCCTGGAAGATCGT
>PMAL01000189.1 GCA_003152555.1 Acidimicrobiaceae bacterium | reverse complement strand
GCCCGAGTCGACCAATCACCAAGGTCACATCCCACGACAACGCAACGCACACGAGTAGCAACAGCACCGTCGCCCAACCGTCGCGATTGAGGCGTCGCGACCGACGTATCGGATTCTCCAAGAAGTGATACGACGCCACCGCGCACGNNGCCAGAGGTAGAGCGAGTACGAAATATCCCCGACGTAGCGAAACGGGCGCCACGACAGCCACGACGCCGGCGCGCCCTTCACACTTGCTTGTCCGGTCCAGAGGAGCAACGCGCTCGCCCCGCAGGGCCACCACGCGAGCACTCCGGGAAAGGTGCTATTGGCGTTAAGGCGCCACACGGCCGCGGCGAGCGCCACAACTGCGAGTACCGCGACAAGCGAGTTCACGCGAGGCGTCCGTCTCGCCCACGCCGCGGGAACGACGGCCACGAATCCGCCGAGCGCCAACTCCCAGAACCTCGTAAAGGGCGAGTAGTAGGCCGCGACCGAATTGATAGCCGTGAGGTGATGCGACCACCAACCCGAGGCGGCGATCGCGACGGCGAGCACGCAGGCGAGAGTGAGCGAGCGATACCGGCGCGGCGTAAGCCAGGCGAGCGAGAAAACCACCAAGGGATAGAAGAGGTAGAACTGCTCTTCGATGGCGAGGGACCAGTAGTGGGTCACGAGCGAAGGCGCGACGCCAGGCACGAAGTAGTTGCTGCCGGTGTTGATGAGTCGAAAGTTCTCCGCAAACAGCGCCGCCCAACGAACGTCGCCGAGCAACGAAGATTCGAAGTTGACGCCGAGGAGGCAGTACGCCGCGATGACCGTCGCAACCAACGTCAACGTCGCCGCCGGAACGATGCGTCGAATGCGACGGGCGTAGAAGTGGCCGAGTTTTCGTGGGATGCTTCGCTCAGTCTGACGTAGCAGCACACCCGTAATAACGAAGCCACTGATCACAAAGAAGATGTCGACGCCTACGTACCCGCCTTCGAGTCCCGGTACGGCGGCGTGCACCAAGATGACGAGCACGACGGCCACCGCACGTAGTCCCTGAATGTCCGGACGGAAGGTTGACAATCCAGTGTGAGCTTCATCAGTCGTCCTCGTTAGGAGATCACGCTCCTTGAGCGACAGTTCTTTGGCCACGACGTCGACAGTAGACCCGCGCCATCTTCAACTGGTGTGAACGTCTCGAAATGATCGTGACGTTCAGCCCTCAGTGCCCGAGATGAAGTACCTAAAGCGTGGGGCGAGTCAGTTCGTCAGCCTTCACAGCAGCAGTCACCTAGGTGAGTTGACGTCGCCATTTCCTAACGCGTGCTACTCGGTCAAAGTAGTATCCGAATTGACGTTGGTGAAAGGAAGCGGGGATGGCGAAGTACTACTACACGGCGAGCTTTGAAGATCCGGCGGTGTACCACAACAGGCAACAGTGTGAAGAGGGCAAGAAGATCGAGACGAAGAGCCGAGTCAATACCGACTACCTTCCTTCTGACCGACGACTTTGCGAAGTGTGCTGAACGATTGATCATTCTGTCGTCGCCGATAACACTCGTCGGATGGCACGCCTGTAGTTTCGCCAAGTTCAACAAGCCCCAATTTTGGCCCCGCATTTCTAATGGGTGTGGCCAACTCCCGTCGGCTCGGATTTGTCGGCGTCGTGCTCAACAATCGACGCGCCGACAGCGACGGCCCCTGGCCTCGCGAAACGAGCGCAGTCTCCTGCGGCCGGGGCTACTTCTCGATGTATATGGTCATGGGCGGGACAACCCCGTGGCGTTCCATTGATGCGTGCAGTTCCGGCGGTGGCGAGTTCAGCCCTGCCAGCACCGCCGCAACGTCGTCTATGTTGGCTGCAATTGCGACAGTCTTGCTCCCATCTTGCGCTACGTAATCCACGATATTGGAACCCCCCATCATGGCGGCGATGGCACCCTCTCGCTCTTCCTTGAAGCTCAGCCAATTGTCGACGTCGACAACATTGTGAGTAATGATCATCCTTGGCATCGTCATCTCCCCCTCGCGGCGCTGTCTAAGATTCGGCGCCACGAGCCCTTTTCTAGCACAGCGGTTTGCCGGCGGGGCCTTTGCCGCCTTCGTGAGAATCGGCGGCTGAATCAATCGCATATTACGTCCACCTCAGAGACAGCATCACTCCAAAACGTGACTCTGTCCAAACCCATTAGTTCTACAACCCTGCGCTGGCTGGGCTCAGACGTGTGGTTGCTGTTCCATGGGCCGACGTCCACAATCCGACTGGCGTCTTCAACCTTGGGATGGTGACTTGTCCAAAGTGTCCACGGGAGGATCTGGAATTCTGCAAACTCGGGCTGGCGCCAAAGATTGAGACGCAAAAAGCGACCCATTGGCGAGATACCTGCTTTGCGACGCATCGAACGGCGACAGCAGTGCTCATACCGACCTTGATAGTGATCGGATGAACGGCGCCACACGCTCCACGTTGATTGTGATTGAACTGAGGAGAACTGGCCGTAACTTTCCACGTTCCTCTCGGAATGTGCGCAATGAAGCGCCCAGTTGCGTGCACAGCCGCCCTCACCGAACCGCCCTGATTCTGTTTTAGCGGGGTGAAGATTACGGTTCCCCGTGCAGGAATGGATACACCGGGCGCGGGTCCCCCGATGATTCCGAACGTGCCAACGACGGTCCCAGTCCTAGGTGGAGCGCTGGCGGCTCCCGTCGGCGTACTCCAGCACCCAAAGGGCAGCACTCCAGCAAGTGCGAGGGCCATGACTGAAATCGTTTTTCGTTTCATATCCAACCTCCTTGCCTGTTCAATGTCGCGGGAATGGTATTACTTACGCACTCAGGAAGATTTGGCCCGACCCCCTAAGGGGACACTGACATCATGTATGTTTCACAGCTCCCGTCAAATGCACACGAGCGTGCACGACCCAAAACCTAATGAAGCTTTGAACACTTTGACGGTCGGGGATTGTTGGTGTCGAAGGCCCGACGCGAACCCGCACGCGAACCCAAACGCGAACCTGGTGACTCCATCTTGAATCTCGCCGGACAAATTGCGCGCTGCTAGATC
>PMAL01000173.1 GCA_003152555.1 Acidimicrobiaceae bacterium | reverse complement strand
CAAGTCCCGGCCGGCGCACCATATAACTCATTGATATCAAAGGTCACACTAGGTGGCCTTGACTGGTCCCAATCTCGCGAGACCAATTTCGAGACCAATTGCTGTGCAAATACACTGCCGGGACCAAATCAAAATTTTTGGGCAAAAAGCATTCATGTGGTTCAAATTTCTAAACTGGCCATCACTTGGTCGAAGTCAGCACACGCCGCGGGTGGAACTGAATCATCAT
Source organism: Acidimicrobiaceae bacterium (assembly GCA_003152555.1). Classification (GTDB taxonomy): domain Bacteria; phylum Actinomycetota; class Acidimicrobiia; order Acidimicrobiales; family RAAP-2; genus RAAP-2. The sequence goes on along the minus strand of PMAL01000173.1, from coordinate 14,779 downwards.
GGGAATGCTCGTCGTCCAGGTGCCCGCAAGCCCATCTGAGAGCACGCTCAACATGCCCTAGTAATCGTTGAATTTCATCATCCTCGAAAGAGTGCCAACCATCGTGAACTACGTCATTGCGACTTTGATAGAGGGACCTCAACCAGTCTTGGAACTGAATGCTCGACGTCTTGTCGAATCGGTAGATTCGCGCAGATTGTGCTGCAATTGTTGCCCCTTTCTACGAGACATTGCCAGGTTAGTGTGACATGTTCAGTTACCCGTGTGACACCTCGGGGCCTACGTTCTAACCGCCCCAAGCGCCCATTTAGCGCCCACGTTGCAAATCTCACTTCAATCGAACGGAGTAATTGGCCTATGACCAGGAGTGATGACGCTATCCCTAGATGGCGAACATCAACTTCCCAAGCTGAGAACGCGNNCCAGCCTTCCAAGCTGGTCATGCGGGTTCGATTCCCGTCGCCCGCTCCAACGGTTTTCGAATCTGCCCAAGCAGTTACTGCGTTTTCAAGATGCCCGATGTTGACCGCAAGTGACCACAATCGACCCGTCTTACACGCCCACTAACGCCCACGTAACGCCCAACCTTGACACCAACTACAGGTCAGCGAGACGTCAATCAATTCGACTCCCAACACCAAGCCACTCGTTCAACAACGGTAAAGCAGCTGCGCTAACGCCGGTCAGACTCGGCGGGTTCCCGAGCCGAAACAACTTAGAGAAATACTTCAAGTAAGTGTGACCTCATTTGAGTTCGCACGAGCCCAGGATGCAGCCACTAGTGAACCAAGACAGAGTGCTAAACCAGCGCAGAGGGAGGCCCACAACCAGGCTGTCGCAACGTAGGAAATGTGGCCTTGATGGGCCCATCCCCACCACTTGGGGAGCTGGGACCTGGTTATCGTTCCGGTGTCCCAAAAATTGTCACCGGCGACCGAAGCGATGAATAACCCGCACACGGCGACCACGGCAAGTCGCTCTGAGGACCTTCGCCAAAGGCTTGCCCAGCCAATGAGCACGAGGGGAGTAATGCATAGCGCGATGCCTAATACCTCGCTGAAAACGCCACTAGAGAAGATGTTGCCGCTGGTCTGAATTAGATGGTTAGTGCCCGTCGCTGTGAACTTGCCGCCCACAACGGAGTAGTTATAGGTCAACCAAGACGGCCCGTAAGCGACCGCCCAAATGAGCGCCGGAACCGCGAAGACGAGAGCCGTGATGAGTCCTTGACGAGTTAGGGAACGAAGGGGGTGTGACAGTACTAGGAGCCACCCACTGGCAGCGATGGCGATAATAAATGCGGCCGCTGTCAGGTCCACTCCCGAGGTGAAGGTGAGGTGACCCTTGAAAGGACCCAGAGTGACAATCACGTCAATCACTGCAAGCAGCGTTGTGGAAGCGCCGATTGCAGCCGCAACTGTAAGACTGCGCAGGCCGGTCACTCCCGCAACGAGCCAAAGAAGGCCCACGACCGTCCACTCCACGCTGATATTCGATGCCTTAGTCCACGGAACAACTGGGGCACCGGCAACATCAATGTTCAAATGTGAGGCGACAAGCCACAACACGCCAGCCAGGACGAACGCGCCGGCAATTTCCACCACTGGTTCAGCGTAAGGAACGCCCTGAGAAACTTCGGCGCGGCTCTCATTCGTCACCAACCACCGTCCCTTCGGGCCGCTAGATTCGTTACCCAAATCTACCGATGGCATGCAGCAAGCGTGACTTCCGTGACTTTGACGACAGCGAAGGCGACGATGCCAAAAATCAAGGCAGCTACGCCTGTCGCCATCTGGGCCAGAATTCTCATGAACACACCTAATTACCAGCACAGGGGCTAATGCTCGACCTAGTGGCGACGGGTAGGGCACGTCTCAGCGAGTGCCGCCCTCCGATACCAGCACGCAACGAAGGACCGGGACCGGATTCTCGCTGACGCACTTTCCGCCCTCCTCGTGCCCACTGAAATCGCGACTCTGAAGTCTGAAGCGCGCTGAGCGGGAGTCGCGACCAAACGACCCTCAGACCAGACGGGGCGACGATGACGAGGTTGCAATCGTTCAGCAGACATCACGAAATACGACCGAAGTGCCTGAACCCCGAATTGTGAGCTTCACCAACAGCCTGCCGACCAACAAGCATGCGACAGCGGACGGGGACCGCGTTCCCGCCATTTTTAATCAGACATTGTTGTCGCTAGAACGTCAATGGTTCAGAATCAAGCCGATGGCCGTAGAGCTCCAATTGACTTGTACCTGACGGCGGAAAGCACTCCATTCCACTTCTGTACCGGCCACCCGGACGATGTTGGTTGGGTTCCAAAGGTTGCAGTCATCCAGTCAACGACTTGCCCTTCAGTCGTGGTCTGGCCTTTCTTTGGCCAACCGAAAAACGTAACGAAGCCCGGGCCGACAGACACTAAGACCGGATTGGAATATGTCTTTGCAGAAGTGCCTGTCCATTGCATGCCGCTAGAGAAACCGCTTAGGTAATGGTTCTCATCGAATGAGGTGCGAAAGAAAAGTACATCTATGATGACGCTATCTTGATGGCAACTCATCAAATCCGCTACGCCTGTAGTGTCCCCGCTCGAATTTTTCTGCTGCACCTGTTGAACCCCGTAATCAACCACGACGCCCGCACTGCTCCACTTCTCCATGGCTTTGTAGATTGACGCAGCTGTGACGGTCGTCTCGTTGCCCCGTGGTTTTGACTTGTCCACTGCGACGGTAATGGCGCCAGCAACAAAGATAACGACCAACGCGGCTACAACAATCTTGGTTCACCTTTTCTTCTGAGCGAGTGCGCCCGGGTTCACGGCGTCCAATTGTGGGTCATTACCCATCTCACTCAAGGGCATGCTTGCTGTTTGACCTTGCAACCGATAAGCGGGTAATGATGCTGACGTCAGCAGCCCCATTTCGTTATCGCGGTACTTGTTATCGACAAGCTTGCTCGGGAAGAACATCAATATCCCGCTCCAAAGTGGAATCAGTCGTCCAGACCCCTCGCGGGGTTTCGCCACGCTTAAAATACGAGTGCTGTCTTCGTCACTTTTTGAAACTCGGCTACATACTGAGCCGAAGAGGTCTGCACCAGCCCGTAGGCGGCAGCGAGTGACGCGCAACTGCCGTCCCCATACCCGAGCGCGCCGTACGGCACCGTGTTCGTCGCGTCGACACTCAACGCTTGCTCGTACGCGTTGAACGACGTTGACATCTTCTTGATGTCGTTGTCGAGTCTCCCGTTCGGTGTCGTGTCACCGCTCACGAACGTAGTCACGAGAGCCTCGAATACTTCGGGCGTCGTGGACGTTATGCCGAAAGAAGCAGTAAGAACGCAACCGGTCACTTCGTACATCCCCGTTGCGCCAGTGGAATCGAACGCGTGTACGAAGTGAGCGCTGTTCACGCGCGCCCATGACGACCAATGCGCCTTCGTCCACGTCACGTGATGCGTCGCTGCGCTTGCCGTTGACGCGAACGCCAACGTCGCGAACAACGCGCACACGGTTACTGCCCTCATTAGTTTCACTGTCATGATTCCTCTTCCAAGATTCAGATTCACCGCTTTGGCTCATCAGCGACGGGACTACTGGCCCAGCGCGTCATTCGACACCGCCTCCCTCCGACAACCTTAGGCTTGCGCATCACAATTTTTTGACAACTTCTCGCGACGACGCGCGTCGAGCAGAGGTGTGCGCAAGTTCTCTCTCGGTACTCTTCGTCGGTTCGGTTCGGTGTTCGCATCGATGGCGATAGTTGCGACGTTCTTTTCGTTCTTCGTAACCACGACTTCCGGTGCTGCGCACTCGACCACTACTGGCAGCGGCGTAACTTGGCTGTGTGAATCGGACGGGGCACGCTTCGCGAGATGTACAACGAGTTTCGCAACACATTCAACCAGTTCCTAGCAGCTTCCGAATCCACAGTTCCGGGTGTTGAACGTGCGAAGAAGATAGAAGAGCTTCAGCAGGAATTGGGAAGATTATCAATCCAAATTCAAGAGGCCGCCGAAAGGCAACGGGCAGAACTCAACGCTGTCGCGACTTTGAGTTCATAAGGGCTTAGAAAAGATGGGGGGACGCTTGCCTGTCGTTTCCAACCAACTCTGCTCGGCCACTGCCATCCCTGCGATACTTGCGGCCTATGAGACGAAATTTTATGAAGGCAGGAGCGGTGCTGGCCCTGCTACTAAGTGGCCTCACCCTGAGTGGTTGCGACCCGGGTCCGACGGCCTACCAACAAGGGTGGGGTTGGGTAGCGTCAGTGGACGTGGTAACTGCCATCAAACTTTTTGGCCCCCACGGCTCATGTTCCGAGGCCGCCTCTGTGAGAACACGAGCGGGAAGTAAAAATAGGGCTCAGTGGATAGCGGGGTGTCGCGCCGCGGTGGTGGCCTCACGTTGGGCAGAGTCGAATACAACAATCCCGCCGAGGCCGCCGAACTAACGCACCCTTAGCGGTCGGCACTCCTGCGATACTGACCTGAGAACGACGAATTGACATTGGCCGCAGCGACAGGCGCGACTATCGCCGAACTCATACACCGAGCTGGGCATTCTTCGCCGAGCACGGCATTGCGCTACCAGCACGCAACACGAGACCGAGACCGTATTCTCGCTGAGGCGCTTTCCGCCCTCGTGACACCTTCGGTCATCCCTACGCTCAAGTCTGAAGCAAACTGATTTCTACTCTTCCGTAGTGACATTGAGACCATAATGAGTTTGAATCAGCGGGAGAGGTTTTGATGACTTTTTGCTCGAACTGCGGCAAGCAAGGAGATGAGGTTGACGAGTTTTGCCGCTCTTGCGGAACCTCGATGTCTAGGGAAATGATGGATGTCGTTTACGAGACCGAAAGGTGGACCACTCAGAAACGCATCCAAGTGGAAGACACTCTTGTCAACAATGGCATCCCCCATGAATGGGACGGAGGGGACATGACAGTGGCAGGTGAGTACGAAAAAGTTGTCGATTACATTCTGGCCCAACTTCCAACCGAGACCCAGACGGAAACGAGGGACGTCATAGATGACCCGCACAAATGGCGACTGTTCAAGAGTCCGCTCTACGCTGATTGGTGCATTTGGCTCGGCTCCCTCGCTGTAATCTCAGGCGTAATTGCTACAGCCGACGAACGCGGTCCTAACGCCATCTTGTACATATTGGCAATCGCTGTTCAATGGACTATTTTTAGTGTTTGCCCAGCGGGCATTCGCCGAGAAATCAATCGCAGGCGTGAAAGAAGACTTGGTGTATGACGACAAGGCCAAGGAACGAGCACCAGTGAAAGTTATAGCGACTCTGTGTTTTGTCTTGGGAGGACTCTCGTTAGGCGCATGTGGCACAAATGGCGCAGTGAACTCCGCGCCTGCCATTCCGCACTCAAACGAAAAGACAAAGACCATCTCAGGAGCGCAAGCATGGAATCACGTAGGGCAATTAGAAACCGTTGAATTTCATGTCGCCTACGCGTTCACAGATAACGCTGGGACCGAGTTCCTTGACCAAAAAGTGCACTACACGCAAGGATTTGTCGTGACAATTTTCGCTAGCGACCTAGGTAGGTTTACTTCAGACCCAGTTTCAAGCTTTGACGGTCAGACGATTGAAGCCACTGGCACTATTAGCACCTATGGCAGCTACGTTGAGATTCTGGACCCCGTGAGATTGCGACTTGCACGTTAATGTTTTTCGTCACCAGAAGGAGAGGTCCAATTGACCGCCGTCCCAGACTTCTTGACTTTGTGTCCACTGATGCAAGCACGCGGCCTCTATTGAAGGTCTCTACAGAACATAATGCAAAGCGAGAAACACGATTTCGATGATTCATTACTTGTGGGTCCAGATTTACTTGAATTAGTGCGAAGGTTAAGTCGTTCGTGGAGAATCACAGAAGGTGAAGCGGCACGCATCGTTAGTGAAGACTTTGGCTGGGACAAAGCTGAATATACCTCGAGAGTTCAGGGTAGTTGGAAACACATACGCGACGAGAATGCTCCAGCTAACCACCAGCATTGGAAATGGGTGCGGCAAGTAAGTCCCAATGATTAAGGGCCAATTGTCAGATGGGAATACTTTCAGCAGGCGTAGAGAGTTAGAAGCGGCGTCAATTGTAAGCAAGTTGATATTCGGAGAATTTGAAACGAAGGACGAGCACGGTTCACCACCCTCAACGTACGATTTCCACTTCACTTTGAATTCAGGCGAGACTATGGCATTGGAGGTCACCGCGACCACCCCTGCGAACGTAATGACAGCCCAAGACGTGCAATCAAAATTGGAGTGGCACTCAAAAACCTTGAAGCGCGACTGGTCACTCAACGTGAATGCTGCCTCTCGCCAGCAAAAAGGCACCAATTTGCGTCAGCTGAATCGCGAAATACACCAATTAATATCAAAACTTGAGGAGATGGACAGCCCCGATGGCGTGGACCTCATCGGCAATGGGTCAATCTATTTTGAAAAGCCCTTTGCAACCACCTTGACCCGGCTCAGCCAACTTGGAGTAAGACACATCAACTCTTGTGGGATTAAGTCATTCCCCATCGCACAAGTTCAGGTGGGCAACTCGCGCCTGATTGAAAACGTGTCATTGAACGAGGAGGTCGAGCGTCTCGCAAAGTCGAATTCCAAAAAATTGAAAAAGGCTTCAGTTGATGAGAGGCACATCTTCATTTGGGTCGATAGTACGGACTCCGAACTTTTTGCCCAAATTTCCCTTTCTAATATGCCCAACGAGCCGCCAACCATCCCCGAAGGAATCAACACAGTTTGGCTTGGATTGTGGTCACCTGGTTGGACGAGGTTCTCGAACGTCGCGGCGCTTTGGCGAGTTGAGCAGGGCACGAATTGGTTCGACCAAACGAGTCAATTATGGCGACTTGCTCCAGAATCCGGCAAACCAAATTGAGGGACCAATTGCAAGACCAAACCGGTCTGCCTAGGGAAACCCCCGACAAACAAGTCAGCGCGAGAAATATCGAACGATTCGCTTATTGATTATGGACGATAACGATTAGTCATTCACGGTGAGAGCGGTCTCCGTAAGTCTCTTAATCAACAGGTTCCGGGTTCAAGTCCCGGCCGGCGCACCATTCAAATTTTTTGTGAAGCAGTTGCTGATTCATCCTGCATCAGTATTGGGTGCTCAGACACGTTGCAACGGGTGACGCGTTACACAGTAACAACTGTTCTGTGAAATTTTTTGCCGTTGTCCCCCGCTACTCAGCTCGAAGAACGAGAGCGGCCGGCGTGCGCGCGGCGCTGCGGCCGGGTAACGCCGCCACGAGGTTGGCGAACACCAGCGTCCCGACGCCCACGATAAGCACCGACAAGACCGGCACGGTGGGGTCCGGAACTGCGTAAATACTTTGCGCGAACAGGGTCCACAGTTCTCGTCCGATGATGATGCCCAGCGGTATCCCCACCACCACACCGACCAGCGCCGTCGTCGTCGACTGCCACGCGACGACCGCGGCCAACTGACGACGGGTGAAGCCGAGCGTTTTCAGCATCGCCAGGTCTCGCCGTCGCCGGCGCACCGACGAGGCGAGCGTGAGCCCGAGCGCGAGTATCGCCCCGACGGCCAGCCCGACCGCCAGGATGACCGGCGTGGAACCGACACTTCGGTAGTTCACGATCTGGACGGGTTGTAACACGCCCAGCACCGAGACGCTATTGCCGAAGGTGTTCTTGTCGGCGGCGAAAATCTTGTTGGCGGCCTTCGCGATGCGCTCCAAATCGGCCCGCCCGGCGCGGGCGCTCACGTCCGAGCGCATCCTGACGAACGCCAGTTGCGGGCCGTGGAGATTCGGGTCAGCTCCGTTGTTGACGTACCCCGCCGGGAAGACGCCAAAGGGAAGAATTGCCCCGGTGCCCATGGAGGTGTGTTCGGCGATGTAACTGCTGTACCCCACCGCGGGCAGCGTGGCGGTCCCCACGATCAATAGTGCGGTGGGCTTGACGAACGCGGGAGCATTCTTCTTGGTGCCCAGGCTGACGACGACGGTCTCGCCAACGTGCTTGTGCAACATCGCCAGCGTGCCGGCGCCCAGCACGATCTGATGTTGGTTGTCGAGACCGTGCCCGGAAAGGATCGGCGGGGCGACCTTGGCCCGCACGTTTTCAATCAGGATGGGAACCTCCTGGCCGTCGATTTCCAAGTCGGTGGAGTCGGCGCCGCTCCACGCCATGATCTTCGGGTCGTGGTTCAGCAACGACACCGCCTTGGGCGGGATGTTGTTATTTGGCAGTAGCAAATAGTCCCAGTTCCACCCGTAGAGCGGGGGACGCGAGACCAAGTTACTCAATCCACTCGCGAACGTGAGCGTGGTCACGACCAGGGCGACCGCGAGCGCCGTGCCGAAGAGCACCGAACGCACCGGCACCGCCGTGCGACCCTGCCCCGATTCCAGAGCGAATTGAATTCCGATGACGCCCGCCACCGGCAGTCCCGCTGCGTTCGCGCCGCGAAAGACCTTCGATCGTCCCGCGAACGACCCGCCGGTGAGTAGGGTTCGATGAGATGCCCGCCGGTTCGCCTGTGCGACGGCGATCGCACTGAGACCAAGAATCAACACGGCGACCCCGACGCCGAGCACGGTCCAGTCAATCGCGAATCTGCCGCCGGGGTAGACGGGGCGAACGGGACCCAGCGGGGCGAACGGTGACAGAAGGGCCGCCACCGCGAAGGCCAGTAGGGNNGGCACCCAGCGCGCGCAGTACGCGCCGGTCCTCCTCGCCCCGGCGCAACAGACGTGAGATGGCTTGGGCCGCAAGGACAAGACAGACCAGGGCAGCGATGGCGCCAAAGGCACCTAGGGCCACCGACTCCGGTTTGATGGCCAATTCGACTTGGGAATCCACGCTCGACGTGACGTGGAACTCATAGGTGGCTCCTCGCGGCACAACGCCAATCAGTTCACGTTCCACTTGGGTGATCGTTGCGTGGGCGTGGTCGATCTGTACGCCGTAGAGCGCGGGTACAAGTTCGCCCGGCTCCAGATGGTTCAGTTTTTGCGTGAGGGCTTGGTCGAGGAAGACGGCGCCGTACGTCCGGTCAATGTCGTCCTGGATCAATTGCGTATTGGGCACCACCAGCCCCACCAACCGGGCCTTGACCTTCAGGCGAGGGACCACTCGCGGGGAGCCAAAGTCCGGGGAATTTGTTTGCGCGTCGGAGTAGAAACCCAGCGGCACCATCTGGCCCACGCGCACCCCGAGGATGCGCGCCGCACTGGCCGTCATCACAATTTCGTCGGCCCGACGCGGATTTGCCAATCGACCTTCCACGACCGCGAGTCGGTCCTGAGTTAGCGACATTCCGTCCAAGCTGCCCGTGATGACGACGTTGGACAAGACACTCAGTCGAGGAGCACCGTTCGCTGCCAGCGGCACCATCTGTGGTCCTAGGGCCGTCACGACGCGCTCGACACCAGCCAAGTGGCTGATTGTTTTCGTCAACGAAAAGGTCGTGCCAAGGAAATCCGAGGAGCCGCTGTAAACGAACATCGTCAAGTCCGACGGATTGGTGCTGGCCAGAAATTGAGGATACGAGGATTGACTTCGTCGGGCCCCGGCCAGCGCGGCCATGCCAATACCGCCGATTAACCCAATGAGCAGCAGCACCGTCAAGTAACCGGATAGTTGACGCGCGAACGTCGCTCGGTACCGGTACCAGGCGATTCGAAAGGCTTGACCCATGAAACTACTTACCTCCGAGTACGCGCAGATGGACGAGTGCTCCCTCGAGTCTCATTTATAGGGTGGCCCGGTGCCAACAAGGTGACCGCACGAACTGGCCTCGTACTAGCACCCCTCATATCGTCCGCCTAATGGTTGCCGGGACCTAGATAATGAAAACGACCAAACCACCGACCTTAGGCTCTCAGCAAACAACTCCAAGTACTCCAACTCGTTCATCCACATAATCACGTCCACGCTCCCAGTCACGCCAGATACTCGAATTATCGCGCGAATTGACGACGACCTCCGAGTGACGCAGTATCGACGGCTATCACCTATTCCAAATGACCTTCTCGCCGAGTCTCACGGGACCAACGCCGGGACCAACGAAGTGACAAACCTCCGATCAGGTACCATGCCCAACAGCTGAGCAGTGATGAACGATGCGCTTTTGATTACTAAACGTAAACGATGCGTGAATCGCAGTTAGAACGGTTCGCGAAAGCCTCTTAATCAACAGGTTCCGGNNAGTCCCGGCCGGCGCACCAAGGAAGTGCTGATCCGCAAACTTGTTCTGAGATCGCCGATTGCAGGAACGGCAACGATGTCATCAATTTGTCAACGAAGTCCGAGGAAACAACTTCCTCCCCTCATCCAGATTCGATGAATCGCTTGATATCTCTCATCGTTCGAGGAGCTCTTCAGGCTTACGAATCAGGCGAAATTGATGTCGAGAATACGATTCTCCGCCCATGAGACTCACGAGCGGCCAAATCATCAAAGGTCGCGTAGTTGGTGCCGAAATGATCCGGTCTTGCCTATGAGTTTCAGCTCTTGGCGGAGCCGGCTTAACCGTTAGTCAGACTCGCGAGCCTGAGGGGTCACGATTACGAAGTCGAAAATGGTTCGAATCTCTCTGCCATCTCCTTGGATTGGCGAACAATGCAAGCAAAAGCGCTCCCTTCATTCAATTTTCGCGACCTATCAGTTCGAAACACGTTGGCCACTTTTTCTTTGAGGGGTTATTAAATAAGGTCTTCCGAAACGCCGCACCTCCCGGCTCGGTTCGAATCATCTGAGCCGCACTCGCGGCTTTTGGGGCCAGGTACTCAAGTCCCCGGTTGCCGTCGCTAAGTCGGACGGTCTGAATCGGCCACACATAGGGTGAGTCCTAAGAAAGAGCAATCAGGGAGGGATCATGGCCAAGTTCACGAGTGCCCAGATCAAGTACCTCAAGAGTCAGCGCCTCGGCCGCCTGGCTACGTTGCGGCCCGACGGAACACTCCAGAACAATCCAGTTGGCTTCACCTTCGACGAAGAGACTGGCACGTTCGAGATCGGCGGCTTCAATATGGGCGAGTCCCGAAAGTACAAGAACGTCGTTGCGAACGGTCAGGTGGCATTCGTAGTAGATGACCTTGAGACCGTCGACCCGTGGAAGCCACGAATGGTGGAAGTCCGTGGAACGGCCGAGCCGATTCCGAACGACGATCCGCGCAAATCGAGAGTACGAATCCACCCTAACCGGGTTATCAGTTTTGGCATCGAGTAGTGGCGTATCTGGACCAGAGGCAACTAAGAGGGTTGTCTCCGAGTCATCACTCTAGGAATCATATTACGAATGGATACCCACAACTTCCCTTGTTGACGTTCTGGCTTCCATCCAAACAATCTGCCGATGGCATCGATCTGCGAAAGCATCGAGAGAAGCAAAATGAAGTCCTCACGCTGGTGTAGCGAAACCCTTTCCAGCCCAAAGAACCGGTCCGATTTCGGGGACCCAATTCCAACGGTTCATTTGAACGAAATTTGAGTTGAGGGCTTCGAACGTGGTCACGTTACCTGCGCCAACGGGTTGCACTGCTTGCCGTCAACAGCATCATTAGGTAACGGTGGCCACCACTTTGCGGCTCTTGGCCTGACTGGCCGCGGTGGCGTTAGAGGATACGGGAATGGCGGTTCTGTTACCGACGGCCGTGATCGTGTAGCCGGTGACCCCGAGCAATGCGAGTTGCTGTTTCAGATAACTCTCGACGACGACCGCGCGTTGCACGCTCAACTTCAAACTGGCCGCCCAATCCGCTTCGTTGTTTATATTGGCAGTCGTCAAGTCGCCGCTATATCCGACCAGTGCAATCTTTTTGTCTCGGTTGGCCTTGATCTCTCGGGCGAGCGCGGCGATCTGCGCTTCTAAAGAAGTCGACAGCGCCGGGGATTTCGCGGCGAAGGGACTCAAGGCCACCACGGCGGGCACCGCGGGCAGCACGACTGGTGCTTTGACGACGGTCCACTGGGCGAAAAGGATGGTGGACGCATTGAAGTGATACGCGCCTCCGTTGGCGTAATTCGATCCCGACCCATCGGCGACGGTGTTCCAGCGGGCGAAAGTGAACCCGTGTCGCCTGAATTGGTTGAGCGTCAACGCCGCGGTGGTTTTTTTGGTTTCGGGCGACATGGAACCTGATCCACGGTTGGCGTCGAAGGTCACGGTAAAGGTGGCCGCTGCTCTCCACTGGGCAAAGAGAGTGACCGATTTGGTAAATGGATACGCGGCTCCGTTGGCGTAGCTTGCCTTTGATCCATTGGCGGCGGTGTTCCAATCGATGAAACTAAAACCCTTGCGAGTGAATTGATTGGATTTCAACGAGGCCAGGACATTCTTGGATTCCGGTTTCATGGAACCCGATCCGCCGTTGGCGTCGAAGGTCACTTTACGGGTCGGGTCGATTTTCGTCGAAGCGGTCCACTGCGCGTAGAGGGTGGTGGCAGCCATGAACGGGAACACGGCGCCGTTGGCGTAGCTGGTTCCCGATCCATCGGCGACGGTGTTCCAGCGGGCGAATTTGTACTTGGGGCGCGTGAACGTATTGGGCGTCAACGCGGTGGGGGCACTTTTCGTTTCCGGCGACATAGAGCCTTGCCCGCTGTTGGCGACGAACGTCACGGTTATTGGTGTGTTGACGGTAAGCGTGAACGTCCAGGTGCCCGTATCTAAGTTGGTATCGCTGTCGGTGCCCGAGACGCTGTAGAACCCCGCCAGCAGAGTGCCTGAAGTGGTGATGGCGCCCTGTGGGCTGACGCTCAGTGCCGGGCTCGAAGAAGTGATGACAAAGCTCACGGCACCGGTGGCGTTGCTGACGGTGATGGGACCACTGGAGAAGGCGCCAGAATTCTCCGACGTAGTGACGCCGGAAGTGGGTGACGTCTGATCAAGAGTTGTCCCGGTGGATGACCCGCCGCCGCCGCCGGTGGCATTAGCGGTCCACAGGGCCGTGAAGACTATGGGGTTGCTCGTGAGCGGGTAGCTGATGTTGGCGGCGTAGGTGGCGATGCCGTTATTCCAGCCGTCAAAGACGTAGCCGGTCCGAGTCGGGGCGGCACCCAGGGTGATCGACGTACCGCTGAGGCCACTGCCCGAAACCGGGGTGGGTGCGCCGCCCGCGGCGTTGTAGCTGTAGTTGTCGGTGGTGTTAGCCGTCCACTGGGCGAAGAGGGTGGCGGACGTTGTGAAGGGGTAGCTCTGGCCGTCGGTATAAGTGGTGCCCCCGCCAGTGGCGACGGTGTTCCAGTCGGCGAAGACGTAGCCGGCGCGGGTGAAGACGTTGGTGGTGAGGTTTGTCGGCACGTTGGCCGTTTCGTTGGCCATCGTGCCCGTTCCGCCGTTGGCGCTGAAGGTGACGGTGAAGCTGGCGCTGGCCGTCCACTGGGCGTAGAGGGTGATGTTGGCGGTGAAGGCGTAGCTCTGGCCGTCGGTATAAGTGCTGCCCCCGCCGCCCGCGTTGGTGCTCCATCCGGCGAAGTTGTAGCCGGTCTTGATGAAGCCGTTGGTCGTTAGGTTGGCGGCCACGCTATTCGTCTCGGGGGACGTCGCTCCGCTGGTATTGGTGTTGCCCAGGAAGGTGACGGTGAAGCTGGGGTCGACCGTCCACTGGGCGTAGAGGGTNNGCCGCCGTTGTTGTCGGTGCAGGTGGCGAGGCCGGGGCCTGAGGCGCCTTCGAGGCAGGAGAACGAGGTGGGAACGTTCTGACCCTCGTTGTAGGTGTTGCCGGAAGTCGGCAACGTTATTGAGGCGGTGGGAGGCGCCGCCACGATGTAGCCGATGCTGGCGGTGGAGCTCAGAGTGTCGCTGCTGGTCGCAGTGACGGTGTANNCGCTATTCGTCTCGGGGGACGTTGCTCCGCTGGTATTGGTGTTGCCCAGGAAGGTGACGGTGAAGGAAGTCGCTGCCACGGTGTAACCGATGCTGGCGGAGCCGCTCTGGCCATCGGTGCTGGTCGCAGTGACGGTGTAGGTGAAGTTGCCGGGCGATGAGGTGTTGAGCTGACCGCTGGTGCCTGAGCCGCCGTTGTTGTCGGTGCAGCTGGTGATTGTGATCCCCCCTCCGTCGTTGTCGGCGCAGTTGAATGCGGTGGGAACGCTCTGGCCCTCGTTGTAGGTGTTGACGGAAGTTGGCGAGGTGATTGAGGCGGTGGGCGCAGCGGATGCCGCCATTGGTGCCACCACGATCACGGCAACAAAAACGAGGGACGCGAGACCCAGCCGGGCCACGGTTCTGGTCGAAATCCTCCCCAATCGCATGTGGGAAACTTAGTACCAATTGTGAGATTCAAAAAGGGCGCCAAATTTCCGTCTTTTAGCGGATTTCGCTTGTTCGCGCCGGTGTTAATTGTTTGCGCCAAAGTGCTCCTTGTCCACGTGTATGAGTGGCTCTAAGTGCGACATCACGTGGTCGCCAGACCGTTTGGCGCCGCGACCAACAAGATTTTCATGTGGTCCTAATTGTTAGATTCAGACAGTGACTGCGACCCGACTACTCGTGAGTTTGCCAGGTGGGGACCTACGCGAGGCGCTCGGTGAGGTGCCCGACGAGGTCGAATTCATTGAATGGACGATGCAGGAACCGGCGCCCGTCAGCTCGATTGACATCGTGGTGCCTCCCCAGACGGGCGGGACAAAACTGCTCTTCCAACTCGGCAATGTGCGTACTCGTCTGGTACAGAGTCAGTCATGCCGAGACCCACTAAACCCCTCTATCGCGATTCAATGTGTATTGTCTCGGCTGATCTGTCTCAGATCAGTGGCGGCAGACCT
>PMAL01000136.1 GCA_003152555.1 Acidimicrobiaceae bacterium | reverse complement strand
TTTCCAATCCGGGATCCCGCCAGTCGCTTGATCTCCCTGGGGAGAGGGGTACATAAAACAACTTGGAATATCAAGGAATGACTGTGGAAACAGGTGTAGATCGACAAAGGGCTTCATTGTCCCAGTCACTTCCTGTCGTTCCACGATTCAGAGACGAGACCAAGTGAGGTGGAANNGGAGACTACGTATCCGTATATCGAGGCACTGGACCGCAGTCGAGAAAGAATTCACTGAGAGTGGGTACGTCGAGCGCAACTGTGCGGTTTTCTCGCGAGTCACTGCCTCAATGAAAACCAGAATCTCGTGGTCACAGTGCCAGGTTCGACTTCAGTCACTTGAGCAAACAATGCCTTTTTCGTGGTTCAACACGTTTCACTGGGGAAAGTGTCTCCCAGGCGTAAAACGTTCTTCTCCATGGAAACGTAATCCTTGAAGTAAGGCTTTCAAACACTACGGTTTGAGTTACTGAAAATCTGGCAACTAGCGCGGCGAAACGCGAGCAACTAAATAGGCATGATTTACCGTGAAAAGAAATGAACACTCCACCTGATCGTCTAAAAGCGGACAATCTCCGCATCTACTCCTCAATAGATAGGTCTTGGACGCAGGAGTGAATAATTTCTGAGGGAATACCAAGGTCCTCAGAGGCAACCGCGAGGGCCTCCTTGGAGATCACCTCATAGTCATACTCGTCCCTATCTTCAGGGATCATCAAGCTCACTGTAAGTACTGAGCGCCGAAAAACGAGACAGATGTTCTTGCGGGTCATTCGGAGACTGACATCAGACTCAACTCGGTCCTGAAATGTCACGCCACCGATTTCGCTTTCGGGGATTCTTCCCTGACAAAGGCCACAGCAAAACTCAGCTTCAGCACTTCCCCANNCGAACTGCTGCATCGCCTGAGCAGTCCACTCAGCTTCAGCACTTCCCCAGATGTCCCAATTAGTCCAATCGCGGTCGTGTGCAACGATCTTGCCGTCAGCCGAAATACTTATGTCTCTGCAGATGGCAATCGGTTCCCAAAGTGACCATCCGCTGTTCTCGGGGTCGTCGAGCTCGCAACCGTTTGGGCAAACTAGATCCTTGGTGTTGGTCATTGTCACTCCCTTCGCGGTCCAAGCGGGACCTCAGGGAAATAATGTCCTCGGCTTCGTTTTGCGCACATCGATAATTGTGCTCAAGTAAGTGATTGGTCGTGGTCGTAGGAGCCACGGATGGAGTACATAGTCTTTGCGGGCAATGTTGATTACACCAAAACTCTGGCGACGTTTGCGCTGACACGAGGACTCATGATCTGAGTTCTGCTCGGAGCCAGTCCACACGACCGGCCAACTGCATCCAGACACCCATTTCCGGCTCATTTTCCATGTATTTCGGTTTCGTTCTCTCCGTAGGGTGCGTCGAAAAAAGTGCCACGTCCACGTCACCCCCAGTAGTAAGCAACATCTGGCGCTGAGCTTCCGCCATCCACATCAAAGAGTNNACCTTGATTCGTTCGTTCAAGTCCTTTGGACTCAGGCCAGTGTGAGAGGTTCTCTCCGTTGCCTGTTCAAGATTGCGCAGGAGGGTGCTGCCTTCGTGTAGGAGGTTGGCATAAATCTCCTTCTTTGGGTTATCTTTTGGGACGTTTAAGGGTGTTTCGAAAGGCGTCAAAGGATCGTTCACCGAAAGCCAGCCCGGCTTGTCCATGAGAATTGGGTCGTTCCTCGATTTGTAGCCATCAACGCGGCTGACCCTCACGCCACGCTGGCTATTTCTGAATGGCCACATGCCCAAAATGGGGCTAAAGGTCAGGTAAAGCGCGAAGACGCCAACGCTCGAGAAAATCGCAAGCAGAACCCAGATCGCGACGCTGTAGGGCGTGTCGGCCTTGGTTGCCAGCGTCCCAGCAATGGCAGCCATCAACAGAACGACAATGCCCCAAGCCGCGACCCACGATTCGTGACGTTCTTGTCGCCCTCCGCTCGTAGACATAACGGGGAGCCTAAGCCCATTCTGACCAGGAGGAGAATGTCACAACGCTTGGAAAAGCGTAATCATGAACGACCGCTTTGAGTCCGTGACCGCACTCGTCTGGACGAACACGTGCAAGCGTGTGCACGATTAGATCGCACGGACAATATTCAACCATGAACATTGACCCTTTTTGTCAAGTTCAAATATCGCGCCAATGGTGGTATGTAGCGTGACATTAGCCACCTGAAAAGAAAGGTCCGATAATGGACGAAACCAAACCAGAGATGAACTGGATAGAAGCCCAGGAACTTCTAGGCCGATGGAATGACATGACCGAAGCGATAGTTGGCTTGTTCGAAAGAAATCACAGCGACAAACTTGATGAAATTGTGGAGCTGGTCAATCACATAAACGAATCGACAAATGAGTTATTGCGCAAAATCGCAGAGACCTTTGGAGATTCCATTGTGGAGTTTGAGATTGCCGCCAGAATGGCAGAGCGTCGCTTTCCTGATGTGATCGAACTACACGTTAATTCCGAGACAGGCGAGTTGGTTGATCTAAAGCTAAACAATGATGGAAGCGCGCGGTATCACGAAGCTCGCCAGTACGTTGAAAATTTTGTTAAGCCAGTTGCTGATCGAATGATGCTCTGATCAATACGACCGTGGCTAGCAATACGCCAGCTACTTACACCCGGAAAAGAGGCAACATGCCAAAGGATCACAACTTCGAGGTCATCGAAGGCGGTGGCGAGCCAGAAGTTGCTCACACTCCCCTGACACTAGAGCAGATAACAATGCGCGTAGAAGAGTGCATGCAAGATGCCTTAGTGGCCTCGTGGCATGAGTTTGCTCAGCTCGGAATAGATGTTGTAGGTGATGCGTGCGAGCGCGGCGAGCTTGAAGACATCCAAGCCGACCCCGCGGTGCGTCTCACGCTTGATTACATGACCGAGCGCTTCAGTGACCTGCGCACGGAGATAACAGCGATGCTGATCGGCTCCTTCGAAGAAAACGACTCCCTGCACTGGCACTCGGCCGTGGAACTGCTGAGTGGCTTTAACACCAAGCTCGACCACCTACAGAGTTTGTTTTTTGTCTATGCCAAGGACGACCGCGAGAGACGACGCAAGGTGGCTGACCTCGTTGGCGAGATCAAAGCACTCAACACATTGCTCTATGCCGAAGTGGCGCTGCGTCCGGAAGCTTAAGATAGTCCCCCTTATGGGGGACTATCTTGCAGAATTAGTGGAAGGTCAGTCTTCGCTAAATCAGCACCATTCAGGTACTCTCGAGACAAGTTTCGATGGCGATTGTGTCAGTGGAAGCGTCGAGAGGGACGATTACCGAGCCTGTCGTCTAGAAGAGGCCCGAAACGCTCGAAACGCACGTGCGCGAGCGCGCCACGCGAATTCGTTGACCGGGTACACCACTCGAAGTGCTCGATTGGCGGCTGGTCTTTTTTGGACAAATGAGATCCTTGGAGGTGGCCATTGTGCTTCCTTCGCCGCCCCGGCGGGACCTCAAAGAGATACTGTCTCCAGCTTCGACTAGCGCACATCGACGATGATTAGGAGGCTCCCTTGTTTTTACAATCAACCACGTGTCGTGAGCGGAGAGGTCCCTAGTCCGTCATAGTGAGGGTTCACAATGCGGGCCCGGGCGTGATAGGTCTGCAACCTTGCACTGGCGACTTGGCGTTCGAGGTACGCACAGGGCATTTCCGTGCTCTATCTCAACGCGGAACCCCAGACGGTCAACAAAGTTCCGACAATCAAAAAACATACTCCCCAGGTTTGAATTTGCAGGCCCCCCGCAGCGAGATTGGTTAGTTTCGAGCGAAAATCATGGTCCATTTGTTCCAACTCATGTCGCGTAAAGGTGTCGGCCTCTTCTTGTCTTTGAGAGATGGTCGCTAAGTCTTTGCGAAGGTTGTCATTTTCCGTCGTGAGATCAGCAATACGATCCGCAAACCAGTCGAGTTGTTGAAGAAGAGATTGCGGTCGTGGCGCGCGACTTACGGTTAGATCGGCTCTGACTCCTGATACTGCGCTTGAGGAGCCCGCCATCGTTGCCAAGATGGTCTTAGGCCGCAAGTTGAAGATTCGACGTAGGAACCGAACCACAGTCTTAAATATCTGACCGAGGATATTCTTAGATCGGCGGAATAGCCCGGGGAGAGTGGTCCAATTTTTCCGTAGCCTACGAATGCCGAGTGCGGCAAACGAAATGCCAATGATTTGAAGCGCACCTCCCGAAATGAGTAGTGAACGTATCACGGGCGCAAGCATTGCACGATTGCGACGTGCTTGCTATGACACGGAATGCATTGATGCCAAGAGCATTAGCCCGACATAGAAGACAATGAGTCGAGGGCCCGACGCAACAGATCTCACGCAGTGGTCGGTTGAATTCGAGACATTGACAAATTCGCTTATCGCGGCTTTAGAGCTTCGTCGAGCGTCTTACTAATGCGGATCACTGTCTGCGCATCAAGCGGACCGGGTTGATTAATTTTTTTAATTAGCATTCGCGGCGGCGTAATCCATACGCCGCCGTGCTGATACGGCTTATTCCTAAGCAGGCGCGGAATTGCCGCGAGGCTCCATTCGCCGTCAATGAAGGCCACCACGGGGTGGATAGTCACTGACTTGTCTGCAATCACCTGAGCAATTGGAATTACTAGTCCGTAGATGGCTTCCACCTTCGACGTTCGGTCTTCGCCGTCCACAAACAGGCGCATGTTCGCGCTCATAGATGAGGCAGACTTGTAGCGAATCGTTCCAGTCCAGTTCTTTGAATCGATAATCCACACGCCGGATGGAGCAATCACAATATGGTCGATATTGGCCGGTGTTCCAGGCGCATTTCGGTCGGTAAGAACGACGGCGCTGTCGTTCAAGAGTTCGTGGAGCAATCTGTCCATCCGATATTCGCCAGTTGCACCTCGCAGCCAATTGTGGTCTCGTTGGTTCTGGGCCTCTCGCAACGCTGCCGATCCACCAATTGGATCCGGTCGCATTTCAGAATGCGGATGAGAAGTTGGTGCCACATCGACTTCTTCAGGCGGACCACACTCTACGCAGCGGACTTTATTGGTCTGGAAGTTATGCCAGCCCACGTCATCTTTGGCGATTCGTCTCCCGCACGATTCGCAAGTTCCTCCAAAGATTAGGTTTTTCGACTGCCATGGCATATATCTCGAGGCTAACTTAATCATGCTTCAAAGGCGATCGTCACATGGGACTTCTGTGCATTGCGAAATAACGCCAAGTTCTCACTTCAGTTCAATTACGGCGGCCGGTTGAGCTCGAGTTACATCGGTGGTGCAAGATGTGAGAGTGCTTGCTGACCATCCTGCCAATTTGTCACCCGGGACGCGCTCAAGCGCCCTGCCGGAAAGTTGGCAGTAATGGACGCCGCGGATACCAGTGGCGCTAATGACCACTGGAAGACGCTCGCCGGTCCCGTCGTTTTTGGCCGTTCGATTCTTCTTACGCCGGGCGCTAACGTCCCCGCGCCATGGACTNNTCAACGCTCCGTTCCGTACGTCGCAACTTTCTCACGCGGACGCCAGTGATCTACGAGGTCGATCCGATGATGAAACTGCCTGATGCCGGTATAGACCTACGTGAAGTCTGGAGCGTAGAGCCCAATGTTGATCTCGTCGCGGAAGCCATCTGGCGACTCGCCACCCTCAACGCGGTGGATGGTCGCGATCAGAGTCATCCCACGTGGCCGCTTGCACTGATGGCGGCTGACGCCGGCGCGGGTGTAGTTGGGGTTGTCGGCGCTGACGNNATACGGACGAGCATCTCTCCGGCGTGGCGGTGCTGCCAAGAATTGTACTGACCAGGGGCCAACTCATCCCGGTCGTCGCGCATTCGCCCACGGCAATGCTCGCCCCGGACCAGCTGCTCGCGGTGGCAGATCCGTCATCCAGGGCGCGAATTATTGCGCCAGCGGGATCTGGCAAGACCCGGGTCTTGACCGAACGAGCCCGACACGTGCTCAACTCGGGCGTGCCGACCGACTCACTTCTTCTCGTCGCGTTCAACACGCGAGCCCGCAAAGAGATGCGCGATCGCACGAGCGACCACCCCCACCTTCAGATTCAGACATTGAACGCGCTCGCNNGCTGTCAATTCTTAATGGAACCAACGGCTTCGAGAGTCGGGGCACTCGGCTCCAGACGATCAGTCCGCGCGAAGTCCGCGACATTCTCTCGGCCAACGTGAAGTTCCCGCGAAAGACCAATACCGACCCTGTCGCATCGTGGATTGGCGCGCTCGCGCAAGTCCGGCTCGGTCTTCAGGCGCCCGAAGGCATCGAAAGAGCGTACAAAGGCGAGCTCAAGGGCTTTGCAGATTTCTTCCCGAAGTACCGCCAACACCTCGCCGACCACGGTCAGGTCGACTTCGACGAGCAGATCTACTTGGCGATCGAGGTGATGTTGCGCGATCCAATAGTACGTCTCGCCGCCGAAAAGCGAGCAGAGGTCCTATTGGTCGATGAGTTCCAGGACTTGACGCCAGCCCACATGTTGCTACTGAGACTTCTCGCAGGGCCGTCACTGTCGATCTTCGCGGTGGGGGACGACGACCAAACCATCTACGGATTTTCAGGAGCGACGCCTGAATGGTTGGTGGGCTTCGAGATACACGTTCCCGAGGCTGTTCACCACGCGCTCGAAGTGAACTACCGTTGTCCGGCCCCTGTTGTCACGGCG
>PMAL01000132.1 GCA_003152555.1 Acidimicrobiaceae bacterium | reverse complement strand
GGTGTTCTGCGCCTCGTCCAGGATGATGAACGAGTCATTGAGCGTGCGCCCGCGCATGAATGCGAGCGGCGCGACCTCAATCGTGCCGTTGGCAATGAGGCGCGCGGCGCCGTCGGGACCGACCATGTCGTAGAGCGCGTCGTAGAGCGGACGCAGGTAGGGATCGACCTTGGCCATCAGGTCCCCGGGCAGGAATCCCAGGTGCTCGCCGGCTTCGACCGCGGGACGGGTCAGGACGATACGTTGCACCTGGCGCCGGTGCAGGGCTTGGACGGCCTGGGCAACGGCCAAGTAACTCTTGCCGGTGCCGGCCGGTCCGATGCCGAACGTGATGATGGACGAGTCAATCGCGTCGGTGTAGCGCTTCTGTCCCGCCGTTGACGGTCGGACTGGTTTTCCCTTGGCGCCGCGGGCCACTTCGTGGCGCAGCACCTCGCTCGGTCGCAGGTCGTCGGCGACCATGTCNNAGCACCAATTCGTCGAAGAGTCGCAGCACCTTGGCGGCGTCGGGGCCCGTGACCGAGATCTCGTTGCCGCGCACGCGGATCTTGGACTGCGGAAATGACCGTTCAATGACGCGCAGGTGCTCGTCGCGCGGACCGAGCAACCCCGACATCAGATGGGTGTTCGAAACGTAGGTGGTCGCCGTCAGGGCCTCAGGGGCCGAGGCATCAAAGATCATCCCGGTGGCCACTCCATTCGCCGTCCGCCCAGTACGTGCAGGTGCAGGTGGTCGACAGTCATCTGTCCGTCAACGCCGACGTTCATCACCAACCGGTACCCGCTTTCGCGTATTCCTTCGAGTTCGACGACCTCTTGGGCCAGTAGCACCAAATCATCAATGATGCCGCCGTGTGAACTCGCGACTTCGTCGGCGCTGGTGATGTGCTCGCGGGGAATGACCAACACGTGCACGGGAGCCTGGGGCGCTACATCGTAGAACGCGTACGCCCGCTCGCTCTGGGCAACGGGCTTGGACGGAATCTCGCCGGCGATAATTTTGCAAAACAGACAATCAACCATTTATTGACTCAACCTTACTGACTGGCCTGCGCGTTAAGGGTAAAGCCCCAACCTCCAGCACCGTAGGCCAGCAGGGCCGCCGCCACAATCCCGGCTGTCTCGGCGCGCAGCACCGTCGGCCCGAGCGATAGTCGTCGACGATCTTCGGCCCACTCGTCGGGGGCCCACCCACCCTCGGGACCAATGGCCACGGACGAAACGCCTTTCCAATCGCTCTCGCCGTCAAAGTCCGCAATGCAGACATCATCGGGTACGTTCGTCACGTCGACGGGATCACCCACCTCCACGTCATAGGTGCGCCGGCACTGGCCGCAGGCTTCGGCGGCGATTCGTCGCCAGCGAGTCACGATCTTGTCACGCGCCTCGCCCTTGAACTTGACGACCAGACGTTCGCTGACGAGCGGCACGATGCGACCTACGCCGAGTTCCGTGGCCTTCGCAACCGCCCACTCGCTGCGATCGCCCTTTAGGGGCGCCAGATAGAGCGTGGTGATTGGCGTGGCGGGGTCGTGGTGAACGGGCGTCACTCGGGTGAGGGCGTCCTCGCCCACGTCGCACAGCGACCACGAACCCTGGCCATCCGTCACGACCACCTCTTCGCTCGCTCGTGCGCGCAGCACGCTTCGCAGATGGTGCTCGTCGTCCTTGCCCAACACCGGGTGCTCAGGGTTGTCAACGCGAAACTGGCCGAGGGCGGCGACGCGTCGCGGCCACTCGAGGTAGCTCACCGCTTGGCGCGCCGTCGCGAAAAAATGCCGCCGCTGTGCTCGTGGATCTCTTCGCCACGATGCGCGGCCAATTGGCGCAGCAGGTCCGCCGAGGTGTCGTCCAGCTCCGTGGGCACATCGACGACCAAGTGCACGTAGAGGTCGCCGCGGCCCCGCCCGTGCAGGTGCTCAACTCCCTCGTGACGGAGGCGGTGCACGGTGCCATTGGCACTGCCCGGCGCCACTTCGATGCTGTGCGTCTCGCGCAGGGTCGGCACCTCAATGGTGGCGCCGAACGTGGCCTGTGTGAAGGCAATGTGGGCCTCGTGGTGCAGGTCGTCGCCGGCGCGCTCGAAGCGCTCGTCGGGTGCCACTCGCAAGTGCACGAAGAGACGACCGTTGGGACCGCCGCGAGACCCGGCCGGGCCGCGGTCAGAGAGGCGCATGGTCGAACCATCCTCGACACCGGCGGGAATCTGGATCGTCAGTGACGAGGCCATATTGCTGCGCCCCTCACCGTGGCAGTCCTTGCAGGGCGAATCGATTCGCGAGCCCACGCCGTTGCAACGAGGGCACGGCGAGGACGTGACCATCTGGCCGAGGATGGAGTTGCGCACGCGGCGCACTTCACCCAGACCGGCGCACTCGACGCAGGTCGTGGGCGTGGTGCCCGGCGCGCAGCCCGAACCATCGCACGTGATGCAGCGCTGGGGAAGATTGACCGAGACCTCGTGGGTGGCGCCGAAGGCTGCGTCGTCCAACGTGATGTCGACCGTAATCTCGGCGTCAGGACCGGGCTGGGGGCCGCGACGTCCCTGCTGGCGACCGCTGATGTTGCCAAAGAACATGTCAAAGATGTCCTGGACTGATCCGGCGCCGAAGGGATTGCCGGGGCCGGCGTCAGAACCGAATCGGTCGTAGTTGGCGCGACGATCGGGATCAGAGAGGATCTCGTAGGCCTGGGACACCTCCTTGAAGTGCGCCTCGGCAGCCGCGTCGTCGGGATTGTTGTCCGGATGATGCTGGCGCGCCAGTCGACGATAGGACTTCTTGAGGTCTTCGTTCGAGCAGTTGGCGTCGACTTCCAATATGGCGTAGAGGTCGGGATTAGGCATGACTCTCATCTCCACCAAAGCGCCTCGTGAGGTGTTCGCTGACCACTTGGGCCGCGGCCAACGCTTCGCGGTACTTCATGCGCGTGGGACCGAGCAGCCCCACCGCTCCCGCCGGTTCGCCGTCAATGGTCACTTGGGCGACTATCACCGCGCACGCCGACAAGGGCTCGTAGCCATTCTCCGAACCAATGGCGACCGAGAGACCTTGATCGAGAATGTCCTGGACCAACGACACAACAAGCAATTCCTGCTCCAAGATGCTTAGGACCTTGCGGACCGTCTCGACGCCCTGGAAGACTTCGGCCACCCGTGACGATCCGCCAATGAAGACCTGTTCGCCGTCGGTGGTGGGCTTCTCCGCGTGCAGCACACTCACGGCCTCGCGCACGAGGGTCGCGACGTGGTCGGAGCGCGACGGCACCTGCACGCGAGTTTCGAGCGTGGTGTTGATCAGGAGCGCGTTCAACTGCTTGGAGGCTTCGGCGACCTCTTCGTGCGTGACGTCGAAGGACGCGATGATGCTGTGCTTGACCACCGAGCCGTCGGAAAAGACGGAGACCAGTAGCTGGTGGCGGGCGTCGAGGTTAACCAGTTGCACGCTCAGGATCGAGCTGTGCGAGTGACCCGCACCAACGACGACCGACGTGTAGCTCGTGAGTTGCGTGAGCAGGGTCGAGGTCTGTTCCAGCACGTCTTCGACTTCGCCGCGCACGTTGGCGAAGAACTCCTTTACCTGGTGCTGTTGGGCCGAGCCCAGCGCGCCGGACTTCAAATGATCAACGAAGTAGCGGTAGCCCTTGTCGGTGGGCACCCGGCCGGCCGACGTGTGGGGTTGGACCAGGTACCCCTCGCGCTCGAGCGTCACCATCTCGGCGCGCACCGTGGCCGGCGACACCGCCAGGTCAACGGTTGCGGCCACGGAGGAGGAACCCACGGGCTGGGCCGTCTTTATGTGCTCGACAACCACGGCCTCCAGGATGGTGGCCCTACGCGCGTCAAGATCCTGGGGCGACGGTTTGGTTGTGGTGTTGGCGCGACGGGCCATGCTTCCTCCTGTTAGCACTCGATTCTACCGACTGCCAACTCCAAAACGTCATTGGCCGTAGCCTCCAGTGATGGACTCCATTTCGGCAAAAGACAATCGGGTCCTGCTCGACGCCGGGAACGAATGGGACCAATTGGACTCCTGGCTCAACTTCTATCGCGAAACCCTGCTCATCAAGTGCGACGGACTCGATATGGCTGAGCTGAAGCAGCGCCCCATCGTCACGTCGCAACTCTCACTGCTGGGACTCATTCGCCACATGACCAAGGTAGAGCGATATTGGTTCGAAATTGTCTTTCTGGCCCACGACGTTCCGGGCTACTACTCGACTCCCGAGGACAAAGATGGTGACTACAACAACGTTGACGAGTTGAGTCTCGACGATGCGCTGAAGAACTATCACGACGCCATCGCCATGTCTGATGAGTGCGCCACGGGTCACAACCTTGACGAACTGGCCAAGAAATCGCGAGGCGAACAAGTNNGACACTGCGGGCACGCCGACATCATCCGTGAACTTATCGACGGCGTGACGGGCTACTAATTACTCTTCGAGTTTGAGGGCCGCGACGAAGGCCTCTTGGGGGACTTCGACCCGTCCAATATTCTTCATGCGCTTCTTGCCCNNAGCAGCTTGCGCTTGCGGCTGATGTCGCCGCCGTAGCACTTGGCGAGCACGTCCTTGCGCCGGGCCTTGACGGTCTCGCGCGAGATGATGCGCCCACCCACGGCCGCCTGAATCGGCACGTCGAACATCTGGCGGGGAATGAGTTCCTTAAGTCGCTCGGCCATGCGCCGTCCGTAATAGTCGGCGTTGGTCTTGTGCACGATTGTTGAAAACGCGTCCACCGGTTCGTGGTTGATCAAGAGGTCAACGCGCACCAGCTGGGACGTGATGTAGCCGCTCTGGTCGTAGTCGAGACTGGCGTAGCCCTTCGTGCGGCTCTTTAACGCGTCGAAGAAATCAATGATGACCTCAGCCAAGGGAATTGAGTAGCGCAACTCCACGCGGTCCGTCGAGAGATAGTCCATCTTCACCATCTCGCCGCGGCGCGCCTGGCAGAGGTCCATGACGGTGCCCAGGTACTCCGACGGCGTCAAGATCGAAATATTGAGCATGGGCTCGTCAATGTGGTCGATGCGACTGGAATCGGGCAGGTCGGTCGGATTGTCAATGTCCAACTCCGTGCCGTCGGTCAAGAAGGCTCGGTAGACAACCGAGGGCGCGGTCGCAATGAGGGCCAGGTTGAACTCTCGCTCCAAACGTTCCCGCACGATCTCCATGTGTAAGAGTCCCAAGAAGCCGCAACGAAAACCGAAACCCAGCGCCTTGGAGGACTCGGGCTCGTACGTGATTGACGCGTCGTTCAGTTTCAGTTTGTCCAACGAGTCGCGCAGGTCCGGCAGGTCGTCGCCGTCAATCGGGTAGATGCCGCAAAAGACCATGGGCTTGG
>PMAL01000121.1 GCA_003152555.1 Acidimicrobiaceae bacterium | reverse complement strand
ACAGAGGTCCCGAACTTTTACAATGAGGTCAAGCCCACTTTGTGGAGACGATGGGGATCGAACCCACGACCTCAGGCTTGCAAAGCCCGCGCTCTACCAACTGAGCTACGTCCCCGAAGGCTGTAAGCCTACCAAAGGCACCATTAAGAGGGTCGGTGGTGGCGGATCGCTCGCGCGCGTTGACGATCGATGCGCAGCAACTCACGCTCCACGTCAGCCCAGTGCAGGGGCGTCTCTTCAACTGGGATCCCCTGGTCTTCGGCGTGAAAGAAAATGATGAAGGCGACCGTCCACATAGGGACGTAACAACCAATCTTTGCCACGAAACCGGCCAACTGTTGATCGAAGAGCGGCGACATGTGCAGCAGCGCGTATTGGTGGTGCAGCGAGGGATAGAGCGGGTGCAGCGAGAAGATCCAGACGAAGGAGAGGCTGGTAACAATCAGCGCCGACGCGAAGATATAGCCCGCTCGTCCCGCTGGCGAGAGACGTCTGGTGCCCGGCATGAGCGCCAAACCCGGGATCCACAACAAAAATCCCACGAATAAGACGGCGAGCAGGATGAGATCGCGATTCACCTCTCCGCGCGAACCCCAGTCAATGACCACCGGCGTGAGGGTGAGCGTCCCGAGAATCGTGACCGTCACGAGCGCCATCCCGGGATGGGTCAGTCGACGCATCACCGCATCAACCAGGGTCGGCTTCGTAATCCGAGAAAAGACTGCCGTGGGAGTGCTCAGTAGCAACATCGGCGCGACGAACAACATGATGACCAGGCGTTGTACTGTCGCGACAGTGAGTGAGACCGACGCCGCGAGGTCACCAATGGGCCACATAGTGACAATCGCCATTGCGAGCAGGGCGTAGAGCGCGTAGCGGCGCTGGCGAGCCGGCGCGACAAAGAACCAGTGGCCGACACCGGCCGCGATGATGATGAGCAGTTCAACAAAATGCCAGTCAAATGGCAAGAGCCTGGTCACGACGTTACGGTAATACGTCCTTGCTTTGCGGCGCTCTGCATCGCTAAGTAATCACTTTGATTCCGGTCTCGATAGGCCAGTCCAAAGGTCGTCATGGATGATTCGAAGCGGTCATTCTTTCCGAGATAGCCGGCAATTTCCGCCGACTTGCCCGAACGGGCGTGCGCTCGAGCGAGGGTCCACGCGCAGACCCGGCCGTAGGCCACCAGCAACGACTCGTTGAGCTGCTCGATGATGACCGAGGCCTTGTTGTCGTAGAGCTGGCGGACGTAGAAGCTGCGTGACGTGTCGCCCACGTCCAAGGTGTGCCAACCCAGAAATACGTCCGAGGTCGCCTGCATGAGTTTCTGTCCGTGCACCACCCGCTCGCCGGGTTGGAGCGTGGAGGGCCGGGCGAGCGCGATCGACACCACCGAACTCTGAGCCTCTTTGATCTGCAGGAAGAATGGGTCGTCACGGTCGCGGCCTACGAGCAGCACGACGTAGCACTGCGTGCCGACCGAGCCCACCCCCACGACCTTTCGAGCGGCGTCAACTGACTCGTACTGGTCCAACAGTTCGCGACGATCACTGCTCAACGTGTGCTTGTAGCCCTCGAGCACCCCGTCAAGTATCTCGCGTTTGCCCGTTGGCGTGCCGCCCAGATCTCCCAGTGACGTGATCAGTGGCGGCTGGAGTCTGATCCGCGGCGTGACGCTTTCGTAGTTGACCAATTTGCCATAGGACTTCTTCGAGTCATGTGCCTTGACGTCGCTAATCACCGTGTTGACCTTCTGCATCGCGTGGTCGGCGAGAAAACCCCGTAGATCCTTCATCACGGCGTCAACGTCGAGCGTCGCGTACCAGACGTCTAGGCGCGTCTCTTTGGCGAAGCGTTGCATCGCTCGTCGATACTCCTTGGCGACGTCCATGGCAATGGCCTCTTGCTGGTGGACGTTGTGGCCCAAAAGGTGCGAGGCAATGACCGTTGACGCCACGAGGCGCTTCACATCCCACTCGAAGGGACCAACGTCGGTCTCGTCAAAGTCGTCGACGTCGAAGACCATCCGGCCTTCCGGCGATGAAAATACCCCGAAGTTCGACAGGTGCGCGTCGCCGCAGAGCTGCACTTCGATTGACGTGCTCGCACCACGCGCCAGATCGTCAGCCATCAACAACGCGCCACCGCGGTAGAACGACAACGGGTTGGCGAGCATGCGGTGATAGCGAATTGGCAGTAACTGCTTCACGCGACTCTCGCCCTGCCACATGAGTCGCGCGACCGGATCGTAGGCGGCGGGACGCGCGGCCAACGCTGCGAGCGCGGTGCGCGGCGTCTTCTCGCGTTGCGCTCGACCCTCCTCGGTACGCGCATCCAACGAAGGCAGTTTGTTAGGCGTCGTCATGCCGCTCGTTGGCTCAGGAGCCGCGCGTGGCCGCGCACCCTCGGACCGATACAGGTCACGACCAGCATTCCGATCGCAAAGTCAGTGACCATGATGCAACCAGGAAATAGCACCCCAGCGGTCGTGAAGTGCTTCAAGGTCATGAGCGTGATGGCGCAGTTCACGGTGCCCAGGAAGAAGGTCCTCGCCGACTCACTCGACGGAACTGTCCACGACTTGCGCAACGTGGGCAGCGCGGCCATCTGATCAGCCGCGACGAAGGCAATCAGCGCCACGGTGGGCTCGTTGATGAAGCACCAGAAGATCAGACCGAGCACCGAGACGCCACCACACACAATGTCGAACTTGCCAATTTTCCAGGCACGGTGCGAAGTGCGAAACGTCGTGAGTACGACAATGAATGGCACAAAACCCATCGCGAGCGTCATGAGCGACGCCAGACCAACGTGCTGTTGGACCTCAACGACAAAGGCCAGCACTCCCTCTACGGCCCACAGACTCCACGTCACACGATTAGGCGACGTGACGCCGCGCAACGTGTCACGGATGTAGCCCGACATGCCAACCAGCGACACCGCGATTGCGAGGAAGACAAAGTCAGGAGCGATCACCAACCAAGTCTGCCCCAATTGCCGCATGATCACTTTTCGCGGGGGAGAAGTGAATTCAAGACTTTCCAGTAACCTCAGCCCTCGTGGACGCGAAAGAGTTTCTTGGAATTTCGAGACGTGCGGAGAGCGTCTGGACCTTTGAGGTCAGCGAGCGACTGGTAACACCGCGAAAGTTTCTCTTCGGTGGCTGCGGACTAGCGGCCGGGATAGTGGCCCTCGAAGAAGCGTCGGGACGGCCGACCATATGGGCCAGCGCCCAATACCTCTCGTACGCGATGTTCGAGACCGAGGTCACCGTCACGACGGAGTTGGCCGCGATTGGCAACAACGTCACCCAGGCGCGCGCGAGTGCAGTATCCGGGGGGCGCGAGATTTTGACGGTTAATGCGGCCCTGGGAACCGGTCAGTTAAGCGCTCCTTCGCCGCTCACAATGCCCAACGTACCGGGACCCGATGAGTGCCCACCCCTCGAACGGCCCTTCGACATTGTGGGTTCGATCTTTCAATACTTGGAAAGTCGTGTCGCGTTAAGGAATACCGAAGTGGGGATTGATGGGACCCGCTTCGCGTGGCCGCCCGCGATCTGGTCAAAGATTCCCGGTCACATGGACCCATCGGCTGCGACGCTCGCCATCTTCGGCGATTACGTCTCGGGTGGCGTGAGCCAACTCGTGGGACAACCCATGATGGGCCGCAGTTTGGATAACACCATTCGTGTGGCCACCCTGGAACCTACGGAATGGGTGCTCTGCGAGATCAATATGCACGCACTCGCGGGCGGCTTCGCCCACGGGACCGGTTTCCTTTGGAGCGAGTCGGGCACGCTGCTCGCCACGGCCAGTCAATCGATCGCGGCGAAATTGTGGGAGGAGTGGAGCCCCGAAAGCAGTTGATTGCCTGGTGTAGATTGGTACCCCTGCGGGGCTATAGCTCAGTCGGTTAGAGCGCGTCACTGATAATGACGAGGTCGTAAGTTCGATTCTTACTAGCCCCACCACGAGGGATTTGGACAATTCCCCCTCAGACGTTCGGACAAACCTTCGGACAAATGCAGGCGCCTATTCACGAGTGGCAGCGCCCTCCTTGCGGGGGCCAGGGAAGGAACTTGTAACGTCTCTTGGCGTGACCTCGTTCGAGTCAGTCTCCACGTGGCGACAGCCCGAGCCCGAGCCTGCGTCTGACGCTCGGACAAGGCTCATAAGGGAAGTGGCCGACAAGATTAGCCAACTCTCCACACGCCGGCTTCGTATCGCAATCGACGGGCGTACCGGCGCAGGAAAGACTTCTTTCGGCCACGAACTTGCCGCAGCACTTCGCAAGCTGGGGCGCTCAACGCTCAGAGCGAGCCTGGACGACTTCAAACATCCATGGCGCGACGCCCGTGAGCGCGGGTATGACCGCGTAACGGGCGAGGGGTACTACCGCAATGCCTACGACTTCCGATCCGCCGTGGACCTCCTGCTTGTTCCTACGGGGCCTGGCGGGAGCGGCGAGGTCGTACTCTGCGCACACGATCCGCTCACGGGCATGGACCATCGCGCCACTTTCGTGACCGCTCCCGACGACGCAGTCTTGATCGTCGACTCAGTCTTCGCGCTGCGACCCGAATACGACGAATACTGGGACTTTCGGATCTGGCTGGAAGTTGAGCCCGAAGTCGCCGTCGCGCGAGGAATCAACCGGGACCTCGATGCAGAAGGCATCGACGAGGCGACGAGAGTTCGTCGAGACCGATACGGGCCGGCAGAGGAGATCTACATCGCCGAAGTGCGCCCAATCCCCAAGTCTGATCTGATCATTGACAACAACGACTACTCACGTCCCAAGATCCTGCCTTCAGTCTCGGATTGACTGGCTGGTTACGCCGTGCCGGACTATCTGCCGATGGCGCTCAACCTCAACACGNNATCTGCCGCCGCCATGAGGGCGACTTCATCGGATATTGCGGGCTGGTCGTCGGCCGCTCGACCCTCGACGAACCCGAGATTGCCTACGAACTGTTTCAACGTGCCCACGGACGCGGCTATGCAACTGAGGCGGCCCGGGCGGTGCTCGACGCCGCCATCGCAACTGGAAGGACTCGGCTCTGGGCGACGGTAGGCAGTCGGAACACACCGTCGCTCCGTGTCCTCGAGAAGCTTGAGTTCAATCGCGACCACGTCACGGCGAGAGACGACGGTGACGAGGTGGTGTGGCTCACACGAGCGCTGCCCTGAGAGGTGGCCGAGAAGTCATCCCTTTTCCATAAGCGTCGGAAGGTGCCCGGCGAAGCGCCCCGCTCGCGGATGGGGCTGGTGAGTCGAGTCCGATTTTTGGTGATCAACATCAGATGAGCTGGTGGGGCATCTGAATTGTCCTCATTTTCGACTTGGAACGTCCGTTGATTCACTGGCCTTTCCATTTGTCCGAATGCCCCACCACGAGGACTTCGTGCTAGTGGTTCAAAACCATTAGTGGAAATAGGTGGCCCCGGCTGGCCCACCACCGCCCCGTAGGTAATTCAGAATTGACGAGCCTCACAAACTGCGTGGAACGCAATGAGCGTTTGCTCGGGCCACTCCACGATATGAATCAACGTGGCTGCGCAGGTGTGTGGTTCGAGTACCCCGGGGACATCGGGCAGACTCCTTGGGGTGCCGTTCTTGAAGGAGAACACCGAGGATTACTCGATGACCCACTTACGTGTTCCAGGTCGTGAGGTTCGTCTCGAACCCCGACTAACCCGCAATCGATCCGTTTCCCTCGAGTAGTGATCTCAAGTAATCTTCCACATTGTCGAAACTCGCTTCATGGCCATCGAACTTGGTCATGTGGTCACGGCCAGCCTTGTCGCGGAACGCCAACCTATATGACATCGTCGTCACTCCGTCACTTTCGTGCAGATCCATCGTCTCGACGGCCTCCGCATCCGGCCACCCGTCGAACACCCACGTCTGGACGGTTCGAGTCGGTGGCTCGACCTCCAAGTAGGTTCCACGAAACGAACACTCAATACCGTCTTTGGTCACAAAAACGTAGTGGTAGTTCCCGCCAACTCGAAGATCGATCTCGCATACTGTCACCGTCTCCCCAAACGGGGCGAACGTTTTGGTCACATGCTCGGGCTTCGTAAACACGTCGAAGACGAGCGCCAAGGGAGCGTCGAACTTTCGAGTGGTGAGAATTTCGAGGTCATTCGGGAATTCATAGACTGCCGATCCATGCCGTTTGGGTTTCACTGCAAATCTCCTTCTTGTAGTAGCTCCTTAAGNNCGCCCGGCACTTAACGAGGCCGACTTCGCTCAGCACCCGAAGATGCTTGGAGACCTGCGGCTGGGAGATCGAGAGTTCGTCAACGATCGCCCCGACCGGTTTTTCTCCATTCCGCAACGCGTCGAGAATCTCGCGACGCTGAGTTTCAGCGATCGCGTTGAAAACGTCGGACGTGGTGGCGGCTCGTGCCATATGCTCATTATATTCCCATAGTGGCATGTTTCAAGAAGTGGTCACCCCGAGTGCCGGGCTCTTGTCAGGATAGATCGCCGAAAATTAAGCGACACGTCGACTCATCGGCTCTTTCGCGGGCGAAACAGAACTGGAGAGTTCCCGAGGCTTGCGGCAGGGGGAGCGGCCGATATAGTTAACCATCATGTTAAGTGTTACGACGGAAACGACCAGTGAGGACCTCGACCTTCTCTTTGGTGCGCTCGCTGACGCCACCCGCCGGGGCATCGTCGCGCAACTCGCCATCGGAGAGGCGACGGTCACCCAGCTCGCAGCACCCTTCTCCATCAGTCTCCCGGCAATCTCGCGGCACCTTAAGGTGCTCGAGCGAGCGTCGATCATCACCCGAAGCAAACAAGGCAGGTGGCGCAGTGCGCGACTCACCCCAACATCGCTCGCCAGCGCGGCGACTTGGCTCTCGCTGCACGAACACCTGTGGGCAGAGAGGTTCGACCGGCTCGACGACCACCTCGCTCGACTCGCCACAGAGAAATCGACGCCCCAGACCGAAACCGAAACCGAAAGAGGCTAACCATGACCGCGACACCCCCACAACTCGCCATTTCGCGCG
>PMAL01000196.1 GCA_003152555.1 Acidimicrobiaceae bacterium | reverse complement strand
GACCACGCGATTCGCTTCACCGCCCAGTGCAGCCAGGAGTCGTATCTCTGGCCCGCACGCCACGAAGCGGGTCAGTCCAACACCAGTTGTCCACCCATGGGCGCGCGCTTTCGTCTCAACGCGTCGTTCACGCTGCCGGCGTCGCAGTGCAGTTCGTTCTGCCAAACGGTCCTGACGACCATGAAGACNNGCCGACAACGGCAGCAACTGGTACTTCCAGGGAACCGCCGATCGCCGATGGACCTACACCGAGGTCGACCAGCTCAAGGCGATACCCGCCAATCAATTCGTGGCCGTTGACGAGTCCTGCTTGATGGTGAGCCCCAACTCGGGCGAAGCGCTGCAGCCGGGCACGACCGCGTACGAGCAGAGTTGCGGATGACGCAACGTTTCAACTTGCCGAGGAGCGTCAAATGGCAGTAGAGAAACGTCGGGCTATCCTCACGAACATTAGGGCACTTGAAACTCTTGGCAGTGTTCATCACACGAGCGTGACGGTGTGATGCGTCGATCAAGATTGCCACCAATCCCGGCGCTCGCGTTTGCGGCCGCACTTCTTGGATCAGCGCTGATTGCCATTGGTGGGCAGTCCATTGTCCCTTCAAGCGCCGCGACAGTCTCAAACGGATGGACGATCTATCACGGCGATGCCCAGGGATCAGGGCTGTCGACAACATACAAGTCAATCAATACAGCTAGTCCAGCGTGGACGTCGCCGACGGTGGACGGTGAACTCTACGGTCAACCAGTTGTGCTCGGCAACAACGTCTACGTCGCGACAGAAAACGACACGGTCTACGCGCTGTCATCGACGTCGGGCCGCGTGGTCTGGAAGCGCCATATCGCGAATGCCGTCCCGGCGTCGTCGCTGCCCTGCGGCGACATCGCCCCCACCGTCGGCATCACCGGCACGCCGGTCATCGATCCCACTCGCAACGAGATCTTCGTGGTCGCGGATGAATTGATCTACGGACGTCCCCACCACCGAATGGTGGGCCTCAACGCCACCAGCGGCGCGATCGAGCTCAACGAAAACGTCGATCCACCTGGGGCAGATCCGGCGGCCCTCTTGCAACGAACTGGACTCAACCTCGACGAAGGTCGAGTGATCTTTGCCATGGGCGGCAATTACGGAGACTGCGCCTCATACCGGGGCCGGGTTGGCTCGGTCGGCGAAACCGGATCCAGGCCTCGCTTCTTCACGGTCGACGCAAGGAGCGGTGACAGTCAGGGCGCCGTGTGGATGGGCGGTGCCGCCCCCGTCGTCAACACCGAGGGCGACGTCTGGGTGAGTACCGGTAACGGATCGGTCCACTCCGCGAGCGACGCGTACGACGACAGTGACTCGTTGCTCGAGATCTCGCCGACCATGCGCCTCGTCCAGTTCTTTGCCCCCACGTCGTGGCCGCAAGACAATGCCTCCGATCTCGACATGTCAATGGAGCCAGTATTGCTCGCCAACAACCAAGTGGTGCTCGCCGGCAAATCCAAGATTGTCTACCTATTAAACGCCGCGCATCTGGGCGGCATCGGCAACGGCGAAGCCAGACTGGCGTCGGGTTGTGACGGCGATATGAACGGGGGCACCGCCGTCGTAGGTTCCATTATCTACATGCCCTGCGGCGATGGCTTGGTCGCGATGCGTGTGCTGCATTCTCCCGCGGGGCTGCGAATCGTGTGGCACACGAGCGTCGGAGGCGGGCCGCCGATTGTCACGGCGGGACTGGTATGGACGATTGGTCAAGACGGCACTCTATACGGGCTGAACCCGACGTCCGGTGCCGTGCGCCAAACGGTGGCCGTTGGCTCTCCGGCGAATCACTTCCCCACCCCAGGCGTCGGTGACGGGCTCTTGTTAGTGCCGAGCGCGTATCGGGTCGTTGCGTTTCCAGCGACGTGAAGCCAACTGGGGAACTCGCTGACGCGACGCACGCAGCGCTCGAAGAGATGGCTATTCCGTGGTGTCGATTACGGCGACCGAGCAGTTCGCGCCGTGCGCCACGCTGTTGGGCACACTGCCGAGCACGCGTCGCGCGCCCTTCATGCCGCGATTGCCGACCACAATGAGATCGGCGTTGACTTTGTCAGCCGTCGCAACGATCGCCGCTGATGGGTCGCCCGCAACCAAATGCAGCACCGGGTCGACGCCGAGGTTCTTCGCGACAAACGACAACGACTGCAGCGCCGCTTCGGCTTCACCGTCAGTGCCCAGATTTCTGAATTCAGACGGCAACGAGGAATCTGATTGAGTCTTGATTTCAAACGCCGTGACGAGATGGAGCACTCCCCCAGACATCCGCACAATCTCGGCCGCCGCTTCAATTGCCCTTCGGGCCGTTGGCGAGTCGTCAGCCCCCACGACAACAACGTTGAACATATTCACGCGTCCCCTTCGAACCCACGGCGCTTCGATGAGTTCTTCACGCCGTAGCACGGCGTGAACGTTAAGAGAATATACGAGGAGAAGAAATAACCGAGGCCCTATTTAGTCTCCTACGCACTTCGCGCGACGGTCCACGAACTGCCCGACGCCCACACGCCCGCGCGCTCCTGGCGCTCCAGGATGAAGCCGCCCTTCGCGTAGGTATAACCAAGCCGGTCGTCCTTCCACGTTTGCGCGGCCTCTCGCTTCATGGCGGCGTACGCGTCGCGCTCACTTGGGTTCGCTCGCAAGTAGTCACGGAACAGGAGGTGGTCGTATTCGAACTCATCGCCGGATTGGCAGAGGTGTAATTGGGCCACCCGTGGAGACGGAGGCGGCACATGAAAAAAGCGGTGTACCTCGTCGCGGCTGTAGAGTTCAAAGCCCGCGTCAACGCATCCGGGCACGTACTCGGACTCTTCGTCGAGACGGGTGACGCTCATTTGAATGTCAATTATTGGCTTCGCCGCGAGACCAGGGACCGACGTCGAGCCAATGTGGTCGATTCGCAGTGCCGTTGGTCCCAGGCTCTCGACCAACCGATCGCGCCACTTTATGAAGGTGCTAGCCCAGCGGAGGTCATACTCCATGATTTCGATTTGATCACTCACGCGCACGGGGGCCACCTGCTCAAAACCGGGCCAGATCACCGTGAGCGCACGCGCGGCAAGAGCCTGACGTTCGGCGAGTGGCAATTCCTGGGGTGCCACACCGCTCGCGTCGGCGACGAGGTCGTAGAGGTCCATCAGATTTACGCGTTGCCCCTCGCGTTCTCGGCGCCGACGCCACTGCTCGAATAGTTCATCAGGGGTGCGTGTCGGATTTTCCACGTTTCGTATGCTGTCACATTGCGGAGAGACAAAACGTGACGTCGAGATAGTGACCCGTCCCGGCGTTGGCTCGCGACGCCAGAGGGCACACACAGCTCGGGTTTTCACGAACTGAAATTGAGTGATAGGTGTCCACGTTCGGCGTCAATGCGCTGAATGATCTACCAAGATCAACCCTTCAGTTGAAACCTGAACTGGCTTACGACCCGACCTAGGATGACCAACCGTTCGCCAGCAACGCTGTATTTGCTTGAAATTGTGGCAACCACTCGCCAAGGAACATCAGGGATAGCATCGAACATATGTTCGCTTCTTTGAGGGAATTAAACGAGCGTCAGCGCGAAGCGGCCTCCTTTGGTGACGCTCCCCTTCGCGTTATGGCGGGGCCCGGCACCGGAAAAACGACAACGCTCACGGCACGAGTCGAATTTCTGCTCGACAATGGCGTGACGCCGGAACGAATCTTGCTGTTGACGTTCACCCGCCGATCGGCGCGCGAAATCGTAAATCGGGTGCGCGCCATCCGAGGCGCCGTCGAAGTGAGGCGAGTTTCGGGCGGGACGTTTCACTCCGTCGCCCACCGAACACTTCGGCGCCATCACGACGCGCTTGGCCTGCCCGAAGGATTCGGTGTGCTCGATCACGGCGATGGCGCCGACCTCATCGACCTCGTGCGCGGCGAGTTAGGCATTTTCAGCGGCGAGCGACGAATGCCGAAGAAGGCAACCCTGGCGGCACTCTATTCGCGCACGGTCAATACCGGCACTTCACTGGCGGACGTCATGCTGGAAACTACGCCGTGGTGTGCGGACCGCGTTGACGAGGTCGCAACGGTCTTTACCGCCTACATGGCCAAGAAGCGCTCACTCGGGCTCTTGGACTTCGACGACCTGTTGTTGTACTGGCGCGTGGCGGTCCAGGACGACACACTCGGTCGCCAGCTCGGCGCGACCTACGACCACATATTGGTCGACGAGTTTCAAGACGTGAACCAGCTGCAATTAGACGTACTCACCGGACTTCGCCGTAACGATCCGCGCGTCACCCTGGTGGGTGACGACGCCCAAGCCATCTACGGATTTCGCGGCGCGTCACCAAGATTCTTGCTCGACGCTGAACTGTATTTCGAAGGCCTCACCACGATAATTCTCGATCTCAACTACCGATCTTCGTCCGCGATTCTGAACGTGGCCAACGCCATTGGCGCGGACGCGCCGGAGGGATTTTGCGCGGTGCTGCGCGAAGAGACGCCCGTGCTCGGCGCCACTCACCCACTGCTCGTGCACTGCGCCGACGAACGTCAACAGTCGGAGATTGTCACCGACCGCGTCCTTGAGCTGTACGAACAGGGAATGGCGCTGCAACATCAGGCCGTGCTATTTCGCGCGGCCCACCACAGTGCCGATCTGGAGATTGAACTCACGCGGCGTCGCATTCCCTTCGTCAAATATGGCGGTCTGCGCTACCTCGAAGCGGCCCACGTGAAGGACCTGCTCGCCGCCTTTCGTCTCGCCGACAACCCCCGCGACGAGATGGCCTGGTTCCGCTTGCTCCAACTACTGCCCGGCGTGGGACCAGCAAAGGCTCGGCGCGCCATCGACGCCCTACGGTCGCCAGACCAGACCCTTCCGCTCTCGCACGACGAGATCAAAAGTCGTTGGCCGGGCGTCGACGACGTACTGCCCAGCGACACGCACGTCATTTCCAGCGCGCTGGTGGACGCGATGTGCGCCAAAGAAAAAGAGTCAGTTGTCCTACACGCGGATCGACTGCGACACGCGATGACGCCGCTCATTCTTTGCTCCTACGACGACGCCGCGCCGCGCCTCGAAGATCTCGGCGCGCTGGTGCTGGCGTGTTCGCAGGCCACTCGTCTGAGCGACGTCGCGGCCGACCAAGCGCTCGAGCCGCCAGCTTCCACCGGCGACTTCGCCGGACCGCCCATGGTGGACGAAGACTGGTTGGTGCTCTCGACGGTGCACTCGGCGAAGGGGCTCGAGTTCGATGCGGTGCACGTCATCCACGCCGCCGACGGCAATTTTCCCTCCGACATGGCGCTGGGTTCGGCCGAAGGGCTTGAAGAGGAACGCCGCCTTTTCTACGTCGCCATAACGAGGGCCCGCAAGGACCTCGCGATCTACGTGCCGCTGCGCTACCACCATCACCGAGTGCGTGACGATCACTCGTGGGCCCAGCCGTCGCGGTTCTTAAGCGACTCAGTGCGCGCGACCCTTGAAGAGGTTCCCTGCGTGGAATCGAACGATCCCAGTCAATCGTTGTCAGTCACCGTGGCAATCGACGGATCAGACCTCGTCGCCGAACAGCTCTCAAAACTGTGGTAGTTCGTGTTGTGGGTGTGACCCCGCGCGAGCGGTAGGTTTTAGGCGAGCAACGAAACCGTGTACGTGCATGGACACCAACGTCGGGAAGATCGGCTCTTAACGAACATAGAGGAGACCTGATGGCGTACCAGTGCGGTCGCCGGCCGCCAAAGAATGCGCCGGCCCTCTCAATGAAGAGTTTCCTCAAGGCACCGGTCCCCGCACATCCCACGGGCGAGGACTACTTGGCGGCGCTGCAGGGTTGGCAAATGCTCGGCAACGACGTGGCGGGCGACTGCAACGCGGTCGCGTGGGCGAATATGCGACGCCTTATTACGGCGACACTCTCGCATGAGTACTACCCCACGCAGACCCAGGTGTGGGAGTTCTACGAAACACAAAACCCCCAGTTCGATCCCAACGGCACGGCGCAGACGAA
This sequence comes from Acidimicrobiaceae bacterium, assembly GCA_003152555.1. Lineage (GTDB taxonomy): Bacteria > Actinomycetota > Acidimicrobiia > Acidimicrobiales > RAAP-2 > RAAP-2. The sequence goes on along the minus strand of PMAL01000196.1, from coordinate 2,985 downwards.
TGGGCCAGGCAGTAGTGCTGACGGCGGAATGGAGGTCCAGACCGGTCTTGAGTACTTGCACGCGACCGGTGGACCGGACGGTGTGAAGGCCGTGGCGTTCGCCCGGGTCGATCAGACGGACGTTTCCCAGGTTGACGCCGCGCTCGCCATCTTCGGTGGCCTCTGGCTAGGCATCACCGTGCTCGACGCCAACCAACAGCAGTTCTCAGAAGGAGAGGCGTGGACTGACGTCGCCGGATCACCCATCGACGGCGGCCACGCAATCTTGGGCGGCGGCTACGCGCCCGACGTCAAATTCATCACGTGGGCCCAAGAGACCGAGTTCGCAACTTCGTTCTGGAGCGGCTCCGTGCAGGGCACCCCGCTCGTCCAAGAAGCCTGGGTGGTCATCTGGCCCGAGCATCTCGGCTCGGCGGCATTCGTGCAGGGTGTGAACCTCACCCAGCTGGCCGCTGACTACCGCACGCTGACGGGCGAAGCGCTGAGCCTTCCCTCATCTGTCTAGGCATTCGTGGTACTAACGAAGTGAATTGCCGGCGAGATGTTGGTCGTCTTTCGCGGCGAATATCGGACACAGGATGCCGGGGCGGCGCGTCGCGTCGCATTCATCTCCAGCGCTACCAGTACTCTTAGTTTCTGTGGAGCCCGAACCCCTCGCCCGTCCTGAAAGTCCTCCGATCGACGCCGAGGACTGGAGCGACGATCAATGGCTGACGTGGCTCAAGGCAACCGACGGTGAGCTCACCGATGAGATCGCTGCCCCCTCGGTAGCGAGCCGCGTCGTGCATTCAACGGGTGGCCAGATGCTGGGCCAGGCAATGATGGGACTAGCCATTGCGATGTACGGCCAGAAGCAAGAAGAAGTCATCATCATCGCCGAAGGTAGCGGTGAGCCAGCCGAAGACGAACCCTTCACGGTGCAGCTGAATCCCGACCAACCCGGCAAATCAATTATCACCTTCAAGACGGGGTCAGATTCTCGCGACGCAACCGCGTAGCGAATTCTGAACACGCAAATCGCCAGCCGCGGCAATCAACGCCGGCGAATGGCTTGACTCGTCTGTCGCGAACTCGATTACTTGGTGCCAGAATTCGCCACCAATGCCTCAAAGTGCTCGTACAGACGGGCGTCGCCCGCTTGCTCTCGCGCGGCCAACGCGTGGCGTGACACCCGGGGCCACACGCCGTCCGCCCAGAAGATATCAAGCAACAGTTCCCGGTTGAGCACATCGTGCTTCACCAGTGCACCCACGGTTTCGCCGTAGGACAGCACGATGCGCACCGAGGGGTTGTCCAACGGGGCCGTCTCGGGGTCGAACCCCTCGTCAAAGATCGCGGCCATCGCGTCATCGAGACCCATTTCGGTTCCCCAGCGCATCGTTTGAATCAGAATATTGGCGTCCTCATAAGTAGCAACCACGTGTACCTCTTCCTATTGTCGTTAATTACCTCTTCTACTGGTACAGACGGCAACACACGACGAAAATCATCAACAATTCGAAAAAAAGACATCCGTACACCCCGTCCGCCAGCCCGAAGCGCGCAATGTCCATCAAACCCACGTAGTTTTCGTCCGCCAATTTCGCCAACTCACGTGACGCCTCAACACATCGAGAATTCGGACTTTCAGGGGAAGCCATCGTGCCACCCGAGGGCGCGATGGTCCGCCCAACAGGCAGAAGTTGCCCAATGACAGCCCCAGTTCGGACCGCGGTACGATTTACGCGATGCACTATCGCCTGAGGAAGCCCGCAGTTGTTAGGTCGATTGCCCTCTTGATGAGTGCCATCGCCTGCGCCGGGATGGTTCCCGTTCAATCCGCCGGTGCGTCGGGCGCGCTTGAATTCGACGCCCCATCCGGGCTCGCGTTTGGCGGCGGACACCTGTGGGTCACCAATGAAGCGGGCAACTCAGTGACCGAGATCAATCCCAGCGGAGGAGCATGGCTCGCGACGTTCATCGCGACGCGTTACGGTTTCAATCAACCAACGGCGATCACGAGTTTTGGACCCAACCTCTTCGTCGCTAACGCATCCGGTTCCGTCAGTGAGTTACGAGCGAGCAATGGCGCACTCGTGCGCGTGATTTCCGGCAAGAAGTTCGGCTTCGTCGATCCCGTAGCCATTACGACGGTTGGCACGAGAATTTTGGTATTGAACGCCGGTCGCCCCAGCGCCTCACCGAACGTGATGGGATCGATCACTGAGATCAATGGTCGTACCGGGGCGTTGCTGCGCACGGTTTCTGGACCATCATTGATGCTGGCCAATCCCATGGCGTTCACCGTGTACGGTGCTGACGTCTACGTGGCGGACGAAGCGAACAACTCGGTCACCGAAGCCAACATCGCCACCGGCAAATTGGTCACCGTCATCAGTCAGCAGGGATTGGACAGTCCCGATGGCATCGCGTACCAGGATGGCAACATCTGGGTCGCCGACGGCGGGAGCAACGCTGCGACCGAGATCTCGGCGGCGACGAACGCGGTGACNNTATCGGCACCGGCGGCAATGTCTACGTCGCGAGCCCCTACGGCACCAGTCCAATGGTCACCAAGGTGTCGGCCACGAGCGGTACGCCGTATTGGTTCATGTGCAACACCAACGGGCCGTACTACTTCAGTCAGCTGTCCGCCTTCGCGGTGTCGGGCAGCGATCTGTGGGTGGCTAGCCAGTCGGGGGCCAACAGCACAACGCCCGCCGCAAGTACGGGATCACTCACCGAAATGTCGGTAGACGACGGTTCGTTGATCACCACCCTGCCGCTACCCGGATAGCTCGAGTCATTAAACACGCAGCGCCCGTGGGCAAACTTTTTACGATTCCTGTTGCGATGAATAAAAAGCGGCCGCCAAACAGATGTCCGGACGCTGCGAATTCACACGTCCGAAGGGGTCGCCCCAAACGTGGTGCGAGACCCTGACCGTCAACCACGGTGGCGCTTTACCATCCACGTAGAACGAACAAGATCCTTTCAAATGCGCAA
>PMAL01000086.1 GCA_003152555.1 Acidimicrobiaceae bacterium | reverse complement strand
ACCGTCACCACGACTCGACCGGCGCTTTCAGCCTTGTACGAGAGTAGTGACGCTAGTTGTCCCCACCCCGCGTCGAGGATTGAACGATTGAGTCCCGCCTTGGCGGCCGCTCCGTTAGGCAGGAACGTACCAACCTCCTTGGGATCAGGCTTGGCTTGTGGTTTGCGCACCATATTCCTAATCGAGAGATCCTCCAGCGCAATTAGGTCGTAGCGGTTTACGAGTTGTCGACTCAGTTGGTGGGCAGCGTTCTTACGCTGATTTGCGACCTTTCGGTGCAACCCAGCGACCACTTCGACCTGACGACGTCTTCTTGAGCCACGTTGCTTGGTCGACAGTCGTTGCTGTTCCAGCTTCAGTCGGTGCCTTGTCTGAGTTCCGAAGTGTTCACCGACAATGAGCTCGCTGTCGCTCGTGGCGACAACATTGGTGATCCCCAAATCGAGGCCTACCTCGCGACCAGTCGGAGGGAGGGTCATCGCCGGCACATCAACACAACGTACGCTCAACCACCACTTGGCGCTCTCGCGTTTCACGGTGATCGCTTTGGGCGTGCCCACGAGTGGGCGGTGGATGTTGGCCTTCACCTCGCCGATGCCGAGCAGGTAGAGGCGACTGACTTCCGTTTTGACCTTCCAACCGCTTCTGTCTTCCCACTCCATTGAATCGAAGCGCTGGGCCGATTTGAATCGAGGGAAGCCGGGAGTCTCATCGTTCTTGGCCCGACGATGGAACGCGGCGAACGCCCGATCGAGACGCTTCAGCGTGCCACGGCACAAAGTGATGCCCGACTCGATCACTTCGGGTCGCACCTCGTTGAGACCGGTCAATGTCTTGCACTGGTCGAAATACGTGACCGAGCGTCGCTCCCAGCGCCAGGCACCGATGCGTTCTTCGAGCGCCGCGTTATAGAGCTCGCGTTGGTAGTCGAGCTGTGTGCTGAGAGCCCGTGTTTGACGCACCGTGGGATGCAATCGATACCGAAAGGTGCGACACCGTTGTGGTTTCGTGGCCATTCACGAAGAGTAAGCAGAAGGTGTTACACCGCAAACTTGCGGAAATTCAAACTATGCCACTACCGTGTCGCGCGGTGTCCTTCAATTTTCGTAGCGTGGAGCCAATGAGTACCGCCGCGCTCTCGTCGCCCACTCGGTGGTGGCGACCGCTGGGCCGGTCCGATCGCTGGGCGCTGTGGTGGATTCTGGCGATTCCCGTTGTTCTGTTTGTGGTGCCAGCACTGTTTGGTCACCCGGCGATCCAAGCGGACAACCTCATTCAGAACTTTCCCCTGCGCGTGCTCACCGGACGCCAGATTGCCAGTGGTCACCTGCCGCTGCTCAATCCCTACGCAAACGCCGGCACGCCGTTGCTCGGAGGGCTCAACGCCGGCTCCGCGTATCCGCTGACCGTGATCTTTGCTTTCATTCCGGCAATCGCCGCCTGGATTCTTAATCTCATCGCCATTTACGTCACCGCGGCGCTGGGTATGTTCTGCCTACTTCGTTGGCACGGCTTGCGGACCCTGTCGTCACTGGCCGCCGCCATGAGCTTCACGTACACGGGGGCCATGATTGGCCAAATCGTGCACTTGGGCGTGGTCCAGGGGTTTTCGTTTATGCCCTGGGCGCTGCTGATTCTGCTGTCACTGTCACGACGACTTCGTGGCGTTGAGCCCGACGCGACGTGGCGCGAGTGCGCACGTATCGCCTGGCGGCCAACGGTGTGGTTCGCCCTGTTGTGGGGACTCACGTTCCTCACCGGAGAGCCACGGGCCATTGCGGTCATTGAACTGCTCTGTCTCGTGTGCGTGCCGGTGCTCTTGTTGGTGCGCACGTCGTACTGGCTAACTTCGTGGCGCACGCGAGTTGCCTACCTCGTGAGCCTGGCCGTGGGACTCGCGTGGGGAGTAGGAATTGGCCTGGTGCAGTTGCTGCCCGGCGAATCCTTCATTGGCTTCTCGGAACGATCGTCAATTTCCTACAACTACTTCGGCGCGGGATCGTTTTCGGTTCGTTGGTCGACGCTGCTGTTAGTCCCGGACATGTTCGGTGGCAACGGCACCATTGGTACGCGCTTCTTCGCCCACTACAACCTGGCCGAAGTGACGGGCTACGCCGGTCTGCTGGCGCTCGTTGCGACGTTCGCGTTTATTTCACGATGTACTCGTCGCGGTTGGACGGGTGTCCAACGAGATTACGTGCTGTACTTCGTGCTCTTCGTGGTCGGCCTCTTCGCTGCCTGGGGCTCCTTCACTCCCGTTGGCCATCTCTTTCATCACATTCCGCTCTTCGGCAGTACTCGGCTTCAGAGTCGCAACATCATCGTGGCCGACTTCTCGGCGTCGGTATTGCTGGGTTGGTGGCTCGACCGCGTGCAGGCGCGCGATACTTCAAGCGCTGGCCTCGAGGGCCGCGCCCGCTGGTTCAGCCTGTTGCCGGTCTTCGTGACCGTGGCGCTGTGCGTCGCCATGCTGGGCTCGGGACCTTCGATCGTGGTGCACTTCGGAGTCACGTCAGCGTTGGCGTCGTACGCCAAGAGCTTGTCCCTGTCACTGGTGCTGCACCTCGTCATTGCCTTCGCGATAATCGGTGCGCTGTGGTGGCGGCGCCGCTCCGTCAAGATCATGCGATGGCTACTCGTCATCTTGAGTGCCGACGTGATCGTGTTCCTGCTCTTTTGTTCTTCGGGCTTGATTGGTCTTGACGCACCGACAGAGCCGTCGCCGGCGAGCGCGATTGCGCTGCTCGGCACCCAGGGCCGCACGGCCTTCGTGGACATGGGCGCCGCGCATCTGTCGGCCTACGAAGACTTGGGATTCGACAACCTCGACGTCTTCACCAAACGTCCCAGCGTCCAGGGTTACGGTTCGTTGGTCTCAACGATCTACGACAACGCGACGGGCACGCACCCGTCAGCGGAACTGGATCCCTGTCATCTGGCGGACGGTACGTTTACTCAATTGCGCCTGTCGGCGCTCGCGATCTCGGCAACGCAACTGAGCGCCCGCACGCGTTTCAGCACTCCGCTTTCGAGCACGTGCGTGAAGCTCGCGCCCAGTACCATTTCGCGCCGCTACTTCGGTCAGATATTGGACGTGCGTACCGTGACGATCACGGGGCGGAACGGCGCCAACGTGGCCAATGGTCCGGTCACGCTCCAGTTGCTGACGGGTTCGGGTGGTGGTGCGCAGCCGCCGCTGACAATGACGGGCAAGAACTCCATGACCTTCACATTTAATGGCGGCGTCGAGTCGGCGGGGTTTGTCGTGAGCGCACGAAGTGACGTGTCGATTCATGACGCCACGCTGACTCAGGCAGCGCCCGACTCGCACGGCTATCGCCTGGACACGCCATTTCAACTGGCGCTGTCGACGTCATCGTGGCACCTCAGTCATACCGTGGGGACCTTTTCCGTCTTTACCGCGACCCACCTGCGGCCCGCCGACTGGCTCGCCAGCCCTGTCGGTGCGAGTCGTTTCACGTCCATTCGAAACGCGACGTGGGGTGACACGTGGGTTGGTGTCAACGCAACGAGTCCCGTAGTGCTCGAACGCAGTGAGGCGTACCTGCCCGGATGGCGCGCGACCGCGCTCAACAAGAACAACGGTGACACGCTCGAGCTACCGGTCGATCGGTCCGGTCTCATTCAAAAGGTCACGGTGCCCAAGGGGGAGTGGACCGTCCATTTCCATTACCACGCGCCCTACATTGAACTGAGTCTCATCGTGTCACTCGTGAGCACGCTCGCACTCGCCGGTGTGGCGGTCACGGTATTCGAATCGAAGCGGCGGCGTCGGGCCAGTAGGATTCGCTCGTGAAATCACTCGCGATTGTGGGCGGTGCGGGGCGCATGGGCCAGATGCTGGCGGCAAAACTCGGCGCCACGAGTGACTTTAGAGTCACGACCTTGGTGGACCTCAGCGAGCCGAACGATCTCTTCGGCGCGACGTTCGCTACGTCGCTGGCCGAAGTGGATCCCACCACCATTGATGTGGTGGTGGATTTTTCTTCCGCCCAGAGCGCGGTTGAATCGGCACAGTGGTGCGCCCAGCATCACGTCGCTCTCGTTATCGGCACGACGGGACTATCGGAGGCACAACGTGGCGAAGTGGACAAGGCGAGCCTCGCGACGGGCATCATCATGGCGTCGAACTTCTCCATTGGCATGGTGCTCCAACAACGTTTCGCCGTCCTGGCGGCGCCCTACTTCGACCGTGTCGAGATCATTGAACTGCACCACGACCGCAAGGCCGACGCCCCGTCGGGCACGTCGCTGACTACGGCGTCTGCCATTGCCCAGGCACGCCGTGACGCCGGACGCGCGCCGTTGGTGGACCCTACGACGCATCACACCGTCGCCGGCGCGCGCGGCGCCGACGGTGGCGACGGCGTGATGGTGCATTCGCTGCGCCTGCCGGGTCTCGTATCGCACCAGGAAATTCACTTTGGCTCGCCCGGGGAGGGGCTTTCCATCCGACACGATTCCTTCGATCGCGAAAGCTTCGTCCAGGGTGTGGTGCTGGCCGTCAATGGCGTCGGGACCACGCCGGGACTCACGATCGGGATCGATTCCTTCGTGAAGTAGTGACGGCGTCTTTGGCCAGAACCAATCGCTGGTAACTTTGAGGTATGGCGTTGCCACGTTTTGGAACAGTTCTTACCGCAATGGTGACGCCGTTTTCCTCTGACGGTTCGGTCAATTTCGACGTCGCCAGCCAAATCGCCAAGTTCCTCGTCGAACAGGGGTGCGACGGGCTCGTCATCGCCGGATCGACCGGCGAAGGCAGTGCACTCTCGGACGAGGAGAAGATGGACCTCTTCTCCTGTGTCGCCCAGGCGGTCAGCGTGCCGGTGCTCGCGGGCACCACGTCGTCGAATACTGCGGAGTCGGTGGAGTTGACGAGCCGCGTCGCCGCCACCGGCGTTGCCGGCGTGCTCGCGACCACGCCGGCCTACGCGCGGCCGAGCCAGGCCGGCATCGCGGCCCACTTCAGCGCCATTGCCAACAGCACGAAGTTGCCGGTGATGCTCTATGACATACCTATACGCACGGGGCGCAAGATCAAGTCCGAGACGACCGTCAATCTGGTGCGCAGCCTCGTCAACGTGATTGCGTTGAAGGACGCGTCGGGCGATTTGGTACAAGCGGCCCACACCAAGGCCGTGCTGGGTGACGAACTCGATCTCTACAGTGGCGACGACAGCGTGCTGCTGCCCTTTCTGGCCATTGGCGCGGTCGGCATCGTCTCGGTGGCCGCTCACTGGGCCGCGGCGGAGTTCGTGGCGCTCGTGCGATGCGTCGAAAAAGGCGACTGGGAAAAGGCGAGGGAGTTTAACGAACGCCTGGCGCCGAGTTGCGAGTGGGAGAGCGGCGAGATCTATCCCAACCCAATACCGGCCAAGTCCGCGTTGCGCGCGTTGGGCTTTGCCGCGGGTCAGTGCCGTCTACCGCTCGGCCCCGCTGACGCCACCTGCGACGCCGAGGCGGCCGAGATAGTCGCCTCGTTGCGGGCCACGCGTGGCTAAGGATTCCTTTCGCGTCACCTTCCTCGGCGGTCTGGGCGAGATCGGCAGAAACTGCCTCGCCCTGGAACAAGACGGTCGCATCGTCATCGTTGATGCCGGACTGATGTTTCCCGAGCCCACTATGTACGGCGTCGATCTNNACCGGCGCGCTGCGCTACCTCGTCAAGGACATCAATGTGCCCATCTACGGCGCCGCGTTGACGTTGGGCTTCGCCCGTCACCGACTCACCGAGGCCAAGGTCGCCCACGATCTCACCTTCATCGAGGTAACCGACGGTGAGCGCCGTCGTATTGGTCCCTTCGAAGTTGAGTTCATTCCCGTTACCCACTCGGTGCCGAGCGCGCACGCGTTGGCCTTCCACACCAAGGTTGGCATCGTGGTGCACTCGGGCGACTTCAAACTCGACCTCACGCCGATCGACGGACGCCGCACCGACATCTCTCGGTTGGCGGCCATTGGCGATGAGGGTGTGGCCCTGCTGCTGTGCGATTCAACGAACGCCGAAGAGCCGGGCTTCACCGCGTCGGAACGTTCGGTCGGGGGAGCGTTGCGGCGCCTCTTCCTCGAGCGTCCCCAGCGTCGAATGGTGGTGGCCTGTTTCGCGAGCCACATTCACCGCGTCCAACAGATCATCGACGTGGCCTTAGAGCAGAACCGCAAGATCGCCCTGATGGGTCGCTCGATGGAGTCCAACGTCAAGCTCGCCAGAAAATTGCACCTGTTGCACGTGGGCAACGCCGACTTCATCGACATCGAGAACATCGACCGTTTCGCCCCCGGCGAAGTGTGCGTCATCTGTACCGGCAGTCAGGGCGAGCCGCTCGCGGCACTCTCAAAGTTGTCGCGTGGTGACGCGCGCTACTTAAAGGTCGGCGCCGATGACACGGTGATCCTCAGTTCGCATCCGATACCGGGCAACGAGTGGTCCGTGGGTCGCGTGATTGATGACTTGCACCGCGCCGGCACCGAGGTCATTCACTCCGAACACGAGCCGGTGCACGCGTCGGGTCACGCCCGTCAGGGAGAATTGCGGACCTTTCATCAGTTGGTGCGTCCCCGCAACTTTGTTCCGGTGCACGGCGAGTATCGCCACATGGTCCACCACGCCGACCTCGCAATCTCGATGGGACTCACCCACGCTCACGTGTTGATCTGTGAGGACGGCGACCAAGTGGAGGTGACGGCGACCGGCATCAAGCGCTCGGGACAGGTGCCGGCCGGATTTCACTACATCGACGGCAGTGCCGGCGACCTCGACGAACGGCCACTCGAAGAGCGCCGGATGCTCGCGGCGTTCGGAGTCCTGCAGATTTCGGCTGGCATCGACAAGGATCGCGGCACCATTATTCAACCGGTACGCATCACCACGCGAGGTTGGTTCGATGGCGAGCACGACCGCACGTTGCTCGAAAACGTGACCGCCAACGTTCGCGAGGCGCTGGAGACGGCATTGCGCGAGGGCGACTACGACGAAGCGTCACTCAATAAGGTGGCTCAGCGTGCTGCGGGACGACTTCTGGGACAGAAATTTCGACGCCAGCCCGTGCTGTTGCCGGCAATCGTCGTGCTCTAGGACTGGTCCTTTTCCGGTTCACCATTTTGGGCGTTACGTCGGCCCACGCGCCAGTACGCCTTGCGATTGATCTGCTCGTCGCTGAGTCCGCGATCGAGTAGCGCGGCGGCCAGCACGTTGATGAGTGAGAACTCACCAAAGAGATACGCGTGGCCCTCTCCGCCAGGAAAGGCGAAGGCCCCGAGGCCGCTCAGCAGACCAGAAGGATCAGTGCGGGACCGCCCCGAACGATTGACGAAGACGGCCGACACGGCGACGCCTTCGCTGAACTGTGCGCTGGGCGTGTCGTCATCGTGATCGATCTCCACGATGAAGGTCGCTCGGCCAGGCGCCTCTATGCTCTGGGCCATCCGGTAGAAGGCACTGAATCCAGTGACGTCGCCCATGAAGAGGTGCCAGTCGGCGTTCGGGTCAAGAGGAATCTTCCCGCGCGGACCCACGACGTCGACGGCGTCACCGGGGGCGGCCGATTGGGCCCACTGACTACCCAAACCGTCGTGCGTCGTGCAAATCCACAAGGTGAACTGGTCTCGCTCGGGGTCAACACTGCGCACGCTGTAGCGGCGACGGGTAAAGGAACCCGAATCATCGCCCATGCGGATCATGACGTCATTGCCGGGCACACCACAGAGGTCCACGGCGCTGCCCTGGAGGACTATTTCGCGCAGCGACGTGCTCAATGACGTATTTTGAACCACTTCGCACACGTGGGCGTTCGTGCCCAGACGCCGGGCCAGGTCAATGGAAGTGCTGTGTGGGCTTGTTGTCACGAAAGCAGCCTACGACCGGTGGCGCCGTTTACGAACCCACGTTCGGTAAGTTGGATGGTAGTGGTACAGGCACGACACAAGAAAAAGCCGGTTAAAAAGACGGCCAAGCGTTCGCGCACTTCGTCGGATACCCCCACGCTCTGGCAGCGCCACGAGCGCGACATTTGGATCGTCTTCATGGTCGTGGTGGGCCTCTTCGCCCTGCTCGCCGAGGCGGGAGCCTTAGGTCCCGTCGGCCATCAGGTCTCGCGCGCGTTGGCCCTCACCTTCGGGGTCGGCCGTTTCGCCCTGCCGCTCGTGTTGCTCGCCCTGGGTATCGCTCTCATCTGGGGCAAGATCGAAGTCGAACGGACCCGTCTCGGTTGGGGAGTGGCGCTCGGCATGATCAGCGTGTGTGGCTTAGGCCATCTGGGCGGCGGTCGACCGAGCCTCAACGCCGGCGTCAAGGCGCTCGCCCACGGTGGCGGATGGCTCGGAGTCTTGGTCGGCGGCGGACTCTACCGAACGGTGGGAGTCGCGGGTGCGCTCGTCATCCTGCTCGCGCTGTTGGTGGTGGCGCTCATCATTACGACGGGCATTGGACTGCGCGCGTTGGCGAGCGGCACGGGCACACTGCTGCGCGGCATTGGTGGCCGCGTCGCGAAGTGGTGGACGTCGCGCGAGAAGTTTCTCGAAGAAGAGGACGACGAAGAAACTGACGAAGAGGACCTCAACGGCGACGAAGAGTACGAGATTGAGCCCGACGACTTCGAATACGAAGAAGAATTGGCCGACGAGACCGAGCCCGAAAACGCGCAAGAAGAACTTCCGCCACCGCCGGCGCGCCCGGCGCCACCCAAGCCTCGCTCGGCGCCGGTAATGGAAAGTGAGTGGGAACTGCCACCGCTCTCGATGCTGGTGCGCACCAAGGATCAAAAGCAGGATCGCAGCGCCATCGTGGCCGCCGGCGCGCAACTGGTCGAGGCGCTCGCGGCCCACGGGGTCGAGACCACGTTGGTGGGCTACACCGTGGGCCCCACCGTCACGCGCTTCGAACTAGAACTGGGCGCCGGCGTCAAGGTGTCGAGCGTCACGTCGCTCAATAAGGACATTGCCTACGCCATGGCCTCGCCGGACGTGCGGATCCTGGCGCCCATTCCGGGTCGTTCGGCCATTGGCGTTGAGGTGCCCAATCGCCAGCGCACGCTGGTGGCGCTGGGTGACTTGCTGGCGTCGGACGAAGCGGTCGCCGCGACCCATCCGCTCGACGTGCCGATTGGCCGTGATATTGCGGGCCGGACGGTCGTGATGAATCTGGGCGAGATGCCACACATACTTATCTCCGGTGCCACGGGCGCGGGAAAGAGTTCCTGCATCAACTCCATCGTCACCTCGCTGATAATGCGCTCGACGCCCGACCAGGTTCGCCTGGTGTTGGTTGACCCCAAGCGAGTTGAGATGGGACAGTACAACGACCTGCCTCATCTCATCGCGCCCGTCGTGGTTGACCCCAAGAAGGCGGCGGGCATGCTGGCCTGGGCGGTTAAGGAAATGGAACGACGCTACGACCTACTGGCCGAAAGCGGCGCGCGCGACATCACGAGTTACCAGCAGATGATCGACGACGGTGAACTTATTCCCGAGCCCAGTGACCGTGAAGTCATTGCCGAAGTGTTCGAACGCACGACGGGCCTGGCGTCAGACGTCGAAGAGTTGCCCGGTCCCGAAGAGTTGCCGTACATCGTCATTGTCGTTGACGAGCTCAACGACCTCATGATGGTCGCGGCGCGTGATGTAGAAGAGTCGGTGGTGCGCATTGCCCAGATGGCCCGAGCCGTCGGTATCCACTTGGTGCTCGCCACGCAGCGACCGAGCGTCGACGTCATCACGGGCGTCATCAAGGCCAATGTGCCCAGTCGCATGGCCTTCGCCGTGTCCTCGTTGGCCGACAGCCGAGTCATCCTGGACCAGGCCGGCGCCGAACGGCTCATTGGCAAGGGCGACATGTTGTTGGTGACCGCCTCGAGCAACATCGCGCGGCGATTGCAGTCGCCGTGGGTCTCCGAAGAAGAGGTGCGCCGCGTCGTGGAATTCTGGCGCGCCCAGGGCGGGCGCCAAGAGAGTGTCGTGGCCCTCGACATTCCCGCGAGTCGCTCGGACGCGTCGGCGAGCAGCGACGACGACGAAGTGCTGCACCAGGCGCGCGATCTGGTACTGCAGTACCAGCAAGGTTCCACGTCGATGCTGCAGCGAAAGTTGCGCGTCGGATTCGCGAGAGCCGGCAGAATCATGGACCAACTTGAAGAAGAGGGAATCGTTGCCGCCGGTGACGGGTCCAAGGCCCGTCGGGTGTTGATGACCCGTGAAGAGTACGACGAACAGACTTCGCTGTAACCAGTGACTCGTCAGCGCAGACCTCGTCGCCCCGCTCTGCGCGGTCTTTTTGCCCGTTTCTTCGCGCTGGTCCTAGGCGCCGTGGTCGCCGCCGCGCTGATCGTTGGCATGCAGGTGCCACTGCTGCACCCGGGTACCACCGTGAAGTTGACCCTCTCGCCGATCGTCGCCACGTCAACGGGCACGTCATCGTTGGTCTGGCCCTCACTGGGCAGCGCCGCGCTCGACATACCGTCCCTGGGGGTCGAAAAGAGTTGGCACAACGAAGCGGTGCCGATTGCGAGCCTGTCCAAGTTGATGACGGCGTACGTCGTACTGAAGAAGTTCCCACTATCGATTGGCCAGACGGGGCCGTGCATCACCGTCAGTGACGGCGACGTCGCGACCTACGAGTCACTTGATCAAGAAGACCAGTCGAGCGTCGTGGTCTACGCGGGCGAGAGTCTGTGCGAAAGCGATTTGCTCAACGGTCTCTTAGTGCATTCGGCAAGTAACTACGCAGTGCTCCTGGCCAACATGGTCGCGGGCAGCACGACCGCGTTCGTCGCAACGATGAATGAGACCGCCGCGTCGCTTGGACTCACCGGCACCACCTACGTCGACGTCTCGGGCTATGACCCCGGCTCGGTATCGACCGCACTCGACCAGGCGCGGTTGGCGGTCTTGCTCATGAAGTCCCCGCTTGTACGATCCATCGTTGACCAGCCCAGTGTCACGTTGCCCGGCGCGGGAACGGTTGCCTCGTTCACTCCGTACGTGGGCACGGATGATGTCATTGGCGTCAAGTCAGGGCGGACCGTCGCGGCGGGCGGCTGTGACGTCATGGCGATGACATTCAAATTTGGCGCAACAACCAGGACGCTCTACGCGGTGGTGCTCGGGCAAGAAGGCGGTGACCTGCTAGGCCCGGCCGGCGACGCGGCACTGGCGCTGGCGAACTCGGCGCGTATGGTCCAGGTGCCTCGCGTGCACGTGTTCCGTGCGACAACCTCACTGGGCACCATTGGCTGGGGGTCGCACAGAACCTCCTTTGGGGTCGAGGCCACAACGCGGGTCACATGGTCGCACCGCCAACGCACTCTTCACGTCAGCGTGCGGATGCGACATTTTTCTAGCGCCATCCATCGTGGTGAAATCGTTGGCTGGCTGAACGTCGACGCGACGACGCCGCGACGCCTAGCGCTCGTGGCCAGCGGCGACGCTGCACCGCTGACGCTGTGGCAACGCCTACGCTAAACGGGATGTACGCGCGCGCTCCTGCCAGTTCGGCCAACCTTGGGCCCGGTTTCGATTCGCTCGCGGTAGCCCTCGAGTTATATCTCGAAGTAACGCTGGAACTCGCGGACTCGTTGGAGATCACCAGTGAGGGATTCGGTGCGGGACTCTACGATAACGAGGATCATCTAGCTGTCCAAGTCGCGGCGAGCATTCTCGGACACAAGAACTTCAAGATGCACGTCAATTCAGAAATTCCGTTATCCCGCGGACTCGGTTCGTCGGCGTCGTTGGCGCTCGCGGCGGCCGCGGCGGCCGGTGCCGATGATCCTCTGGCAGTTGCCTCCGCACTCGACGGACACGCGGAAAATGCGGCGGCATCGATGTTTGGTGGGTTGGTCATTGCTAGTTTCAGCGAGCGCGACGGCGTCATCGCCCGGTCATTGCCACTCGATGAAGCGTGGCGTTTTGTGGTCGTCGTGCCCGAACAGGAACTCCTCACCTCTGAGGCTCGTCGGGTGTTGCCGTCGAAGATTGCCTTTGAAGACGCCGTCAAGAATCTCAACGCCCTCGGGCTGTTGATTGCGGGATTGGCCGACCACCACAATTTTGTCCCTTCAGCCATGGATGACTACCTGCATCAGCCCTATCGCATGCCGCTACTCTCGTTCGCCCGACCGTTACTCGACCGATTGCTCGAGGCCGGCGCTGCGGGTTCGTGTTGGTCGGGCGCTGGGTCGGCGATGCTGGGTCTGGCGACGCCCAGCACGGCGAGCGACGTCGCCGACGCCGCGCAGGAGTTCTTAGTTAAGAACGATGTTCCAGGAACGGTGTTCACGTTGAAGGCCGATCTGGGCGGTCTCGTCACGCGTTGAACGCACCAACAAGAACATCGCAGAGTCGCGCCCTTCGCGGCGCGCTGCTCGTTCTTATGGGCGCCACCGCCATCCAGTGGTCGGCCGCGATTGTCAAGCCGGCCTTCGTCAGCATTGGGCCATCAGCCGCGAGTTCCTGGCGTTTTCTCTTTGGCGCCGTTGTCCTACTGATTGCGACACGACCGAAGCTGAGATCCTGGTCCCGCGCGCAGTGGTTGGGGGCCTTCGTGTTTGGCGCAACGACGGCGTTGATGAATCAGACGTTCTACCAAGCGATTTCGCGGATTCCGCTGGGCTCATCTACCGCCATTGAATACATGGGTCCCTTTCTCGTAGCGGCGCTCGCCAAGCGTTCCCTGCGACACTTTACCTTCGTCGCTTTGGCGGGTCTCGGCGTGTTGGCGCTCTCTCGTCCCGGAGGGGGCATCACGCTCGTTGGCGCGCTCTTCGCCTGCGTGGCGGGGGCCAGTTGGGCAACCTACACGTTTGCGTCGCACCGAGTGGGCGGCAACACCAAAGGCTTCGAAGGGCTCGCCGTCGCCATGGCGTTCGCCGCACTGTTGACCTGCCCCTTTGACGTCGGCGCAACTCATGTCCGAGTGAGTCATCCTTCATTGTTCGCACGATTACTACTGGTTGGGGTCATGGCGACC
The DNA here is from genome assembly GCA_003152555.1 of Acidimicrobiaceae bacterium. GTDB lineage: Bacteria > Actinomycetota > Acidimicrobiia > Acidimicrobiales > RAAP-2 > RAAP-2. The sequence continues at coordinate 4,430 of PMAL01000086.1, read as the reverse complement.
GTGTTGGGATTTGGTTTCGAGATGCAGGCGCTGCGGCACTTAAAACCCTCCATCGTGAGCGTGCTCTTGGCGCTCGATCCGGCCGTAGCGTTCCTCATTGGCTGGCTGCTGCTGCACGAACGGGTCACCGCGTGGGACCTGGTGGGACTGGTCTGCGTGGTACTCGCAGGCATTGGCGTCACCTACGACACCGCCAAAGAGGACATAAAAGCGGTTCTGTAGGCTGAGAGGCATGGCTTCGCCTAAATCCTTCGCCATTCGCACTTTTGGCTGTCAGATGAACGAACACGACTCCGAACGCCTGGCCGGAATTATGGTCGCCGACGGATTGGTGCGCGCGAACAGCGACGACGAGGCCGACGTCATCATCTTTAATACCTGCACCATTCGCGAAAACGCTGACCTCAAGCTCTACAGCGCGCTGGGTCAGTTAAAGGCCCTCAAGGAGCAGCGACCCGAGGTACAGATTGCGGTTGGTGGCTGCATGGCCCAGAAGGATCGCGGAGAGATTTTGCAGCGCGCGGGCTGGGTCGACGTGGTCTTCGGTACCCATAATTTGGCGTCCGCGCCGGCGCTACTGAGGCGTGCGCGCACTGAAGGTCCGATCGTAGAAATTCTCGACGCGCCCGATCCGCGGGCGAGTCGTGACATGGCTCCGGCACTCTACGCCGTGCGAGAACTCGACTTCGCGGCCTGGATCACCATTCAAACCGGATGTGACAATAGTTGCGCATTCTGTATCGTGCCCTCGGTGCGCGGCGCAGAAATCAGTCGTCCGTTCGACGACCTCGTGGCCGAAGCGACGATGTTGGCCCAGTCCGGCGTGAGCGAGATCACGGTGTTGGGCCAGAACGTGAATTCCTACGGACGCGACATCACCAAACGTGGTCCGCTCTTCGCGCAGCTGCTGCGTGCGCTGGGTGACATCGACGGCGTCGAGCGCATCCGCTTCACCAGCCCTCACCCAAAGGACCTGCGTCCCGAAACCATTGCCGCGATGAACGAAACGCCCGCCGTGTGCAACCAATTGCACCTGCCCTTACAGTCCGGTGCTAACCGGGTGTTGCGCGCCATGAGGCGCGGTTACACGGTAGAGCGTTACCTAGAACGCCTGAGCGACGCCCGCGCCGCGATCGAGGACTTGGCGGTGACGACGGACATCATTGTCGGCTTTCCGGGCGAAACCGACGACGAGTTCGACGAGACGCTTGGTGTCGTGGCCGCCGCTCAATTCGACTCGGCCTACACGTTTATTTTCTCGCCGCGTCCGGGCACTCGGGCGGCCACCATGATCGATCACTTCGTGGACGACGACGTCATCAAGGCGCGATTCGAGCGACTGAAGGCTGTGCTCGACCGCTCGGCGTTGTTGAAGCACGAAGCGCGAGTGGGAAAGTGCGAAGAGGTGCTCGTCGAGGGACCATCGCGGCGTAACGCGGCCATGTTGTCGGGTCGAACACGACAGGGCAAGCTCATTCACTTTCCCGTAACGACCGTGCCCCTGCGCGCCGGTGCGCTGGCGATGGTGGACGTCGTGCACGGTGCGCCCTATCACTTGTTGGGCGAGCTTTCTTCGCTGGTACGACCCCCACGTCACAAAGTGCGAATTCCGCTGCTGCTCTCGTGAGAAACCACGGCGGTATGGCCGTTGCCCTAGTGGGCGTCACGGCCTCCGGCAAGTCAGCGCTGGCCCACGAGGTGGCGCTTGCGAGTGACGGCGATATCGAAATCCTCGCCGTGGACGCCATGACGGTCTATCGTGGCATGGATCTGGGTACGGCGAAACCAACGCGGCCCCAGCGCGACGAAGTGGGTTACCACCTGCTGGACCTCATTGAGCCGAGTGAGGAGTTCACGGTCGCGGCCTACCAAAGTGCGGCCCGCGACGCCGCCGAGGACGTGTGGCTGCGCGCCGGTTCCGTGCTCTACGTGGGCGGCACTGGACTCTACGGACGAGCGATACTCGACAACTTCGATATTCCTTCGCAGTATCCCGGCGTGCGCGCGGCGTTGGAGCTGCGTGCCGACAACGAATTGGCGCAGCTCTTTGAAGAGCTGCGCAAGCTGGATCCGCTCGCGGCGAGTCGGATGGAGCCAACGAACGCACGCAGAGTCGTGCGCGCCCTCGAAGTCACGATCGGCAGTGGCCGCGCCTTCTCGTCCCACGGCACGGGGCTTCGCACGTACGGGCCGGTGCGCGTGGTCCAGGTGGGACTGCGCTGCGATTTCGATGAACTTGATGAGCGCATCGCTACGCGCTTTCACGCCTGGCTCGATGAAGGTCTGCTCGATGAGGTGGTGACCTTGGCGAGTGCCCCGGGCGGTCTCAGTCGCACCGCCCGCCAGGCCGTTGGCTACCGGGAACTGCTGCGCCACGTGGAAGACGGCGTGGCGCTCGAGGAGTGCGTCAGCGAAGCCATCACGCAGAGTCGCCGGTTGGCCCGACGCCAGCGTTCGTGGTTCCAGCGCGACCCACGCATTGAATGGTTTGACGATCCACTTCTAGCCCGTGAGCGTCTGGGCCAAGTGCTTGGAAGCCCTGACGGCTTCGTGCGAGACTGAGAAGTAGTGACGCTGCGATCTCTCCAGAAATGGCACGGGGCGGGAAACGATTTTCTCGTTGACGTGGTTGACGAGCGAGACCCCTCGTGGTGGAATACTGAGCGCGCCCGCGCGGTCTGTCAGCGCGCCACGGGCGTGGGCGCGGACGGCCTGATAGTCGCCCGACTGGGTAGTCCCGTGACGATGGAGCTCTATAACGCCGACGGCTCAGAGGCCGAAATGTCGGGCAACGGCATTCGCTGCCTCGCGGCGGCGGTGCGCCTGGTCACCAAAGCGACCTGGGATTCGCTGGACGTGAAAACCGGCGCGGGACTTCGTACCGTGGGCCTCGAGATGAACGGCGACGCGGGATACGGCGGCGTCTCGATGGGCGAGGTCACATTCGGTCACAACATTGAAGGGGCGCTCGGGGTCGCCAACGTGGGCAACCCGCACGTCGTGATTATCGACAACGCCGGATGGCCTGACGTGCAACGCGAAGCAATCGCGGCCAAAATGTCGAGTTTGGAAGGCGGCGCCAACGTTGAGTTCGTATCGGTGATCGACATGGACCACCTGCGCATGAGCGTCATCGAACGCGGCGTTGGTTGGACGCTCGCCTGCGGGACGGGGTCGTGCGCGGCGGCGGCGGTACTTCATCGTGAGGGACTCTGCGACAGCGATGTCGTGGTGGACAATCCCGGCGGACCGCTGCGCGTCCAGCTTCATCGGGGACAGGCGACGCTGAGTGGGCCAGTGCAGTTCGTGGCGCACGTGGAGTGGCTCGACGCTTGACCTACATACCCAGCTCGCTGATAGATCGCACGTTTCGCGAGCGAATCGTGCTGGTAGGTGTGTTGTTCCCTGGCGTGACATCCGATGAACTCGATCGACGACTCGACGAACTGGCACTGCTCGTCGACACGGCGGGTGCCGATGTCGTGGCCCGAATTGTCCAGCGTCGCGACGCACCCGATCCGGCGACGTTCCTCGGATCGGGCAAGGTCAACGAGTTGCGTGAGATATGTCTCGCGGTCGACTCGGACACGGTCGTCTTCGAGCACAATCTTTCACCGGCCCAGCATCGCAACTTGGAAAAAATCTTGGGCCGCACGGCCATTGATCGCACTGCCGTGATTTTGGACATCTTCGCCCAAAACGCCCGCACCCCTGAGGGCAAGGCGCAAGTGGAACTGGCCCTGCTGCAATACCGGCTGCCTCGGTTGCGCCGTGACGACGGTTCACTCTCCCAGCAGGCCGGTGGTATTGGCACCCGCGGTCCGGGTGAGACGCAGCTCGAGGTCGATCGCCGGCGACTGGTGCACCGCATCCACCGCATTCAAGGTGAGCTCAAACAGATTGACCGTACTCGCGGTGTCCAACGCCAGGGCCGAGCCAGGGGTCGTCACCGCGAAGTGACGTTGGTGGGATACACCAATGCCGGAAAGTCCTCGATGCTCAACGCACTGACCGACGCTGGCGTTGAGGTTGAGAACCGACTCTTCGCAACCTTGGATCCGCGCACTCGACAGCGCCAACTTCCCGGTGGAGAAACGGTGCTCTTCACCGACACGGTGGGTTTCATTTCGAACCTGCCGCACGAACTTGTCAAGGCCTTCATGAGCACGCTCAAGTCAGTCCAGTTGGCGGACCTGCTCGTCCACGTGGTTGACGGCGACAGCGAGAATGCCGAATTGCAGATTGCCGCGGTGCGTGAAGTGTTGCACGAGATTGACGCGGACAACGTCCCCGAGTTGCTGGTCTTTAATAAAGCCGATCTGCCGGGCTCGCGGGCGCGTGATCTTTCCAAACTCTACGAGGGCAGCGTCTACGTGTCCGCACTCACGGGAGAGAATCTTGACGAGGTGATTGGCGCGATTGGTGAGTGT
>PMAL01000005.1 GCA_003152555.1 Acidimicrobiaceae bacterium | reverse complement strand
TTCCCTGGAACTTAGAGGTGCCATTGCTGCGAAGCAAGAAACGTGGCGTGTGGTGCAGGTTGGGAGTGCTAACGAGAAGCGCCTGGGCGACGGCCAGGTCGGTCGCTCGAGCGGCCGTCAATATTCTCTCGGCGGGCTTGGTGAAACGAACACCCTGCATCTGGCGAAAGACCTCTGCTTGGACGTTGGCTCGAGAGAACGTCGAGCGCTTCGCGCTGACGACATCGAGGGCAGCGTCCGCAATGTCGAGCAAGATCTCGTCCTCGAACTCTTGGCTGGTGAAAGCGCGCACGTCTCTGCCACCTAGTTCATGCACCCACGCCATGGGTTCATCGTTGAGGTACGGTGCGGCCCGAGCGGTCCACTCTTTGGTGAGGTCTCCGAGGCCCAGGCCCTGCTTGGCCCGTCGGGTAGAGAGGGTAGCCGTCTGGCGGAGTTTGAGAACTTCCACGTCGGTGGGAGCGCGGTGGTGATCGACTTCGAACTGGGCGATGAGGCGATCCTTCGCGCCGACGATGGCGGTCGTGCGCTGCGAGAACTCATCCATAAGACCCGTCGACACGCCGGCCACTTCCCACTTTGGGGCGGTGCTGGAGCGGCGAGCGTGGGCCTCCCAGTCCCAGCCGAGTTCGGCGGTCAGTAGGTCCGAAAGTACGCCCTGGTGCATCTCAGAGAGCATCACCGTTGACGCGAACAACTGGCGACTGTCAAGGGTGCGCCACACGCCATCACTCTTGGCCTGGGCTCGGTTGAGCACGACCACGTGGTCGTGCAATTGGGGATCGCCGTCTCGAGAATCGAAGTGGGTGAAGCTCGCCGCGACGACGCCCACAATGTCCTCTTCGACGCAGCCTTGGCTACCCGTTCGTGTGTGAAACACCTCGCGCTCGGCGTAGGCGAGGACCTGCGCGATCGCTTTCTGGTGGCACCGGTAGATCACATCGCGGGTCTCTCGGTCGGCCAAAGCCCAGGCGGTAGAGACACTCTTGGTGGGACTGAACGTCAAGTCGAAACCACCGACGGCTTTGGTGCTCGGAACTCTTCCGAGCACCTCGCCGGTGACTGGATCGGCGCAGTCCTGCAGCATCCTCTGGAGGTTTTCCGCCGTCACCGATTGCCCGACAGCAACACCAAGACCGTTTTTGAGACCGACGAGTCCGGCGCCGAGAAAGACTCCTGGGGGAGTGCCAGTTTCGCTGTAGTAGCGAACCAGGTCTGACTTGTCGGTGCCTTCGGGACCATCGCCCACCGCGATTGATTTGAGCAGGTACTTGTAACCCGCTCCGATGCTGAGGCGCCGAATCGTCATCATGTCAATTGGGCCTGCACGCAACGCAACTGTCGCATCAGATGCAATAAAGGACGCTTAAACCCCTCGAGTGCCAGACGTGTGAGACAACAAATAACAATGAGCGCAGAGAGCGGGGAGCGGGGAAAGGAAGCGGATTGAGAAGCGTGAGGTAGCAGGGCCAAGGTGGGTGGAGCCAGAGAAGCGTGGGGTAATGAGGTATGAAGAATGAAAGCGTACAGGGGCAGAGGAGCAGGAGAACGGTGAGGAACGGATATTGAGCCAACCGATTGCTGCGTCCATGGACGAGGCGACAGGCCGCGGGACCGAATCCGTAGGCTGAACGGATTCGGTCCCGGTGCAACCTCGTCGACCCCGAGCGCCTGGCAATATCCTGGAACGTTCGTGCTCCTTGGCACCATCATAGTTGGAGGAGTTGCGAGCCGACGGGGCGTCTTGCTAGACGTCATCTTACTACCCATAATGTATTACAACAGGTAGTGACGCAGCTCCCACAGATCGGGAATCCTGGACTTATCGACGCGGTCCAGTGGATTGTTATTGGAGTGGTGACTCTGCTCTTTATTTGGAGTCGACCGGCAGGTCTCCTCCCCGAGAAACGTCGGCTGTAGCTGCATCGGCGGTCAGCCTCTCCCACGCTGAGCGTGTCTGGAAGTAGTTTGAGTGCGGGCGCGAGTGCCAGGAGTCCGAAGACGTTTTCCGGGAAGGCCTGCACTGTGGCATCGCCTTGCACGGCATATATTTCCGTCAATTTTACTGGCAACGCCATCCGGGAACAGTTCCTACAGGAGTTCAACCTCACCCAAACGGTCGGCGCTTTTGCCGGGAAGGAAGAGAACTGATCAGAAGGAATATCCGCTGACCGTAAGTTTGTATTTCCCAATCTCGGGCACTCCACGGGCACTATGGACGCGCACTCCTCAGGTAACTGTCAACCAAATCGAAGGGAGCCCCACTTCTACACTCAGTACCGACTGAGATGGGATGACGGTGGCGTTCATTGTACGGTGGTGGCGGGAACAGAGAAGATCGTGGTGTCAAGGTACGCTGGCGTTATGGTCGGAATCTTTGCTCTCGCGGCGACTGTTGGATCTCCGGCCACCACAGCATCAGCCACGTCGTCCGGATCAACGATGGCGATCACGACCAACGTCACTACCACGCTGCAGAATTTCGAGTTCAACGCCTACTTTGGCCCTGCGGTTGCTCAGGTCTCGTGTGAGCTCGACCATAACTTTGGGGATCCGCAATCAAAGGGCGGATTGTCGATTTGTCCGCAGTATCTTGGACATTCGTGACTTTGAACATCGTAATTGGCTCATATCTCGAACCGGGTCTTGTCGACCTCATAGCGGCATCCGCCGACGATGTTCGAGTTCACTACCGACCCGACCTCTTGCCGGTGCCGCGTTACTTGTGCGACCACTCAGCGCCCCCTCGTGAGTTGACGCGCGCCCAGCTTGACGACTGGCGATCGACGGCCGCCCTGGCGGACGTGTTCTTTGACTTCGATTGGCTCGACCCTTCGTCGATGCCCGAGCGGTGCGCGAATCTGAAGTGGATACAGGGAACAAGCGCCGGTATCGGGGCACTTATGCAGCGCACTGGTCTCGACCAGAGCGGCATCATCGCCACCACCGCCGGCGGTATTCACGCTGTGCCGCTTGCGGAGTTCGCTTTGATGGGCGCCCTCTACTTCGTGAAGGGACTGCCACACCTCGCGAAGTGCAAGAGCGAACATCACTGGCAGCGTTACACGACGCGACAGTTACGTGGAATGCGGGCGCTCGTCGTGGGGCTTGGCGGGATGGGACGCCAGATCGTCCGCCAGTTCTCAGACCAGGGCGTCACGGTGACCGGCCTCGGACGCACCAGAGCGCTCTACGAGATCGAGGGACTCAGCGCACTGATCGACCGTTCGCATCTCGACGAAGTTTTGGTCGACACCGACATTCTCATCCTCTCATGTCCGCTTACGCAGGAGACCGAAGGTATGATCGGCGCAACCCAGCTCGACTTATTGCCCTCGAACGCAATCGTGATCAACGTCTCTCGAGGCCCGCTCGTTGATCAGGACGCACTCCTGCAGTCGCTTGCCAACAAAAGCCTGGGTGGCGCCTGCCTCGATGTCTTCGTGGAGGAGCCGTTGCCCGCCGACAGCCAATTCTGGGACCTCGAGAACGTCATCATTTCGCCGCATTCGGCCTCCACCGTGCAGACCGAGAACGAATCGCTGGTCCAACTTTTCCTCGAGAATCTAATACACTGGCGCAGCGGGGAGCCGATGCGGAACCTCTACGACCCGGTCACCGGCTACTAGGAACCAAAAGGCCCTTAACTATGGAACGGAATTCCCATTAGCGGCTGTTTCATAGAGAAGGGGAACCTGTGCAGACCACGAGATCCGGGCGTTCTCTTGTCTTCGAGGACTCCGACCGCCTGGTGATGAGAAACTTCCAAAATGCTCACCCCGTCTTAGAGCGGGGCGCGTGCACCAACGGTGGCACGGGTATGGCAGTTTGCGCGTTGACGCCGATATGTCGCCGAGACATCGACTTGACTACGCTGCCGCCGCCAATCTTCAGCAATCATAAATTGGAAGAAAGGACTTCGGACTCAAAGACAAAGTGGCACTGGTACTGGGTGAAGGACGCGGATTGGGTAGCGCCATCGCAGAGATTGTAACGGCGGAGGGTCTGAGTTGCCGTCGCTGACATTAATGACGACGCGGTCAAGCAAGTAGTGACCGACCTTCACAGTTTGTCAAGGTAATTGATTACCCTTGATTGGGAATTGGGTCGTCAGGAATTGTAAGATGCTGGAGCCGACCTCGACCGATTCGAGATTGTGGTCCAGGGACTTGACGGAGGTGACGCAGTCGCGTGGGTCCGGCTGTTTTTAGTTGGTTTGTCACCCGGTTTGGACCCAACCAACCTAGGTTTTTGAGAGTTCTTGACTTCGTAGCGGCTCGACCACTCGCTCTGGAATAGCGTGCAACAAAGGAGGAATGATGATTAATTACCGACGTACTCCGGCACTGGCGGCGGCCGAACTCGACGCCTATGCACCAAGCTACGGTTCGTCCGTGCGAGCCTTGGATAAATCACTGGGCGCCGCCCCGGGGACAGGAGACCTCATAGATCTCACACACGGCGATACCCGAGCGTTCCTACCCCCCGCGTCGGCCAGCGTCGACTTCAACGCCGCCATCACGGAGAACAAGGAGGCCTACTCGCCTTACCGGGGGAGCGACAACGTTCGTCGTCTATTGGCACCACGAGCAGCGGCACTTCTTGGTCGCACCATTGATCCTGCCAGCGAGCTGATTTTGACCCCGGGTACTCAGGGTGGATTGTTCTGCGCGTTGTCAGCGATGGTGACGCCGGGGGATGTCATCGCGTTCCCTTCCAGGGAATACTTCATGGATGAGCGGATCAGTGCGTTCCTGGGTGCTGATGCTCATCGGATTCCGATGCAACAGGATCCATTCGGCATTATCACGATCGATCAAGCCGATCTTGAGCTAGCAACACGGCGTCGCTCGCGCGTCCTCGTACTTTCGCATCCTAATAACCCCACCGGAGGCGTCTATTCACGAGAGTCGGCCGAGCTTCTAGCAAGATGGGTGGTAGAGCACGACATGCTGGCAATCGTTGACCAGCTTTACTGTCGCCTGGTCTTTGACAACAATGAGTATGTGCACCTCGGTGCCCTGCCAGGAATGGCTGAAAGGACCGTCACCTTAATTGGACCATCGAAGACGGAGTCAATGAGCGGGTACCGCGTTGGTGCGGCCGTCGGACCTTCCGAGATAGTTGACGCGATGGAGCAAGTGATTTCACTTGCGTCTCTGCGCGCAGCAGGTTACGCGCAGCACACTTTGCGGCACTGGATGGATAGCGATGAGGTGTGGCTCGCAGAACGTACGATTGCCCACCAGAAGATTCGAGATTTCTTGGTCGATCGCCTCCGTGCGATACCGGGCCTGGCCGTATCGGCGCCGGCCGGCAGTTCATACGTCTTTCCCAATATTTCCGATACAGCTTGGGCTAACGAATCCGGCAGCGACGATGATCACGTGCTTGCTGTGGCGCTGAAGGCCAACGGAGTTCTAATCAGCCCCGGCTACCAATTCGGATTTGGTGGTCGGGGACACTTCCGTATCAATTTCTCTCAGGATCATGGCCGGCTTGCTCTCGCATGTGATCGCATTGCGCAGGTGCTCACTCGCAAGTAACCAGCCAGCGGTGATTCAATTTCCGTGAGTTTCTCTTGGGGTGCGGTGTGCTTCTCTGATTCTTCGCCGTGGCACCGCACATTGCGCGTCCAGTTGCGTTGAACCTCGAGCGGGTGAAGGTGATCTTTCGCCCTTTGCAGTAGTCGAAGAGATGCACGTTCATGTACTCCGCGCCGTTGTTCGAGTCGTCGTCGAGGATCGGAAAGGGGAAACGAGCGGCGACCTCGTCGATCGCTTCGAGGACCCAGACGGCTGACTTGTTCTTGACCGATCGGTTGATGGTCCAGCCCGTGGCGATATCGGTCATGGTCGGGGTGAAACAGAACTCTCTACTCGAGCTCTCGCACGCGCGTGTCGATCTCGACGAAGCCCGAATGGTCCTCGGTCCATTCGGCCCAGGTGCGAATTGGTATTTGGCACTTGAGGAGGGTCTCGGGCTCGGTGTGAGAGCGACCCTTCATCCCGAGACGAACACGTTCACTCTTCAGGTGACGATCGACGGTGGCGGCACTCATCGCGCTGAGCAGTGCGACGTCATCGTCAGTGAGCACGAGGTCTCCGTCGCTTGAGCATCACCACGAGCACACCGAGCTTCGGGGCGAGTCGCTTGCCGACGGGGTAACGACTGAGGGACACACGAGGGCCAACACCGCCGTGAAGTGCGCCGGGTATCGCGGGCTTCGAGCGCGTCGCGGCGTCACTCACTTCACGGCGCCCACGTCCACGAGGGTGTGACGCGCGTAATCGCGGTGCTAATCGGTGAGTCGGTCGTCCAGGATCTTCGTTTACTCGGTCTTGAAGGAGCTTGTAAGTGACCGTCATCTTCTTCGTGACGGCGTGACGTTGACTCATCTGGAAGCTCCATCGTTAGCGCCATCGTTCGTGCGTAGGCGAAAACACCGCCTACCTCGAACGCTCCGCCTTTCGGAAGTTTTAAATGAGGGCGGTTCCAAGGGGTGAGCGCAAAACTTGGTGAGTGACTCTGTTCATGACTACTCACTAATCAGATTTAATTGGCCGCCCACCAGAGCAACGAACAGCGTCAACTTGTTTGCGTGTAAATATGCTACGGTCGACACATCTAAATCAATGCGGTATATCCGCAGGAGAATGAGGGGGAAATCGTGGGGCATTGTAGTATAAAGAGACTTTCTTTAGTCATGACAAGCGGAGCGCTAACCGTAGCGTCTATCGCGTTCGTTAATTCAACCGATAGTTCTGCCGCCACTTCGAAAGCGCACGTACAGATCGACATGTTCGTGCCGCTCACGGGCCCCAGTGGATCCATTGGCCTCACAGCCGACGTGCCTGGCTTCCTCGCTGCGCAGCAGGCCATTAATTCTGAGGGCGGCATCTTGGGAAGGCAGCTCGACCTGATCCAAACGGATCTCGGAGCTGATCCGGCCGACAGCGTCGCCGCCGCCAGAGAAATGCTTGCGCGGTATCCGAAGCTTTCAGGTGTCGTGGGACTGACCTCCGACACCGCTATCGTTTCAGCCCAGATCTTCAACAGCGACAAAATGGTCACAATGACTCAGTCGGGAACGACTCAGTTAGATCATGTCCACTATAAGTACGTTTTTCGGGACTATCCCTCCGACAGTAGCCTCAGCGTGGCAATGACGGCAGCGGCGCTCTCGCAGGGGTACAAGCGGGCCGCTATTCTCTTTGGCGAGAATGCGGGATCCCAGGAGAATGTCGCACCAATGGTGAAGCTATACACCTCCCACGGCGGCAAAGTGGTGGTCAACGAGCCACTGCCACTAGACCAGACATCCTACGACACAGAAATCGCAAAGGCTCTAAGTTCAAACCCACAAGTAATCCTGTACGAAACCGACTCACAAACTGCTGCAACCCTGTTTTCCGAACTGAAGACGCTGGAAGCTGGGAAGGTGATTCCAGTCATTGGCACGAGTTTCCTTTCCAATCTGGCTTGGCTCACCCCGGTAGCGAATGCAGTGGGCGGTTTCGCAAAGTTAGGCCAAGAAGTACACTTTCTGGCGACGCCTACGAATCCACCGAACTCAGCGTATCCTGGCTTTCTTGCGGCACTTAAGAAGGTCGAAAAGCATCCAAATACTTACAATAATTCGTACGTAGCCGACAATTACGACAGCGTGATTATCGAGGCTTTAGCTATGGACCTCGCGAACTCGACGAATCCACAGGTCTACGTGAAGGACTTAACTAAGGTGACCAACAATCATCAGGGCAAAAGGGTAACCACATATAGTCAAGGGCTCGCTGCGATTAAGGCGCATGAACCGTTCTTTTATGCGACGACCATGGGTTCGATGTACTTTAATCAATACCACTCAGTGATTGGCTCTTGGGATATAGCCAACACAAGCGCAGCTGGCAAGATTGTCACTACGAAGGTAATTTCTGACGCAACTTTGGCCAAGTATTCGTAATTTTGCTGCGGCTCTTACTTAGTAGCTTGCTACCGCAATGCCGGTAGCAAGCTACTAAGTAAGGCGTGTTCGTCTTTGCGAAACCCAAGGAGAAATCAAGAGTGACCACCTTGTGAGATGAAGAGACCCCCCACCAACGTTTTCGTTTTTAGTGCCGCTTTCTCAGAGGAGGAGAACCCACTTCATGAACCTATTCATAGCTAGTCTCGCCTTCTCAGTAGTTACTGCGGCTACGTTGAGCCTCGCCGCAGTTGCGTTTTCGTTGCAGTTCGCTGTGTCGAACATATTCAACTTGGCCTTCGGTGCCGCTTTAACCCTGTCGTGTTATGCGGCATACTTCTTTTTCAGTATTGTTGGGATTGAATTCTGGCTCGCAATAGGTTTGGCGGTACTGTTTTCTGGATTATTTGCGGCCGGAATGAGCGCGTTCCTTGTGGGTCCATTCATTAGGCGCGGAGCTTCCGCTTTCGTTCTGATGATCGTAACGTTCAGCCTGGGTACCATCATCGACTACGGATTGGATGGCGGATTTCGTGACAACTCCTTCACTCTCCCGTTTGGCGGCTCGTCGCTCGCTATCCACGCGGGCCCCTTTGAACTATCTGGAGCACAACTCGTCGTAGTGGCGCTTGCCGTGGTGATGACGGCTGGATTGGCGGCCCTGCTACATCGGACCAGATTGGGCATCGCCATCCGGGCCATCGTGGACAACCGAATGTTGGCCGGCGCTTCTGGGGTGCCAACCCGGAAAGTTACAACGGTTGCGTGGTTCGTCACTGGCCTTGTGACCGGTATTGCTGGCCTCGCTCTTGCGGCGAGCACTAGCACCGTGAATGGCGCCATAGGCGACAACTATTTACTGCTCATAATTCCTGCTGCGATGCTGGGCGGACTGGGAAGTATCTGGGGCGCCATAGCCGGTTCGTTAGTGATTTCCCTCGCCGACAATCTATGGGGAGTCTTCGTCGGCACGCAGTATGAGGTACTCATTGGCCTTCTAGTTTTGATGGTCGTGATTATGATACGGCCGGGCGGCCTTGCGGGAGTAATTTCTAGAGGTTGGGGAGGCACGTAGTGGCCTATTACATTTCGACTTTGCTCGTCCTGTTCGTTTCCTACGCCATTCTTGGGCTTGGATTAAATGTACAATATGGGCTCGGGGGCGTTCTGAATTTCGGCTATTACTTGTTTTTTGCCATCGGTGCCTACGTGGGCGGGATAACCGCGTTGGGCTCCGATAAGGGCCGCGTACCAGCCCTGTTCCAAGAAATATACGCCTGGAACCTACCAGTACACTTGCCCTATCCGCTCACCGTGTTGAGCGCGGTTGTTGTGGCCGGCGTCTTTTCGGTCGGAGTGGGACTAATAGTGCTTCGGTCGGTACGAGACGACTTTGGCGCTCTTATGACTTTTGTCGTATTTCTGACCATGTTTACGTTGATAGGTGCTTACGCGAATCTCTTCAATGGCTATATCGGAATATCTGGGGTGCCGAGCCCGGTTTCGAATCCGGAGTTGTGGTATCCGATTCTTGCTCTCGGGTGGTTGGCGATTAGTTGGCTTTTAGTTGGGGCCGTGACGAGATCGCCGTATGGGCGCGTGCTGAAGTCAATTCGTGAACGTCCTGACGCGGCGGCGGCCCTAGGGAAAAATGTGCGCCACTACCGACTATCGGTATTTATACTCGGGAACTGCATGGCTGCATTGTCCGGCGCACTGTTAATTGGCTTTATTGGAGCCTGGAGCCCCTTGTCATGGCAAGAGGCCGAGACCCTTGTGGTGTTCTCAATAGTCATAGTGGGCGGTCGCGGGAACAACCTTGGCGTAGTGTTGGGAGCTGCCGTCGTGGGTGTGGGAATCAATGAGGCGGTGGTATTTTTGCCCGCAGTCTCGAGCGATCCTGGCCTTATTCCATCGGTTCAATGGGTGCTTATAGGGATCATAACCATCGGGTTCCTATGGGTACGGCCCCGTGGACTGCTTCCTGAGCGAAAGGCGAAGTGGCCTTGGATAGATTCGAAGCCCGGTGAGGTAAGCGAAGGAAACCTGCTTCGAAAGCTTCGGAAGGGAGAAGCCAGGAAGTGATAGATGACCTCACGGGCGGAGCAGTAGGTGACGACGTCTCTAATGACGGTCTTGAAAAAGAGCCCAGCCTTGTTTGCAGCGACGTAGTGAAAGCGTTCGGTGGTCTACGCGCGGTAAGTGGTTGTAGTTTGACCGTACGGAAGGGCGAGATCGTAGGACTCATTGGGCCAAATGGTGCGGGAAAGAGCACGCTCGTGGACATTTTGAGTGGCAGGGTACATGCGGACTCGGGCAGCATTGTCTTTGAAGGGCGCGATGTCACTCGATGGACCCCGTATCGGCGAGCCGCTGCGGGGATGATCAGGACCTTTCAACTTAATAGCGAGTTTCCTGGACTAACGGTGATGGAAAATATCATGATTGCATCGCAGGGGCATCCGGGTGAAAAACTAGGTCCTGTCATATTTCAGCGTAAAAAGTGGCGCGATCATGAGCGGCAGGAGTTTTCTCGCGGAAGGATGCTGTTGAGCGAATTCGGTCTTTCTGAAATGGAGAATGAGTACGCGGGGAATCTCAGCGGCGGTCAGAAGCGGCTGCTAGAAATTGCCCGAAGTGTGATGGCCGAGCCGCGGCTGCTGTTACTGGATGAGCCGACGGTTGGCGTAAGTCCGTTACTGCGGCCGCGTCTTTTGGAACATGTGCGTGATCTGGCGGATCACGGCGTTGCCTGTCTTTTGGTGGAACACGCTTTAGAAGTTGTAGAAGAGTTGTGCGATCGGGTAATCGTCATGGCGGCCGGCAGAGTTCTTGTGGAAGGTAGTTTTGACGAGGTCATTGCCGATGAAGGGGTGAGGGATGCCTACCTCAGTTAATAGTGCGAAGCCGGTAATTTTAGAGATCGAAGGCCTTGTCGCTGGTTACAGTACCGTGCCGATTTTGCATGGTGTTGACCTAGATGTTCGAGAGGGTGAGATGGTCGCTGTGGTGGGGCCCAATGGGGCGGGTAAGAGCACGCTGTTGAAAGCTATTCTCGGCTTCCTGCCAGTGACGGAGGGTCGCCTGAGCGTCAATAACTGGAGTGCATTGCACCGACGACCGGAGGAACTGATTGCGCACGGAGTTGGCTATCTACCGCAGGTCGGCAATGTATTTCCCTCGCTTACCGTGGCAGAGAATTTGAGGATGGGGGTCTACGCTGCCCCGAAGAGTTTCGATTCTCGTTGTGCTGCGGTACTTCCGCTCTTTCCGGGATTGAGTGTCATGCTTGGCCGTCGAGCTGGGGTGTTGAGCGGAGGGGAGAGGACGATGCTCGGGTTGGCTCGTGCCTTGATGAGTGCTCCTCAGATACTGCTGCTTGATGAGCCAAGCTCCGGGCTTGCCCCAAAGATTGTGTCGCAGGTTTGGGAGAAGCTTGTGGAGCTTCGACTTTCGGGAATCGCATTACTTGTGGTGGAACAACGAGCAAAGGATATTCTCGCGTTGGCTGATAGAGGAGCTGTTCTCGTGGGTGGTCGCGTAGTAAAAGCTGGCCCGTGTCAGGAGTGGACATTGGATGAGGTGGGTCACTTATTCCTACAGCACGCATCGTAACGATGCCGTTGTGGCGTGTCGCATACAGGGGAGCCGTACTGCGGTTAGAGATGCGCTTGTTTGAAAGCCTGGGCCGAGACGGTCTAGCCGTTGTAGAGGAGTTGTAAGTGGTTGCAGAGCAAATTGGGGTTGCGGGACTTGGGACAATAGGCAAAGAAGTTGTAAGGAGGCTGGCTGAGGGCATCCCCGGATGTCAGCTTGCGGGAGTGGCCTCAAGAGACACCGAGAAGGCCCACACGTTTCTCCGCGAGGAGGGAATTGATGTGCCCCTCGTGGAGTTAGCGTCACTGGTGCCACTCTCAGATGTGGTTGTCGAGTGCCTTCCGCCAGACTTGCTTACGGCGATAGCGGAGCCGATGCTTAAAGAAGGCAAGGAGGTTGTCGTTCTTAGTGTTGGGGCCTTGCTCGACAGTCCGCACCTTCTTGATTTGGCGCGGGAATACGGTGGTCGCCTGATCGTTCCCACTGGTGCACTGTTAGGACTCGATGCTGTCGGTGCTGCCGCGGAAGGTATTGTTCACTCCATCAAGATTACGAGTCGCAAACCCGTAAAGGGTTTGGTGGGTGCACCATTTCTGGGTCAGAACATGCTGAGTATTGAAGACATTACAGTCCCACAGTTATTGTTTTCCGGCACCGCCAGGGAAGCCATTGTGGGTTTCCCTGCAAATCTGAATGTTGCGGTTGCATTGGGACTCGCTGGTATAGGAGTAGATGACACACAGGTAGAGATTTGGGCTGATCCTGATATCAGTAGAAACACGCACCGTGTAGAAGTCGATGCTGATGCAGCTACGTTTATGATGACGATTGAAAATGTACCAAGTGAGAATCCCCGCACAGGACTCATAACTGCCTTGTCCGTCGTCAGTCTTCTTCGGAAGCGACACGCGCCACTGGTTGTTGGTTCCTGACAGCAGGGGCCCTGACGGAATGATTATCGTCCGCAATAGGGTTGTGGGCGAAGTGTTCGAGAAGGTGGAGTTCCTCGGGGTTACCGAGCACTCGATACGAGTTTGCGACGCTGGTGGATTGTCGCTTGATGAAGCGCTGACTGAGTTCGGGCATGCCTAGGTGGCTGTTGTCGTGTGCATGCTTGAACGCTCGCGATTTATTCAGTCATTGGCGATAGTTGTATGAGTGGATTTATGGATTTATGGATTTATGGATCAGGAGTGGCCGATGGCCCTCGGAGTGGCGAATAGGCAAGGCAGTTTCTTTGAACACATGAGCGAGTTCTGCGACAAGACGTCGGCGAAGGATTCGGTCTACGCCTTCTTGCGCCGAGAGCGCGACCGGCTCTTTCCAGACGACGCCCTCGCCGACTCCTTCAGCAATCACGGACGTTGCTCGGCGCCCTCTTCGGTCATGGCGACTGACATGGCGCTCCAATACCTGGAGGGCCCGTCGGATCGCAAAACCGCCCAGCGTTACGCTGCGGATATTGGCAGTTACGACGTCGGCGGATGGACGATTTTTGCCCATATGGTGTTCTTCAACATGCGCGAGCGCCTCAGAAACTCAGAGCGTCCCAACCGAGTCTTTGCGGTTACCTGCGACGTCGCTGAAAAGCGCGACCTCGACTCGACGACGCTCTACGACGCGATGACGACGATCGCGCACATTAGCTCGGTAATGCGCAACCTGTCAAAGGTTGACGCATCAGAGTTACGCGACGAGTTGGGGTCTGCTTGTGCTGCGGTGGTCTCACCATCGAACTACCGACGACGACTTTCGCCTGATGGCCAGAATTCACCCACACCAACCCGAGGAGAACCTGATATATTGGGGGATTAATGAGCACAATTGAGAATACGAACCTGGATACGAATCAAGACAGGAGAGGGTTTAGGCCCCGACGCTTGGCGCATGCGAACCTCTGGGTACGGGACGTCGAGGAGACGAACAACTTTTATCGCAATGTCCTCGGTTTGGCCGAGGTGTACAGGCGGCCGCGCATCGAAGGGATCTTTCTCTCGAATGGCAACACATATCACGATATCGCCATTGTGGATACCGACGGGCCAGCAGGCCATGGCCGTCCACCTGGTTTGAACCACCTGGCCTTCGAGTTGGAGAACGAGGTTGACCTAGTCGCCGGATACGAAGTTGAGTGCGAACGAGGGACCACCTTCACTGAGACAGCGTCCCATGATGTTGCCCACAGCGTCTACCTCTCGGATCCGGACGGTAACGGAGTCGAGATCTATGCCGATGTAAAGTCAGACTGGCGTGAGCTCAGGTCGGGAGTAATCACGAACACCGAACCCGACTGGAAGCCGGGCTCGACACCACCGTCGCAGGTCTCTTGCTACCCGCAGAACCCCGAGATCCGTGAGATCGCCGAGGCAGTATTCCATCCTCTGCGAACGGCCAGTGCGACGATAGTTTGCAATGACTACGAGGACATGTGTCGCTTCTACACGGAGCACATTGGACTGAGTTGCAGCATTGGCGGCCCAAATAGTCCGTACGCCGTGTTTGTCGGGTCGCTCAATCGGCCTTGCCTCGTCTTGGTCCCGGCCGTACTGGGCCGACCAGCGGGTCTCCATCACGTCAGTTTCGAAGTGTCAGAGAACCCATATGACGCGATACGGCGACTTGAGGAGCGGGACATCGAGTTGGTCGCTTACCTCGAAGACTCCCAACGCCGCTGTGTCTTCGTGAAGGATCCGTCGGGTCTGCTCTTGCGCTTCCAGCAGCAGGAACTCAAACCACGTGAGTCCATTGGGCCCACGGAGTTTGAGTTCCTCCTTGTGTAAGTCGTTCCAACCGACGACACCAAGTTAATGTCTGAAATGAAACCGATGCACGTTGAAATTGCTGGAGGTGGTTTCGCGGGCTTGGTTGCAGCGACGGCTTTTGCTCAGCGGGGATGGTCTGTCCAAGTACACGAGGCGGCGCCCTCTCTTCGAAGCTTTGGTGCGGGCATCTATCTCGCCCCGAATGGTCAACGGGTGTTACAAGCGATTGGTGCGTACGATCAGGTTATGTCTCGGTCGTATTCTGCCCCGTGGAAAGAGTCGCGTGATCAGGACAATCAGCTACTAGCCCGCGAGAAAAATGAGATACCAGGTGGGGGCCGCCTCGTTACTCTTACACGCCAGGACCTTCATAGGGCAATCGAGACTGTGACCCGGAAGGCGGGCGTCTCTATCGTAACCAACTCGCGAGCCGTTGCGGCTGATCCGAAAGGAGTGCTCTGGACCGAGGATGGGCGCCAGTGGCCCGCTGATTTGGTGATTGCAGCGGACGGCGTGGGGTCGAAGGTACGCGATTCGCTCGATGGCGTACGGGTCGACGCTTCGCAATTTTCGTTTGTGGTCCATCGCTTTCTGGTTCCGCGGCGATGGGCGGGACCTGCGGAAGACCAATGGCTGAACTACGTCAATTACTGGAACTGCGACCTCGAACGCCGAGTGCTCTACACACCGTGCAACGAGGACGACCTTTACCTGTTGTTGGGAGCCCAGGAGACCGACGAGCTGGCGCACCAGGATCCATTGTCATCGAAGGTGTGGTGTGAGTCCTTCCCAGTGCTGGCGAACGCACTCCGGGATCTGCCCGAGCGATCGCGCTTGGACCACTATGAGGTAACGCGGGTGGATAGGTGGTCGTACGGGCGCGTTGCGATCGTCGGTGACGCCGCCCATGCTATGCCGCCCACGATCGGCCAGGGCGCAGGCACAGCGATGATGAACGCGTTGGGGCTAGCCGCAGCCATGGAAGGCACCGATGACGTCGAAACAGCATTGAGGGAGTGGGAGGAAGTCGAGCGGGAAACGACCGAAGTGGCACAAAATGCCTCGGTAGAGATTGCTGCCAATTTGTTCTCCGGAATCGTCGAGCGCGGTGCAGGGTGGGATGAATCGGAATTGAAAGTTGCGCAGCGAGTACCACGCGGAGTCATCAATCGGCTCGCATGAAGTGCACATCCGGCTTCACCACAATGGAGGAAAAATGGCCCAAGAGACTATTCGCGTTAAGTTTGTAGAGATCGATGGCGTTCGTACACGCTATTACGAGGCTGGCCAAGGGCATCCAGTGGTTCTGATCCACGGCGTGCGGATGACGGCTGACTTCTGGATCAGAACTATCGAGGACTTGTCTACTAATTATCTGGTGGTCGCACCAGATCTGTTGGGATGTGGGTTTACGGAAGGTTTAACCACGGAGGGCCAACCTCCCCATCGGGAGTTGTTACAACACCTCATCGGCTTCATGGACCACCTAGGACTCCAGGACGTCTCTCTGGTCGGAAGTTCCCTCGGTGGCTGGCTGACCGCATTGGCGTATTTTCGTCAGCCTGAACGATATCGAGATCTCGTCTTCGTAGGCTGCGAAGTGATATTAAGTGGTGATCAGGCTTTGCAGCGAGCGCGCAGCGAAGGGTCGCAGCAGAACGGGAGCAGGGTCTTCGAAGATCCCTCGCTCGCGCGCGTCGAAGCTGGAATGGCCAATATTGTGGCCGATATCACCAAGATTCCGGAAGCGGTACTGCTGTTGCAACTCACTTCATCGGCGTTACCAGGTGCCGCTTTGGCGTATCAACGCCGAGCCGCAGGTCTGACGCAGGTGAGTGGTTCACCTGATCTGATGATTGGTGAGCGACTCCGCGAGGTCAAGGTGCCCGTCTTAGGTGTGTGGGGTGCGGTTGATCCAAGAGGAGACAGGGAAGCGGCTCGGACAGTTAGCAATCTGGTGCCTGACGGTCAATTCGTGGTAATGGAGGATGTCGGACATTTGCCGTATATCGAGCGGCCCCAAGAGTTCAACAAGTTGTTGCGCGCCTTTTTGGCACAACACTCGTAACTGGGCTCAGTGGCAACTTAGCGTTGCGGATAACGCAGAGCCGTCCGCGCACCTGTTAGATAGATCGCTATATATCTCTTGGTGGTACTTGGTACCGAGCTGGACGCGACTGGACTCAGGCACGATGAAGATCCCTCATCGCGCCGACGACGCTCGATCTCACCGTCGAAGTGATTGGCTTCAGAACCTTCAGATATCCCGGATCGTGGTGCGGATTCCTATGGTTTTCGTGAAGCGCGGTCAGGGAGCCAGCGCAACGAGTTCGGCGAGTTTCCTCTGAGGGCATCCTTTCGGCGAGCGTGGCTTACGCCTTCCGTCCGGACACGATTACTTTCTTTAACATGAACCGAAAACGCCTACCGCGTGTGCTTGTCCACGAATCCCAGGATTGCGATGTGCTTCTCAGTGTCCCGGCGCATCACGTCAACGAGCAGGCTCCAAAGTGTTGAATCCTTGACGCCTTGCAACTCGCGCTGCAATCGCTTCAGTTCCCGCCGATCCTCGCGTTCCCGCGTCAATAGTCGCTGGTTCACCTCGAGGACCGCCGATCGATCGACCTTCTGAAAGTCCACGTACGGCACTTCGGGCTCAGCGCCACTTAGCTCTGCCAAGGTCTTTAGCGACTTCGCGAGCTGTTCGAAGAGCGTATGGTGCCGAATTTCATCTTCGATCAGAAGGTCGACGAGATACGAGAGCGCCTTCGACTTGGTCTGCTTCGCCGCCGTAACGTATTCATCCAGGATGTCTCGTTCAGCGTCTGCATGGCTCGTTAGGTGGGCGAAGAGATCCGCCTGCCACATTGACGCTTCGATTGGAGGACCAAACTCGGTTTCAGCCATCGATTCCCCTTCTAAAAATGTTGCTCATCTCGGTACGTTGGCCACGAGTTAGTGTAACGCTCAGGGTCAACCTGCAACATTGACGACCACCTAATTGCACCGACACAATCTGTGTGCCACTCGCAGTATTATAGTTACGCGAGGTTAGGTCGAGCCTCATTGACATCCCGAAGTCTACCTCGCGCAACTCTGACGCGTCCGGCACCTACCGTGCGTCAACTTGTCGGCTTCGTGATCCCCTCAGCAGCCAAACTTTCCTCGGCCACCGTCCGATGGTAGACCATCTGGCCAGTTGTAGCACCGGTACCCTTCATGTGTTCTCGAAGATGAGGAAGCTCCCAAATTGGGGGGGCGTCGCGGGCTTCATTGAGAAGCTCAGTCGGGATTCCAGGATAATCCGGTCCGACGGCACACATTCCGTACCAATTCATCTTTGCCTGTTCTTCGAGTTGGTACATATTGGCAATAGCATCGTCCACCGTGGAACCGATGCTCACAGCTCCGTGGCCGGTCATCAGAATGACCTTGCTGTCACCAAGCAAACTAGCCAAGAGCGTACCTTCTCCGTCATCTGTCACCATCTTGAAGTGCGGGTATACCGGCACCGGATCTCTTACCAACAAAGCTCCCTCCTGGCACATGGGCTTTAGTTGGGTACCAAGTGTCGATGCCAATACCGTGAAGCGCGGGTGAACGTGGACAATCGACTGCACCTCAGGGCGATCTCGGTATATGCAGGAGTGGATCTTGACCTCATGGCACTGCATGGCGCCAGGAGGTCCTTCAACGAGATTGCCTTCGAAGTCACACACAACCATGTCCTCAGGACGCATTCTAGGAAGCGCATCCATCTTGTAACGCCGACCCTTGACCACAAAACGGTCGGATGCCTCGGGCACCCGCATGCTGACATGGCCCAGCGAAACTAATACTCCGCTCGCCAGACCAATATTGGCTAAAACCCTATTACCTACGGCGACTTGATACTTCACATCTTCGAAACTCATTTGGCTTCCCCTGTCCTATTAGTGGCAAATCTTAGCTTGGCATCACGGTCGCCATGCTAATCCATCCGCCAGCGAATCGAATGTATCGTGCGCTGATGATGTTCGGTATGAACTGTTAGCTTCACCAGTGAAAGTAGACACGGACTAAGCGTGTTGCAATGCTCGAGCAAACGATAACTCGTATCGGATGGGACTGACGCCACCGACCTTGGCGCACGGCGTTGATCGTTGTAGAATTTGATGTAGTCAGCAACGCCGGCGTCCATGGTGATGAAGACGTGTCGGTAGAAGGTGGCGGAGGGGTCCGCGATGGTCGTCACCTTGAAAGTGCGCGAGCTGATGCCCGCAAGACGGAGTGCTCGCATGCGTGACGCCACGGTGTTGCGACTTGTCGCCTCGCGCAGGCGCACGAACTCCGCCCGCGTGATCCGGGGTCCACTTCAGAACGAGGCTGTTGGCGATTTGGTTACTGTTGGGCGTTCAGCTGGTTAGACCGAAGTGGTACGCACGTACGATTTTACTGAGTCATGGCTTAGATGACAAGGAGACCACATATTCGGCGATAGCAAGACTCGATGTCGCAGCGGGAGATGGTGCATTGCGCACGAGGAGGATCCGCCCTTCTTCCTGCAACACAAAGTCATCCACCAGGTTGCCACTTCGATCAACGGCTTGCGCGCGAACACCAGAACTAGGCGAAATCAGATCCGAAGTTTCAATGTCCGCGAGATATCGTCGTACCTGCCTCACATACAACGTCTTCGACAATGAACTCAACAACTCGCTCGACCCATGTTGCCAGTTCCTTCGAACGAGGCGCCAAGTGCCAGGCCAGCTAAGCATGAGTCGAAGATCATTGAAATCAATATCACGTCTGCGATAGCCCTCCAGAGCGAGAGCGAAAACGGCATTCGGCCCTACGTGCACCTCGTCGCTAATATTTCGAGTGAGATGGATGCCAAGAAACGAGTACCTGGGATCTGGAACCGGGTAAATCATGCCCCGCACGCGATGGCTAACTTCAGACCGCAACATGTAGTACTCGCCTCGAAAGGGTATGGTTCTCAGTTCTCCAAGGCCGCCAGCGAGCCGAGCGAGCCGGTCGCCGTAGAGACCTCCGCATACAATTACTCGGTCGAAAATCCACCGTTGATCTGCGGAGCACACCTCGACTCCTGTCACGGTCTCCCTAAGCCCAGTCACCGGCGTGTTCAGACGCACCTCCCCTTCCATCCCCCGAATTTCCTCGCCAAGCGCTTCGCACACGCCCCTGTAGTCGACGGATGCGGTGCTTGGCGAGTAGAGGGCGCTCACTCCTCGGACGTAGGGTTCGATGTCCTCCATCTCCTTGGAGCCGACCCGGCGAACACCTGGAACCCCATTTAGAAGCGCGCGCTTCTCGATGTCGTCGAGCGCAGACAATTCTTTCTCTGCACTGGCAACGACGAGCTTGCCAAGTTCTCGATATCGCACTCCGCGTTCTTGACAGTATTCCCGTAAGAGGCCCGCACCACGTCTGCAAAGGCGCCCTTTAAGACTATTTGGCTGGTAGTAGACGCCTGCGTGCACAACGCCGCTGTTATGTCCGCTCTGGTGTGATGCGACCTGGTCTTCCTTTTCGAAGACCGTAACTCCGACGCCTTGGTATCTATTGCTGATCTCACGAGCAATTGCCAATCCGACGATTCCTCCACCAACCACTCCAATTGAGTCACCCGGCCAGGAGCTCACGATATCTCCGCTTGTCCGAGAGGAAACTCCATCTGATCGAAGCTCGGCCCGTTAGTCTCCATGCCTCCGACTAGCATCGCGCTGCATCAATAGGTCTTGGCGGGACTCCGCTCGCCAACGATGTCCTAGAACTGGATTTGCGACGAATCCACTTATCGACAGAACCTTTCGGTATCACTTCTCACCCGTAACTCAACGCGTCGGTCTTCACTGGAAAGTGGAAGAACACAGGTTCTTCTCTGCCTCGCTCCCACTTATTGGTCCACTTAGTATTTGGTTCGTTGCGACTCCCACAGTGTGATTGGACCGTCGTCGTCGGCCATCTTCCACGCTCTTGAAAAAAATCGCACGACCAGATAAGAGCGTGGTCCGCGTTTTCTATTATCGCGATGTCAGTCAACTCAATTGCCATTTGTGTGTTTCTCTAAAGTCAAAGCTGATGGTTTCCGCGATTGCGAACGTTTTTTGGAGAAAATATTCAGGGGCGAGACCACTGCTCATGGAGTGTACCAACCCCATTTAAACCAAACCTCTAAGATACCGACAATGACTCCCTCCGTAGACGTCAGCAGTCCCCAACGCCCATCTGCTGGGTCAAGCCACGCGAGGCAATGTGGTGTCTAAGGGCACTGGTAAACAGACTTTCTATACGCAGATCGGGCTAGATCGACCACCGGCCCACGCTCACGCAATTGAAGTCATGACTGCCGCCAGCCACATTCTCGAAGCTCAAGACGGGTTTGCTGCATTTATTGAGAAGCGTCCAGCTCACTGGCGTGATTCTCCTCGCAGGTCGAGTGGTGCGTTGATTGATTGAATCCGCCTTTTCGATTTGTCCGCAGTATCTTGGACAGTCACGACGCGTGAGCAATTGACTTCACTGCTCAGGGGGGGCGTAGACGTTGTATATACCGGGACAAGGATGGTAGACCAATGACTTCAGTGACCGAGCCGTTTCGTACTGCTCGCGACTTCTTACTCACTCACCGAACGGACTACGACACCGCATACGCGCAGTTCGAGTGGCCCCGCCCGGAGTGCTTCAACTTCGCAATTGACTGGTTCGACGCGGTGCTCGCCGCTGAGCATCCCGAGCGTGTAGCGCTGCGCATCATCGAGAGCGACGGCACTGATGCCTCGTACACGTTCGCCGAACTCTCGCGTCGCTCCAACCAACTGGCCAATTGGCTGCGCTCGCACGGCGTCAAGCGCGGAATGCGGGTGCTCGTCCTGCTCGGCAACCAGGTCGAGTTGTGGGAGACCACCCTCGCGGTGATAAAGCTCGGGGCGGTGCTCGTCCCGGCCGCCACGTTGCTCACCTTGGACGACCTGCGTGACCGAGTCACGCGGGCCAACGTCGGCGCGGTTATCGCTCGCTCCGAGGTCGCCGAACGGTTCGTCGACGTCCCCGGTTCGTACCTGCGCATCGTGGCCGGTTGGCCGGTGGAGGGGTGGCTGACGTACGGCGACTTCGCCGAGAGCTCCGAGCTTTTCATCTCCGACGGGCCCACGAAGGCCGATGATCCGCTGCTGGTCTACTTCACCTCCGGCACCACCGCCCTGCCCAAACTTGCCGAGCACACTCACACCAGTTACCCGATTGGCCACCTCTCGACCATGTACTGGATTGGCCTGCAGCCGGTGACGTACACCTCAATGTGTCGAGCCCCGGTTGGGCGAAGCACGCCTGGTCGTGTGTTTTCGCCCCCTGGATTGCCGGTGCCACGGTGTGCATTTTCAACTACGTACGTTTCTTCGCCGCAAGAATGCTGGACGTCTTGCGCGACGCGCGGGTAACAACCTTTTGTGCTCCGCCAACGGTGTGGCGCATGTTGATACAACAAGACCTCCCGCTCTGGCCGACGTCGTTACGCGAACTGGTGAGCGCCGGTGAACCACTCAATCCAGAAGTGATTACCCACGTCGAGCGTGAATGGGGCTTAACCATACGCGACGGGTTTGGCCAAACGGAGACCACGGTGCTCGTCGGCAACTCGCCCGGCCAACCCATCAAGTCGGGATCCATGGGCCGTCCCTTACCGGGATACGAGATTGTTCTCGTAGACCCCGTCGCCAGCGAAGTCGCAAAGGACGGGGAGATCTGTGTGCAGTATCAACCGGAACGACCGGTCGGCCTGATGGTGGGTTACCAGTCGGCTCTCGGTGTGGACGACAAGATGAATGACCGCGCCTTTGCCGGGGGGCGCTACCACACCGGCGACATTGGGAGCCGCGATGCCGACGGATATATCACCTACGTAGGGAGGTCCGACGATGTTTTTAAGGCCAGCGACTACCGCATAAGCCCCTTCGAACTCGAAAGCGTGTTGATTGAGCATCCCGCAGTGGCCGAAGCGGCCGTGGTGCCCGCGCCCGATGAACTTCGCCTCGCTGTGCCCAAGGCCTACGTCACGCTCGTCGAGGGAGAGGTGCCGAGTAAAGAATTGGCCGGCGATATCTTGCGGTATTGCCGCGAGAATCTTGCTCCCTATAAGCGCGTTCGCCGTCTCGAATTCGCCGAACTGCCTAAGACCATCAGCGGAAAGATTCGTCGCGTCGACCTACGGCTTCTAGAAACTGAAAACACGGGCGTCCGCAACGAGGATGAGTATCGCGAAGAGGACTTCTAGTAAGGAGCTGGGTGTTGTTTACGGGTGAGCGAACTCGTCCAGCAGTCCCTCGGACACCTGATCTAGTGTGCGCAAAATCGATTCGGCCAGTGCGCGGGCCGAGTTGGGGTCGAGTTCTAACGCTATACGGGCGTCGGGACCCCGCGAGGGATCAGTGACGTCGATCATCAGCGCGTGCCCGTCTGCGAAATGCACCGGATGGTCGAAATACACCGTGGCGTCAGTCACTTTCATCCAACCTATTCGCGATTTTCCGCTGCCGCGAAGTACAACGTTCTCGGTTTGATAGGTACACATGGCGGTCGTCCTTTCGGAGTTTAAGAAATCGTCCGACTGAGGAAATCAAAGATCAGTCCCCACGCTTCGAGCGCAGTTTCAGGACGAAACGACGGTCGGTTGACAGAGAAAAACGCGTGACCGGCGCCTTCGTAGACGTGGAAATCAAATTCCTTTCCGGCTTCGGTGAGCGCCTTTTCCAGTTCTGCCGTCTGCTCGGGCGACGGGAACTTGTCGTCAGCCCCAAAGAGCCCGAGCAGCGGTGCCGAGAGATTTGGCGTTTCACCCACGATGGCCTTGGCTTGTAGCGGTGACTCGGCGGGGGCGTCGGCGGCCACAAAGGCTCCGTAGCAGTCAATGACGCCGTCTAAGTTGAGACGGCATCCGGCGAGGAATGATTGACGCCCTCCCGAGCAGTAGCCGATTGACGCGACCTTGCCGTTGGCGTGGGCGAGTGATTTCAAATGTCTCATCGCGCCGTCGACGTCGCCGACCAGACGTTCGTCGGGCACACCACCGTTGGCCCGTGCAACCGCCGCGGCGTCGTCGGGACTCGCACCCGGAGCCTCGCGCGAGTAGAGATTGGGCATCAAGGCGTTGTAGCCGTGGGCCGCAAAGGTGCGGCAGATTTCCTTGGTCTCCTCGTCGTAGCCGGGCATGTGGTGAATCACGACGATGGAACCCACCTTGTCGACGTCGGTGGGCTGAGCGAGGTAGGCCTCGATGTCGTCACCACCATGACCGGAAATGGAGATGGTTTCGGCAATCAGGTTGTGCGTCATGGGTTTCCTTCCCTAGGTGTCGGTGTGCCTCGATTCTACAAATCTCAACCGGTGCTGTTTCATCGCCCGGTCCCAGTGAATCTGACTGGCCTACGCTAAAAGGGTGGACCTGGTCGCCAAGATTCTTACGGTTTCAGACTCCGTGGTGGCGGGTGGTCGCGAGGATACGGCCGGACCCCGTCTCGCAACCCTGCTCGAAGAACACGGTTACGCAGTTGTTGAGCGTCGCGCGGTGGCCGACGGTATTGAACCCGTCGCGTTGGTACTGCGTGAGATGGCGACAAATTTTTCCGGTCTGCTCGTTACTACCGGCGGGACTGGTTTCTCTCCGCGCGATCTCACACCGGAAGCCACATTGCAGGTGGTGGATCGTGAAGCGCCCGGACTCGCCGAAGCAATGCGCCTGGCAAATCCACTAGGTCGACTCTCCCGGGCGCGTGCGGGCACGTTCGGCAACTGTCTCATCCTCAATACGCCCGGTTCTCCGCGTGGGGCGACTGAGTACCTTGAGGCCGTTCTTGACGTTCTGGGCCACGCCCTAGAACTGCTGGACGGCGACCAAAATCAGTTACATCCTCCGGAGATTGGCGGCAGCACCGCAATTTGATCGTGAGGACCAACGGACGTGCGGCTTTCGCCAGGTTCGCCGTTGATCCAAATCTGACTGATGCGAAGCACGTCTTC
This sequence comes from Acidimicrobiaceae bacterium, assembly GCA_003152555.1. Lineage (GTDB taxonomy): Bacteria > Actinomycetota > Acidimicrobiia > Acidimicrobiales > RAAP-2 > RAAP-2. The sequence continues at coordinate 5,759 of PMAL01000005.1, read as the reverse complement.
GAAGCCAGTGCCGTAACGTCGCACCGCTTCTTGCAGGACCTCAGTGACGCTGTTGCCGTCAATCTCATCGTTGCCAATTCCCGCGGCTTCGCGAGCGGGCCCGAGCAGCAGCAGTCGTGCCACCTCAGTCGTTGGTTTCGTCGCAGAGCACCAGTGTTCTAACGATGTCGCCGGGCTCGAGGCCGCCGCCGTCGGGAATCATGGCCAGTGCATTGGCGCTCGCAACGGCGCTCATGAGGTGCGAACCGTGGCGTGATGCGCTCTCAATATGCATTCGCCCGTCCGGGTGTATGCGACTGTCCACGTGCACGAGGTGGAGTTTGCCATCAGGTTTTCGCGGCATGGGACAGTCCAGCACCATGTTGATGGTGGTCCGCTCGAGTATTCGGTGACCGGCGAGGCGTCGCAGTGCGGGGCGCACGAACATCTCGAAACTCACTCTCGTCGACACCGGGTTACCTGGAAGTCCGAAGATGGGCGTTGATCCATTGCCAGCGGTGCCGAACGCGAACGGTTTGCCTGGTCTCATGGCCACTTGCATCCAGCGTGCCGTCCCCTCACAGATGTCGGAGAGGACTGACTTAACAAAGTCCACGTCGCCGACGCTGACCCCGCCAGTGGCGATGACGGCGTCACATTCGTCCACTCCTCGGCGTACGACCGCAGTGATCTCTTCGATATCGTCGCCCGCAATTCCCAGGTCAATCGGTGTGCATCCAGATTCTCGCAGCAGCGCCAGCAACATCGGTCGATTACTGTCGCGAATCTTCCCTCTCGCCAATTTTCCGCCGCTGCCCGAGAGTTCGTCACCGGTCGACAGCACTCCGACGCGAGGTCGGCGGTGCACGGATACTGACGAAAGACCCTGACTGGCGAGTACTCCCATCCGGGCGCCGGTGACTACGGAACCGGTATCGACAAGTACCTGGCCCACGGCGACATCGTCTCCGGGTAAACGCACATAATGTCTTTCGTCCAAGATCCTGGAAATCAGCACGGTGTGGTCGTCGGGATCGTCAATGGTTTCTTCAATCATGCAGACCGCGTCCGCGCCCTCGGGCATGGGTGCGCCGGTCATTATCCGCATTGCCTCACCGGCCTCGAGTCGACGATCGGGTACGTCGCCGGCCAAGACGGTTCCGACGACCCTCAGACGAACCGGTCCACCTGCCGTGTCGGAGGCGAGTACTGCGTAGCCGTCCATAGAAGAATTGCGAAACCCCGGGACGGGCTCTGTGGCGACAATCGGTTCACTCGCTACGCAGCCCAGGCCATCGTCGAGCGTGACCCGCACCGATTCAAGTGGCGTGAGACGCTCGAGTACGAAACTCCGCGCCTCGGCAACTTCAATCACTGGGTCCTCGCGCTGCTGGTCTCAGGATCAGGTTCCAAGGAGGGCATTTCCTGGACCTTCATGATTGCCCTGCCTTCCTCGCTCCAGGCCGAACCGCCCTGCCACAATTCTCGTTTCCACATTGGCACGCAACTCTTCACTGCGTCGATGCAGAATGCAGCGGCTTCGAAGGCGGGCCCCCGATGCGGGGCGGAGACGACGATGACAACTGCGGATTCACTTAATTCAACTCGTCCCATCCGGTGGTGGATGGCAATGGCTCCGAGATTCGTCCAGCGGATTCGCGCCTCGGCGATGATGTCGACAATCCGTCGCTCGGCTAGTTCGACGTCCGTCTCGTACTCCAACGCCTCAATCTCCTCCAGGTCGTGGGAATTATCGCGGACCATGCCGCAGAACGTCACGACCGCTCCGCAGTTGGCCCGGGTGGCCCAGGTCGTGAGTTCGGCGCTCGACAAAGGCGTCGATGCAATAGATACCCAGTCGAGGGTTGGCGCTGACTCCACGAGACTCATCCTAGGTTTGGGGACTAACTTTTCCACCTAGTCGTGGGTCTGTTGACTACTAGCCGCCAATCATCGACATTGATCGCGCGGGACGCAGAAAACTCGGTTCGTTAATGGCGTGGCCGGGGAACTTGGCCCAGACGGCCCGACGAAGCAGGTTTTCGATCTCGCGGTCGCCGACGTTGGCACGCAATATGTCGCGCACGGAGTATTCGTCGTCGGAAAAGAGGCAGTTGCGAATCGAACCGTCGGCCGTGAGCCGAAGTCGGTTGCAGGTGCCACAGAAGGGTTGAGTAACGCTGGAAATCAGTCCAATCTCGCCGTGTCCGTCAACGAATCGGAATCGTTCGGCCGGTGCGGGACCATCTAGGTCGCCGACCGCCTCGAGGGGCCACGCTTCGTTGATGCGTTCGAAGATCTCGTGTCCCGGAACTAACTGGGTCCGGTCCCACTGGCCCTGCGCGTCGAGCGGCATGAACTCGATGAAACGCACCACGCGGCCGGTCTGGCGGGCAAAGGCCGCAAAGTCCAGGATTTCGTCCTCGTTGTTACCCCGCAGAAGGACCACATTGACTTTGACCGGGTTGAGACCGGCCGCTTCGGCCGCGTCCATCGCGCCCAGCACCGTCGCGAGGTCACCGCGACGACGAATTGATTCAAACCGGTCAGCCTTCAGAGAATCGCAACTGACGTTGACTCTTTTGAGCCCAGCGTCGGCCAATTTTGGTGCCAGTGTCGCGAGCTGCATGCCGTTGGTCGTGAGCGCTAGGTCGTCGAAGCCAATTTCACTCAATTGGGCAATAAGACTGGCTAAGCCTTTCCGCACTAGGGGCTCGCCCCCCGTGAGTCGAATTGCGGTAACGCCCAGGGTGTGCGCCACTCTTGCGATTTTGACGATCTCGTCAAAGCTGAGCAGCTCGGATCTCGGCAAGAACGTCATGCCTTCTTCGGACATGCAGTAGACGCAGCGAAGGTTGCAGCGGTCGGTCACCGAAATCCGCAAGTCTTCGTGGACTCGACCGTAGCGATCAATCAACGGGCCGGCCGTGGGCATTGACGCAGCGGCGATGCTTAAAGAGTTCTTTGTTTCTCCCACGTCGCGAAGATGGGGCTGGACGGAAATCGAGACCGGCACCGCGCGCGGGACGTCGCCGGCGAGTAGTACTGAATCGTTAGGTTCACTCATCGAAGTCGCTTTTTCGTTGGCTCGATTTCACACTACCGGTCCTGAGTTTCGTGGCACCGGTCGTCTTCGTGGTCGTAGAACGCGGTCTACGTGTCGAATTACTTGGAATCGGCAACGAGTCGGCCCCAGTCGTCGGATTTGCCACCGGTCTTTCGCAGTAGCACGAGGTCGTCGATGCGCGCGCTCGGATCCACTTTTAGTAGGGAACTCAGGATGCTGAGTGCCGCCACGGCACAGGCCGTCAGCGCTTCCATCTCGACACCCGTTCGATGCGTTGCCCCCACGGTGGCCGCAATCTCAATCTGCCCGGTTCTTACCGTTAGATCAACCTGGATTTGATCGAGGTTGAGCGGATGGCACAGGGGTATGAGGTTTGGAGTCTGCTTGGCCCCCTGGATGCCCGCGAGGCGGGCCGCATGCATTGGTTCAATCCCGGCGCGGTTGGGTCCTAACGTGCTCAGGTCGGCCGACGTTGACACGACGCAACTGGCCAGGGCCTGTCGTTTCGTGGGTCGTTTTCCTGCGACGTTGACCATTTTCAGTTTTCCGGCCTCGTCGGTATGAGAAGACTGTTGCTCCATGACCCACTCGCCAATCTCGTGTCCGGGACTTCATCTCGACCGTTACGTCCGGTACTGGGCCATCGTACTGCCGTCGATACTCGCGGTTGCGTGCAAGAAAGTGCGGGATAATTTTCCGAACGTGACTGAGTGTTTTCTCCCCTCGTTGAGCGTCACCAAACGGAAAATTTGTACTTCGAAAAACGGCCAAACGCCTTTTGTCTGACAGGGTTCGTGGGCCTGCATCTTTGAGCATTCCTCGAGGAATTGGGTCGGTGTTGGGTTTTTGTGGACGCTGATTTGATGGTGGCTTGAAATGCTAGTTCCCATGCCGTTCACCAGGGATGTTGCAATTTATGGAACGTGGCGGCGCGCCCGATGATGCCCCTGACTGAAGAGCGCCGTCGCGGGGGTCGCGGTCGTGTCGCGTTCGCACCCGACCCTATGGCCGAACAGGTTCTCGACGTGGCCGCCACAGCGCAATTGCTGTCGGGCGAACTTACCTCTGACGTGGCTGCGCGCGAATATCGTCAGCGAAACCCCTGGCCGCTCTACGCCGTGCTGGGGACGTTGCTGATCGCGTATTTGATTTCACTGATTGTCCGTAGTCCCGACCAGCACTGGCTGTGGCTCGACGGCTGGGCCGTTACCGCGTTAGAGTTCGTCGCGTCGGCGATCTGTATCCTTAAAGGCTTGCAGGACCGGCCCGGCCGCGCGGTGCCGCTCATTCTTGGTTGCAGCCTGATGGCCTGGACCCTCGGCGACTTCTTCTTGACGTTTGAGTCTCTGGGTGGCAAGACCGCGCCCACCCCTTCGACAGCAGACGTCTTTTACCTGCTCTTCTACCCGTTGGCCTACGTCGGAACCGTGCTGTTGCTCCAGCACGGTCTCGGGCGGCTCTCGCGACCTAATTGGCTCGATGGCCTGGTCGCGGGGCTCGGGGCCGCGGCGCTGTGCGCGGCCTTTGCCTTCCACAGCATCATGCACTTGACGGGGGGAAGCGACCTCGCAACGGCCACCAATATGGCCTATCCGGTCGGGGACCTCTTGATGCTCCTGTTGGTGATTGGTGGCACGGTGTTGCTCTCGGGACGAGGAACTGGGCAGTGGTACCTGCTCGCCTCGGGACTCACCGTCATTGTCATTGGCGACACATTCAACCTCTTTTCTTCCTCGGCGGTTGTGTCGCGTTACGGGAACCTCGGCAATGACTTCAACGCCATTGCCTGGCCCATCGCGGTACTGCTCATGTCCATGTCGGTCTGGCTGCCGGCTCGTTTTTCCAATCCGCTACGTCCGCAAAAGGCATCCGGATTCTTCCTGCCGGGACTGGCCGCCGCCTGCGGTCTCTTCATTCTGGTCACCGGCACGCTCAACCAGATCAGCCGCGTGGCGCTGTGGTTGGCGGTCGCCACCCTGCTCACCGTGGGTGTGCGCTTGGCCATTTCGGCGCGCAGTCTTCGAATACTCACCGAAGAGCGGCACCGTCAGGCCCACACCGACGAGCTCACCAGTCTGGGCAATCGCCGCCAACTCTTCCACATTCTCGATCTGTTCTTTTCCGCTCAGCCGGGATTGCCCGAACCGCGCGAGATGGCGTTTCTCTTCGTCGACCTCAACCACTTCAANNGAGATCAACGACTCGTTTGGTCACCCGGCCGGTGACGAGTTGCTGCGTCAGTTGGGCCCGCGCCTGACAAGGGCGGTGGGTTCCGCCGGATCCGCGGTGCGCCTCGGCGGCGACGAGCTGGCAGTGGTGCTGATGGACGCCGACGCCGATGAAGCCGTGGTCGTGGCCAAGCGGATCCTCAACGAGATTGAACAGCCCTTTGTCTTGCACAAGATCAACGCCAGTGTCGGTGCGAGCATTGGCATTGCCCTCGTGCCCTCGAACGCATCGGACGGACCGGGCCTTCTCTGGTGCGCGGACGTGGCGATGTACCGCGCCAAGTTGGGCAACACGCCCTATGTCTTCTATGACCAGGACCTCGACGGCGGCGAAGACCAACCCAATTTGCTGGATGAACTGCGCGTCGCGGTCGAAGAGGGGGCGTTCGTCCTGCACTACCAGCCGCAATTAGACCTGCGAACTGACCAGGTCATGGCCGTCGAGGCCCTCGTGCGTTGGCCCCACCCCAAACTGGGTCTGGTAC
>PMAL01000042.1 GCA_003152555.1 Acidimicrobiaceae bacterium | reverse complement strand
ACACCAACGACCAGAACCTGCTCGACCTGGTGCACGGCGACCTGCGCCGCGCCCGCGCGGCGGCGATCAACATCGTGCCGGCTTCCACCGGCGCCGCGCGCGCGACCAGCCTGGTGCTCTCGTCCATGAAGGGCCGCCTCGACGGGACCTCGTTGCGCGTGCCGGTGCCCACGGGCAGCATCACTGACTTCACCGCCATCGTGCGCTCAACCACCGTCGCCGAGGTCAACGCTGCCTTTAAGGCCGCCGCTGACGGTCCCCTAAAGGGAATCATTGTCTACACCGACGAGCCGCTTGTCTCGTCGGACATCGTGGGCAGTCCCGCCTCGTGCACCTTCGACTCCCTGATGACCATGGTCCAAAAGATTGACGACGAGAAGAGTCTCGTTAAGATCTTCGGCTGGTACGACAACGAGTGGGGCTACTCCAACCGCCTCGTTGACCTCGCCCGCCACATTGGCAAGTGACAGTGTCCTCACCGCTGCCGTCGTACCATCGCTGGGGCAGCCTCGTTGGCAAACGAATCCTCGTGCGGGTGGATTTTAATACGCCCGTCGCCGAGGTCAACGGCCGCCAAGAAGTCACCGACGACTTTCGCATTCGCGCCTGCCTGCCGCTTTTTGAGGAGTTGCACGAACGGGGCGCCACGGTGGTTGCCTGCACGCACTTCGGACGGCCCCACGGCGTGGTTGACCTCCGGTACAGCGTCGAGCCGGTGCGGCGGCGCTTGGGCGAACTCTGTCCCGGGGTTGCGCTGCTAGAGAACCTGCGCTTTAGTCCCGGTGAAGAAGCCAACGATCCGCAGTTCGGGGCCTCGCTGATCAAGGGTTTTGACTACTACATCAATGAGGCCTTCGGATCGTCGCACCGCGCCCACGCGTCAATCATGATTCCGCCCACCCTGGTGCCGAGCGCCGCGGGGCCCAACCTGCAGCGCGAAGTCTCGACGCTGACCTCACTGCTCGAAAGTCCCCAGCGCCCCTTCGTGGCGATCGTGGGCGGCGCCAAGGTCGCCGAGAAGTTGGGCATCGTCAAAGTGCTCGCGCAAAAGGCCGACACCGTGATCGTTGGCGGCGGCATGGCCTACACGTTCGCGTCCAGCCAGGGTCGCAGCATCGGATCATCACTCTTTAACAGTTCCTTCGTGTCCGAGTGCGCCGCCATCCTGTCGCGCGGCAACGTGATCATTCCGAGCGATGCACGCGGGCTCTCGGACGGTTCGAGTTTCGGCGCCGAGGGTGGCGACGACCCGGTCGTGGAGTTCGGCGCCAATATCCCCGACGGCTTCGAGGGACTCGACATTGGACCCCAGTCCGTGCGGACGTTCATCGAGGCCATTGCCCCGGCGGCGACGATTCTGTGGAATGGCCCGATGGGCGTCTTTGAAGACCGCCGCTTCGGCGCGGGCACCGAGGCCGTGGCGCGCGCCGTGGCCTCTTCGCACGCGGTGTCGGTCGTGGGCGGCGGGGACTCGGTGGCGGCCCTCAAGGCCTACGGCCTCGAAGGATCCTTCAGCTTCGTGTCGACCGGGGGAGGGGCCTCGCTCGAATTCGTGGAGCTGGGCGACCTTCCAGGCTTAAAAGCATTGCGCGAGAGTCAGTTCAACTAGATGACGACGAACCGACTGCTGGTCATTGGCAACTGGAAGATGAACCTCGACTTCGTCGAGGCCGTGCACCTGGGCCAGCAGATCGGCGTCATCCTAAAGAACCGCCCCGCTGAGCACACCGACATCGTGGTGGTGCCGCCCTTCGTTGACCTGCGCAGCGTTACCAGCATCGTTGACTCCGAACGCATCGCCGTCGATATCGGCGCCCAGCACGTCAGCGCGAACGACAATGGTGCCTTTACTGGCGAGATCAGCACGTCGATGCTCAAACGCCTGGGCGTGACGTGGGTGCTGGTGGGCCACTCCGAACGGCGCACGATGTACCACATGGACGATGAGGTGGTCGCGCGCACCCTGCGCGCGGTGGTGGCGAGCGGCCTCAACGTCGTGCTCTGCGTGGGCGAAGGCGGTGACGTGCGCGACAACGACGAGCAGAATGACTTTGTCTCGGCCCAATTGCACAGCGCGCTGGGCGGCCTTGACGAAAAATACATCGAGCAGGTGACCGTGGCCTATGAACCAATCTGGGCCATCGGCACCGGTCGCACCGCCGAGGGCGAGCAAATCAGGGCCATGACCCGACACATCCGTTCGGTGCTTTCGGCCATGGGCATGGCCGGACGTCGGGTGCTTTACGGCGGGTCGGTTAGTCCCGAGAACGCCGCCTCGATCATCACCGAGGGCGGTGTCGATGGATTCTTGGTGGGCGGAGCCAGTCTCGTCGCGGAAAAATTCCTCGCCATTATTCAGGCGTGCGACGGCTGCTACGCTGGAAAACGCTGAATCGGAGGTTTTGATGTTCACCTGGACATTCGTGGGAATTGAAGTGGCGGCGGCCGTGGGCCTGATTTTCCTGGTCCTGCTCCACTCGGGGCGTGGCGGTGGCATCTCGGACCTGATGGGCGGATCGATGGGCGCGGTGGCGGCCGGATCGACGGTGGTGGAGCGAAACCTGGACCGCATCACGATCGCCGTCGCGCTGGTCTTCACCTTTGCCACGCTGACGCTCGACCTGCGTTTGCAGTAGGCGAAATGATCCGTCGAGGGTCGCCGCTGCGTCTCACGCTGGCCGGTTTGACCCTGGCAGCAGTACTCATTCCCGTCGCGTTGGCTGGCGCGGCAGCGTCGCCGAGCACCAATGACAACAACAAGGTCCTCCAGGTGTCGCTGCCCGGACCCTTCAACGGGTGCACCTACTTAGACGCTGGCGCCACGCCCAGCTCCGACGGGATCTTGGACCTCATCCGACCCTCGGCCTTCCTCACGAACTCCTCGGGAGTGCTCTCGGGCGAGGGCGGCCCGATTGCGGCGGCCGAACTGACCTCGCTCAAGCCGGAAACGGTGGTCTACTCCATTGCCCCCAACATGAAGTGGAGCAATGGCCAGCCCTTCGACGCGAGCGACCTCGTGGCCTGGTGGGAGTACGCCCGTTCCCTCTTGAGCGTGAAGAGTGACGGCTACCGCGCCATCTCCTCGCTCAACGTGACTAACGGGGGACTCAACGTGACCGCGATATTCGCCACTCCGTACGCCGAGTGGAATTTGCTCTTCCGCGACGTGGAGGCCCAGGACGGCCCCTACGGGTGCGCGATCAACAACCTCGTGACCCGCCCCTCGCTCGGACCTTACGTCGTGACGAGCGCCACAACCACGACCATCGTGCTGGCAATGAACAAGGCGTGGCCCCTTAATCCCAACAGGTTCGGTCACGTCATCATCAGCAGCGACAACCTTCTTCCTTCATCGCCGAGGACCCACTTCTCCAGCTATTCGCTGGGCGTTAACCGTTCGTCGTCCCAAGCCCTCAGCGCACACCCCGATGTGCTCAGCCACATTGGCTCGTCGAGCAATATTGAAGAGATCACTTTCGCGCCCAACGATCCGCTCACGAGTCAACTCGCAATTCGCCAGGCGCTCAGTTGGTCACTCAGTCGCCAAACAATGATCAATCAGTTGTGGGGTGCCGTCACCTTCTCTCCCTCGGTGGCGCAGTCAGCCATTTTCTCCCAGGGCCAGACCGCCTATCCCGGCACCACTGGTTCGGGGCCCACGGGACAGGCGGCGACCACCACGACGACCGTGTCCGCGTCCGGCGCGACACCCGGTCTGGCCGACTGTCTCACGTGCGCGCTCGACGCCTTTAAGAGCGTTGGCTACGTCCGCGGTCCGACTGGCCTCAAGAGCNNAAGAGCAAGTTGGGCAAGGTCCTTTCGTTGAAGGTAGCGGTCGGGCCCAGTGCGCTCGATCAAGCGTCGGCGGCGCTCGTCATTGCGCGTTGGCAAGACCTCGGCATCAGGATCACCAAGTTCGACGTCACCAGTGAAACCTCGGCCGCGGCGACGGCGGCTTCTAACAAGGACGACGTCGCCATCTTCACGCGCACGACGTTGACCACCCCTTCCTATACGGCGAGATCTTGGGCCGGCACGCCCTACGTAGATTCCTACCCCAGCGGTGTGCGTTCGTCCACGATTACCGGGCTNNGGTCGAGCACGTTGGCCAACGTTGTAGGTAGTTTGTCGGCCACGGGATTCGTTGACCAAGTGCCAAGTTGGACAATCGCACCTGCCTCCTCACAGACTTAGTACGCAAACACGGTGAATCCATGACGAGTTAAAGTGGAAGTCCGCGTCGAAGTGGCGGAATAGGCAGACGCG
>PMAL01000138.1:1020-2742 GCA_003152555.1 Acidimicrobiaceae bacterium | reverse complement strand
TGCAAGTCAATAGTCGCGCAGTCGCCTAGTGTCCCAATGGAACTAGGCGACGGTATCTATTGCCATCCGGTAGTGAACTTCACCTAACTCAACGACGTCACTTTCGCCCTCACCGCAATAGCGGCACACGCCATACAAGAGTTCTTTCGGCGCTCCACTCGACACCAATGAGAGTCGCTCCGATTTGCGATCGGCGAAGGTCAAATGCAAGGCAACTAGGGGTGGACCAAGCGCGAAAGTAACGCCCAGCACTACCACAGCAATACAAAAAAAGGTCAACAACATGCCCGCTCCACTCTCTCAAGTTCAGATTTGCGACCGACAATAGACAGGATTCGATTGAACATCAAGAATGCGAGTGTTGATATCTCTAAACGTTTAATTTTCTCATCGCACGTTAGTCACGGACCACCTACTATCGCGCTATGACGACTCTCAAAACGAGAACCTTTGCGGTCGTTGTAATTGGTATCGGCTTCACACTCCTCGCCATATTTACTCACGTAAGCATGCTTAGCAATCGGTCCCCCGTTGCCAGGGCAATTCTCGAAACGGCGACCGTAATTGTCGGTACGTTGGTCGCCTTCCTCGTGGTCGGTCGCTACCGTCGCTCGCGAAGCAACGCTGACTTGCTGATTGTGTTCGCCGTACTGTTGCTCGCGTGGGTTCACCCATTGTTTGTTGGAATTCCTGACCTGATATCACCATTTTCTATAGGCAACGGCTTAAGTGAACGAATTGAACTGTGGGGGACGAATGTAGTGAGAATCGTCGCGACAATGTACTTGGTTCTCGCGACGATCTCGCGCGGACGATGGAGTACTTCAGCTCGCGGTCCACGCAATTTATGGTTCATTTGTTACGCGCCCGCCGCGTTCGGTCTTGTGACCATCCTTCTTCTCATTTGGCTCATTCCAGTGAGTTACGGGGGCTTGCTCCACGTCCATCGCTGGCCGCAATCGGCCTTGTCGTATCTCCAGCTCCTCGGCGCCCTAAATTTCCTCGTCGCGTTTTGGAGGCTCTCCAAAGAATCCGAGGTCCAGTCAGATCCCTTCATAAGTTGGTTAGCGGACGGCTGTCTGCTAGGCACTTTCGCGATGATCAGTTACGCCCTCTTCCCAGATCGTGGAGTGCAGTGGATTCAACCGGGCGACATCCTTCGGGCACTCGTCTTACTTACCTGGGCCGCCGGTGTCGTCACCGAGATTCGTTCATATTGGTTGAAAATTGCCGAATCAGCAAAAAGAGAGAGTCGGCGTTCTGTAGCTCTCGACCTGCACGATGGAATTGCCCAAGAGTTGGCGCTAATTACCTCCTATCTTCAGGTTCCAGCGTATGAAAGGACGCTTCCGCATTGGCACTCGGAACTTCTATCGACCGCCGAGCGCGCCCTCGCGGAGACTCGTCGGACCATCAGCGCATTGGCCAAAGGTGAATCTGCGCCCATTGAAGCGGACCTCAAGGACACGACATTGTTGGCCTCCGGAGGCAATATAAAGGTTCACGTCGAAGTGGAATTGACGTCGGTATTCTCCGAGAGGGAAATCGACCAGCGCGAGTCAATTATTAGAATTGTTCGTGAAGCAGTTACTAACGCGGTTCGTCACGGGCATGCAAAGCAAGTAGACATCATTTTCGACGAGGCGGGTGGTTCACCCGCGTTGAGGATCATCGATGACGGAATCGGCTTCGACCCATCGGCGAAGTCCAACTCCGACCGTT
>PMAL01000138.1:0-1004 GCA_003152555.1 Acidimicrobiaceae bacterium | reverse complement strand
CGACTCGGACTCTGATTCGCCCCAGTTCACTTTGCTCGGTCTTCAATTATCCAATTGGTGGTTAACTGAGACTTTGAGCTGGCGAGTGACGGGTCGTGCTGGAAAGGCAAAACTGCAGCCCGGGTTGCGGACGAGGAGATAATGACGGAAGTCCGACTGGGTCTCAGCGATTACGAGGGAGTCTTGAACGTCCTGCGAGCGGCGGGCGAGGCTCGAGATCGCGACGAGTTCGCGCGCGTCGTTGTCAAGGAACTGGCGAAGTTAGTGCCAGCAGAACAGGTGGTGCTCAACGAGGTCGATATGGAAAGCGGACAAGTTCGCCTTTATGCGGAACCGGAGTCTTTTGTCGTGCCGCCCGAGATACAGCCGCTGCTCGTCGAGTTGTCCGATCAACATCCGTTAATCGTGTACTACACCGCGACCGGTGACGGTTCGGCGAAGAAGATCACCGACTTCATTACCCAAGAGGAGTTCCACGCTCGTTCCCTCTATCAGTTGTTCTACCGACCGCTCGGCATCGAGTATCAGATGTCGCTGGCGCTGCCGGCGACGCTGCCCCACGTCGTGGCCATTGTCTTTACCAGTTCGCACACCGACCTCACCGAGCGTGACCGGGCCGTACTCAATCTCTTGCGTCCCCACCTCGTGCAGGCCTGGTTCAACGCCAAGGAGCAGGGTCATCTGCGCTCGTTGCTCAGCTCGGCCAGTGACGCCACCGCCGACAGCGGCGCCGGGCTCGTGGTGCTCTCGGATCCACCGCACGAACTCACGCCCGGCGCGTTGATGACCCTCTACCGCTTCTACGGACGACCGACGAAGTCGGGACCGGTGTCGGCGAGAGTGGAACGGTGGATCGTAGCCCAGCAGACCCGACTCGATGACCCCGACACGCTGGAGTTGCTCAAGCCGCTGCGCGCGGAAATAGAAGGTCGACGGATGCTGCTGCGATACCTGCCGGGTCGCGCCCCCTACCCCGCGGCGCTGCTGTTACGTGAAGAGCGACG
>PMAL01000186.1 GCA_003152555.1 Acidimicrobiaceae bacterium | reverse complement strand
TGCGCTTCTTCGGCCGGTTGATAGTGATCCGAGCTATGCCGTCACTGACCTCGTAAATGATGTCGCCGTACTCGTAGGGCAATCGCCACTGAGGTAGCGGCGTCGAACGAAATTCGTCGAGGGGGTCAGGGGGCGANNTCAACGCTACCCTCGGCGCCGAACCGCGGTCTTGATACGCGAGAACCCACGGCCGCGCACTCATACGTGTATCACCAGTTGCAGTAATCGCTCGAAGGATTGTTCGGCTCGCGACGATATCAGAATCGACGTGGCGATCGGTATGGGGCCTAATCTCACGGGGTGCGACCTTTGCTTGCCCTTGACTTTGCCCTTGGCCCCGAACTTGAAGCAGCGATCCGAGACCGTGTTCTTCGTGGCGAGGCCTTTTGCGTTCTTGATCAACGGCTCTCCGCGCGTCGCCAGCTCGAAGTGCTCGAGCTGCTCGGCGCCACGGCCGTCATCGATTCACACGGGCGGCGTCCACGAGAAGCCGGCCGCGACGTCGAGGACGCCATTGGCCTGGTCATGTTGACCTCGGGCTCGAGCGCGGATCCTAAAGCGGTGCAACTTACGTGGGGCGCGCTTCAAGCGAGTGCTGACATGACCCAAAAGGCGCTGGCCAGGAACGGTGCACCGGTCTGGTTCCCCTGTCTGCCGGCGAGCCACATCGGTGGCCTCGCTGTGCTACTCCGAGCCATTTTGAGCGACGCCGCGTTGCTATGGGATGACGTCGCAGGCATCGAAAACGCGCCGGCACGCGGGGCGACCCACGTCGCGGTTGTGCGGGCGCAACTCCTGCGCCACGACTTGAGCGCCTACAGCACGGTCCTGCTCGGGGGGGCGCGTCCGCCATCGGCGTTGGGCGCGAACGTAGTGACGACGTGGGGAATGACCGAAACTGGCTCCGGCATCGTCTACGACGGCTACGCACTATCGGGCGTCGACGTGGCGGAAGTAGCAGGCGAACTCATCGTTCGCTCTCCGACGCTCTTCTTTTCATACCGAGACAGCGCACGACCCCGCGTCACCGGACCCGACGGCATTAACGACTGGTATCCGACGGGTGACGCCGGAAGCGTTGACGACGGTCGGGTCAGCGTGCGCGGTCGGTTGGGTTACGTCATCAACACCGGAGGCGAAAAGCTCTGGCCTGAGGACCTTGAGACGGCGCTCTCCGCGATTGCGGGAGTCCGCGATGTCGCTGTCACGAGCGTCGATGACCCGGAATGGGGTCATCGCGTCATCGCGCTCGTCGTTGGAGACGGCCGCACCCTCGATGGGGCGATCTCCGCGACCGCAACTGAGCGCATCGGACCCTGGGCTAAGCCCAAGGAGATCCGCTACGTCGCCGCTATACCACGGACGAGTAATGGAAAAATCAAGCGTAATGAGCTCAAACATCTCTTCTGATGAAGCTCACCGCGAGCGCGGTTGAACGAACGTTGAGCGGGGCGTCCCCATACCATCGCTTGCTTGCGTACCACCTCGGACATCGATCTCGAAAGTGGACTATGAGCGCGTTCGCTCCATGGAACTTGGATCACGGAGGATCGACGCAAAGGCCAACTCTGCCACGCCAACGAGAAGGTGTTGGGATCGCAACTTGATCATTCTGGTAATCGCCATCTCGATGTGGACGACCTCGAAGCAGTATCGAACAGGACTGTAGTTTGCGGCGTCGCTCGAAGCAACTACTCCACCTCTCGACGCAGGGCGATTATGCCGACAGGCAACGCCACGTCGCGATCGGAATCTTCCCCACGCGCCAACCACCTCGACCACAACGCGCCATCTCACCCGTCGAATCGGAGTATCTGCGCGTAAACCAACCAATTACCGCCGGTTGCTCACAATTTTGTTAATTACGCATTATGAAGCGCACCATATCTCCATCTCCCCGGCACGGTCTCGAACTCCTCACTTAGGAGAATGAACGCCCGAGAGAAAGTCTTAGTTGGCCAAAGAAGACTGCAAGACCTTCTCCATCGTTTCCATTATCGATACCGATTCGTCCAGCGGCATGCTCGGACTCTCTAATTCACCCGATCGTAAGCATCGCGCCACTTCCGTGGCCTGATAATGAAGGCCCCTCCCCTGTGTAGTGAATTCAAAGGGTTCAGACGTTCCGTTACGCAATTTGAGTACAAAACTCGAAGGTGAATAAAAGTCGCCCGCGATCTCTAATCGACCTTCAGTGCCAACGATGCTCGCACGCGTTTCACTTCGCGCCAAAGACGTGCACGTCAAGATCGCCTGGGCGCCACTGTCATATCCGAAGAGCATTGAAGTGGTTGCGTCAACACCGGTAAAGGCCGGTGTCACCACGGCCGTCACGCTCTTTGGCGTGCCCAGGACCATCGACGCGAACGAGACTGGATAAACTCCCAAATCAAGCAGCGCTCCCCCGCCCAGTTCTGGAGCGAAGAGCCGAAAACCTGGATCCTTCTCGAACCACTGACCGTGATCAGCTTCCACCGTGACGATGTCGCCGAGCACTCCCTCAGCGAGTAACCCTCGCACCGCTTTCACGTGGGGCAAGAAACGGGTCCACATTGCTTCCATGAGGAAGAGTCCCTTCGCGCGAGCTACCGCCACCAATTCACGCGCTTGGTCTGCGGTCATCGTGAAGGGCTTCTCGACGAGTACCGGCTTGTCGTGTTCCAAGGCGAGCAACGCGTTGCCGTGGTGCATCGGGTGTGGCGTGGCAACGTAGACAACGTCCACTGCAGGGTCCTCGACGACCGACTGGTACGAACCGTAGCGTTTAGCCACACCGAACTCATCGCCAAACGCATCGGCAGATTCCTGAGAACGTGACCCCACAGCTTCGACGAGCGCATCAACATATTCAAGATCACGCGCGAACTTGTGCGCTATACCCCCCGTTCCGATAATCCCCCAGCGAAGCGGCGTCGTCATGTTCACTCCCGTTCCTTTCGTAGCCGACCCTTCAACTTTTGCGGATTCTTTTGAATCCTTGGCTGACGCGGTATCGGCACCAGTTAAATCGTAATCTTAGGAATGACGAGCCACGCTCCATGCCACCGCGGGCGATGCGCTGCGAGCTAAAACTTTCCTATGGCACAACTGCACGTCGCTCGCCACACCGCTCGGTTGACACTTCGACCATTTCGCGATGAAGACGTCGATGATCTCTCCTTGCTCTACGCGCGCGAAGACGTCACTCGTTTCCTCTACTGGGGACCTCGCGACCGAGAGGCGACCCAGGAGGCGATACAACGCAATATGCAACGCCCCCAAGAGATCATCGACGACAACGTGCTGCCGGTGGCCGTGGTGCACTCGTCCTCCGGCCGCGTCATCGGAGATTTCATGCTCCGGTGGCTTCGTAACGAGCATTTCCAAGGCGAAATCGGAGGGTCCCTCCACCCTGACTTTCACGGCCAAGGTCTGGCCGTCGAGGTGTACCGTGAACTTCTCGACATTGGCTTCACGCAGTTTTCGTTGCATCGAATCATCGGTCGATGCGACGGACGCAACAAGCCTTCTATTCGATCGCTCGAAAAGGCGGGACTGCATCTCGAGGCGCACTTCGTCGAGAATGAATACGTCAAGGGAGAATGGACTGATGAGGTCGTATTGGCGATCAGAA
>PMAL01000117.1 GCA_003152555.1 Acidimicrobiaceae bacterium | reverse complement strand
AACAGCAAGACGGGGAGGACTGCTCGCTTCGACCTCTCATTCATGGGCCCATTTCTACACCACGGCTGTGACTGGAAAGGAGTGGATTGAGTCGGCACGCTCCCTAAGCCTCGAGGGCTGCGGCGGGTCTATTCCAGTAGAGGCCTCAGGTTGCCGGCGGTGATACTCGAACCTGATCCGTCCAGGCACCACCGTCCCAGAAGCGCTGCTGAAGAGCGTTGGTTGGATCGACGTACCAGCCACTAACAGGTAATGGTCCGGGCGGTGAAGCCGAGGGCGCCAACGAGATTACCGGTCGCGGCGTCTGAATGATCCCCAGGTCACGTTGGACCTTCGCGCGCTTTGATAGGTACCACGGGAACACGATGATCCAGACCAGTATGGTGCCGATGCCCCACATGAGTGGCGAATTGCCACCGAGCTGCTTCTTGGTGGCGCCGGCTGCGACCAACTTGCGTGCGTCTCGGTCCACCCAGATGGCGGTCCCCAGGATCACGATGATGAGAACAACGGTCAGCACAGCGCCCTCCAATTGCCGTCGGCGTGGCACGGGATAACTCTCCCCAACAAGAGCGCGGAAGTTGTTGAACCCTGCCCGCAGGAGAGGTCGCCCATCGCCCTACGTTGCTCAAGAGATCGACTGGCTATCATCCTTTTCATCTTCCCACCACGGTGGCTCGTCGTCAGCTGCTGCGCCGTAGTCAATCAACCGCTTTCCGTGATTTTTCGTTGCCTTCTGTAAATCAGAAGTTCTGACGCTTGCGTAAAATTTCAATGTGGTGATCAAACTCTTATGACGTAAGACCGCTTGGGCCACGTGGACTCCTTCTCCATGCCGAGCAAGTTCGGTTGCCGCAAACGCGCGAAGGTCCTTCCACGTGATTGCTTCTCTCAGTCCAATGGCGTCCAGCTGTGCGTCCTTCAGTCGCTTTGTATAAACATCTGGGTGCCATGGAATGGTTCCCTCAAGATTCGCAGGGAACATGAGTCGGTCGTTGTGACAGACAATCGCATCCTTTGCTGCATCGAGACGACGATCGTTCATTACCTTAAGTGCACGCATCAGGTGGCGTTCGAGCGGAATTTTTTGCGCTCCCTCACCTGTTTTGGTGTCGGTAACTACAGGCTCGTCCACGCCGGGCACTCGAATCAAGCCACTCGTGAGGTCAATAGCACCAACGCTCTTGGTAAGGTCACCCCATTTAAGCGCCAGAATTTCTGATCTCCTTGCGCCTACGGACGACGCCAGGTAGACGGCACAGTAAAGGTCGTAGTCAGTCTGTTCGAGATGCAACATCAGAGTTTGCACACTGCGCACGGATGGGGCCTTGGGCGCGGGCGTAGGTGGCTTCGTACGTCGAATGGTGAGTGCCGGATTCTGGCTCACCAGCTCCTGTTCCAATCCCTCGGCGTAAATGGAGCGGACAAGCTCATGGATTTTGTGGACCGACTCGGGCGACAGTGGAGCCCTGGGCGGCTTCACGCTCCCTCGGCCAAGAGAAGTGTAGAGGTCTCGCAACTCCTGTTTAGTGACTGAAGAGGCTTTCCGAGGTCCTAACGTGGGCGCCACATGACGCTCAAAGCGTCGCCGTTCCTGGTAACGAGAACTCTCGGCGCGGGGTTGGCCGTTGGACTTCGGCGCCTCCAGCCAAAGCTCAAAGAGTTGAGCGACGGTGAGGCCCTTGCCACGGGACGATCGGACTGGCTCGGACAACTTCTGAACCTCTGTCATCATGTCTTTTTGCCGCGATTTCGCCTTACGCTCGTCCCCATAAACCGTTTCAGCCTGCCACTCTCGCTTGCCATTGACTCGAGGTAGTTCGACGCGGACCGTCCAGACGGCGGGCTTTCGGCCCACAGCTTCCTTACGTTTATACGGCTTCGGACCCATTGCCTTAAGTTACCTCGCCCACCGCTCGCCGTACCGCCATGTGTAAATTAGGTGTTAAAAACGACACCCCCTCCCGAAAGGGAGGGGGTGTTCTTCCTGGTGGCGGGGGCAAGATTTGAACTTGCGACCTTCGGGTTATGAGCCCGACGAGCTACCAGACTGCTCCACCCCGCGATGCGTTGACCATCTTAGTAGAAAACGACAACAGCCTTCAAGGCCGCATTGATGCCCAAACGTTGATCGCATCGAGTTCGCTGTCACGTGAGAGCGGAGCATTCCGCCTCCCACACAACAAGGGCACTATGTGTGGGAGGCGGAATGTAGAAGTTGTTAGCGCTGGTTGTACCTCACCTTGGTGCGCTCTCCGTGTGCGAACACGACAGTAAAGGTGTGCACCCCACGGCGCGTACCGGCTTTAACCGTGACGCGGATTAAGAGCACGCGACCGCTGTCTCGCGTCACGTCCACCTTGGTACCAAACGAGTTACTCATCACTCGTGGGTGACCATAGAAACCTGATCCGATGATGGTGGTCATGACAGTGCGACCGGTCAGTACCGCAGAACCCACGCGCACAGCCTTGGGCTTCTTGGGGTAGTGCGCAGCAATGGTGACGGTCGTGGCCGCAGACGTCGCCGCCTTGTACGTGCTGTCGCCAGCCTTAGTGACCGTGACCGTGCACGTGCCTACCCGAGTGGCACTGAGTGTCGTACCGCTAATGGAACATCCAGCGGTGCCGATGGTCGTCACCGTGAAACTCACGGCGCCGGTACCCGATCCCCCGGATGATTGCAGCGTCATGTTGCGTCCGTAGCTACCACCCGTAGTGAACAGGTAGAGGGTTGCTTGGCTTAGTTGTCCACCGTTGCCAACCATGATGGTCTGCTGAACCTCTTTGGCTGCAGCGAACGCGCCGTTGCCGGGGTCATTGAAATCAATCTTGCAGTATCCGTTAGCCGTGAAGGTGACCTTGCCCTTGTCAATCGTGCATCCCGTAGACGCGCTGGAGAGATTAATGACCACCGTGTCGCCTGAGGTTGCCTTCGCTGTGGGCCTATACGTGGCGTTGATGACCCCCGCGGCGGGCGGAGTCGACGCGTCGATGTAATTACCCGAGTGAACCGGGACGCTCTGATGAACCTCCGTGGCGGCCGCGAATGCGCCGTTACCTGGATCATTGAAGTCGACCTTGCAGGTGCCGAGGCCCGTAAAGGTCACCGTGTCACCCGACAGTGAGCAGCCCGTTGAGGCACTCGAGAGCGTGCGCACAACCGTATCGCCCGACGTGGCCGAAGCGCCCGGGGCATAAGATCCACCAGCGCCGCCCGCGGCGGGTGCCGCGCTCGTGGTGATGGTGTTAGCCGCATAGACCTTGATGCTCTGTTGCACCTGGGCGGCGGCAGCATAGGTCGTGTTGCCCGGGTCATTAAAGTCCACGAGACAGGTGCCAGCGCCGGTGAAGGTGACCTTTCCCGAAGCGAGCGAGCAACCCGATGAATCCTTATCGAGCGTGATCGCGACCGCATCGTTCGACGTCGCGCTGGCGCTCGGTGTGTAGCTGCCGCGATCGCTACCCGCAGATGGNNGCGCCCAAGAGCGTGACTCCCGCGATCAGCATTGCTGACGTTGCGCCCAGGGCCAGGAATCTTGACCAGGGTGAACGAATCGTTCGGGTACTGACGGGTTGGTGGGTAAGGTTTTCCATTTGAATTCCAACTTTCCGCTTTAATTCCTGAACCACTGTCAGGTCAGAAGGAAACTGGGTCCGGACGTCCTCAATTGAAAGATAACTCTCGAGTTTTAGAAAACTCAGTGAGAGTTCGCAGATTGGGCGCAGATTGGACATTCATCGCTATTTAACTGAATTGCGCTCAGGGCGATGGGCGGTTAAACGCGAGCTAACTTTGTACTAAAGATCGAAAAACTACTTTGACTTAAGCGCATTCTGGGCCAGTTGCAACTGCTGGTCCATTGCCTTCACGTCGTCCTGATACGTTCCGAGATCGCCATTAGTGAGCGCTGTCTGTGCCGCGGTGTAGTCCGCGGCCGCCTGCTTCAGATAGTCCTGGGCCGTCTTGCCGCTGGGAGTGGTGCCGCCGCTCGGTGGCGTGGTGCCACCCGTAGAGCTGCCCGGTGGTCCGACGCTGACGTTGGCGCCTAGCACACTCGTCAGCGCGCCCGCGAGCGTCGGCGAGATATCCACGTCCTGGTTAAAGACGGCGATGACGTATTTAAGTTGCGGCAACGAGTTGGTCGTGCTGGTGATGTACAGCGGGCGAATGTAGAGCACGCTCTGGTCGAGCGGCACCATCAAGTTGTTGCCCAACAACACCTCAGAACCGTGCTGGTCGAGCAGCGAGATGGTTGAACTGACCGTAGAGTTCTGTTCCATTTCCGAGTCGGCCTGCGCGGGACCAGTGACCGACGTGCCACGTGGGGTCACGTACAGGTTCAATTTTCCGTAGTTGTTCGGATTACTCGTGGCCTCAATGAAGGCGGTGAGTCCCTGGACCGTGCCCGAGTTGCCCGACGGCACGTAGGAAATAGTTTCGAGCAACTGCTGCTTCTTCGTTTCGGGCAAGGCGCCAACTTGGAAGACCGGACTCATGGGTGCCAACTGGGTTGAAACCACGTTGCCAGCGTTGTCGGTGCGCACGTTCTCGGCGAGCGCCTGGCTCGGCGTACCGGCGCCGGTTGAGGGCGAGATCTCCCACTTGTCCGACGCCGAGTAGAACGAGTTCGACGACGTGATGTGATAGGCGCCGTAGGTCGCGGCCTGGACGCTCAAAAGGTCCGACGGGTAGCGAAGGTGGGTGCGGATGGCCTTGGGCATGGCGCTTAAGGGCAGGAACATCTTGGGGAAGGCCGCGCGGTACACCTGCAAGATTGGGTCACTCGGGTCAACGTCGTAGAACTTCATTGATCCGGTGTAGGCGTTGATGACCACTTTTACCGAGTTGCGCACGTAGTTGAAGTTGGCCGGCAGTCCGCCCTCATCGACGTTCAGATTGCCCGCGTTCTCGCTGTAGGGATACTGACTGGTCGTCGTAAATCCATCGAGCACGTACTGCACGGATCCGTTCGCAATGACCGGGTAGGGCTGAGAGTTAAACGTGAGGAAGGGCGCCGCCTTCTCTGCCATCTGCTGAACGTCACGCACGAAGAGCACGCGGCTCTTGGGCGTGATCTGACTGGAGATCAAGAAGTTGAAGTTGCCGAGTCGCAGCGCTAACGCCGCGCGACTGAAGATGCCGCCGACGGCGACGCCGCCGGTGCTCTTGTAGTGCGACTCGACTGGCTGACCGGCATTGGCACCCGAATCAACCTGGTAGTCGAGCTCAGCCTGCTTGGTGTTGGCAACGACCCAGCCCGATTGGTTGATACCAAAATAGATATCGGGATACTTGAGCTGCGGCATGCCATTGGTCGAGAGCGGCGGCACATCCGAGACGTCATAGACCGGGTTGCCGGTGCCGGCCACGGCCGTATTGGCGGCGATCGCCGCGACGCCAATGCCGTGGGTGTACTGCAAGTGAATGTTGACCCAGCTCGGCGACGGCAGGCTGGCGCTGTTCAGTTGGCGCGAGCCAATCAGCACCGGCGTAATTTTCCCTTTGATCTTGTATCGGTCGACCGCCAACGTCGTAAAAGTGTAATACGAGCGGATTGACTGGCGACGAAGAGTGGTTTCGAGCGCGATCTGCGGCGAGGGGTCCCAGAGGCGAATGTTGGCCAGAGTGCCCTTGTCGGCCTTCACGTCGGCCGAGGAAATCGTCTGGGCGCCGACGAAGTTGTGCTGCACGACCTTGTCCAGAGCAAAGGCCTGTCTGGTGGCCGTGATGTTGCGCGCGATGTAGGGCGCCTCAAGAGAGATCTGCGCCGGGCTGACCTTGAGGGCTTGGAGCAGTGTCGGGTAGAGCACGCCAATGACCAAGGCGACAAACACCCACAGACCAACCGCCACGGCTGGCAACGACCAGCCGCGCGAGCGCACGTTCACGAGCAGTATGACTGCCGCCGCGAGTGAGAGATAGAAAAGGATGGTCATCGCCGGCATGCGCGCGTGCACGTCGGTGTAGCCCGCGCCCTCGAAGACGCCGTTCGTCATCGAGGTGACCATGTGCCAGCGCGCGACCAAGTACCCCGCGGCCTTGGCTATCGCGAGTAGTGCAATGAGCACCGAGAGGTGCACCTTGACCGCGGGGCTGACCCTCGGCGAGACCCGTGCCGCCCGGATGCCGCCGTTCAGGTAGTGGAAGACGACCGACACCAAGATGATCGCGAACAGCGAAGCGAGGAACCAATCCACTGCGAACGTGATGAACGGCAGCCTGAAGATATACAGGCTGTAGTCATTGTGGAAGAGCGGGTCTCGCATGCCAAAGTTCTTCGAGTGGGTGAACAGCAGGAAGTTCTGCCACTGGCCGATCGCGCTCGAAGCGGCGATCAGGGCGAACACGAACGCAAGCAGCGCGTAGAGGCGCCCCGCGTAGGGCCGGACCGCTCCCTGGAAGCGGCGGACGAGCTCGTCCTCGGGGGCGTCCAAGAACAGCTCTGAGGGTCCGAGCCGGTTGCACAAGAGCAGGTTGCCCCACATCGCGAGGAAGAAGAGGAGCCCGAAGGTCAGGAACAAGCCGACCTTTGTCTCGAGCATCGTGCTGAACACCTGGTGCTCGTTCGTCGAGACGGACGAGATCGACGAGTACCACAGCGAGTCCGTATAGATCGAGGCGATCGTCCTCAGTGAGAACACGAGGATCACGAGGACCGCGAGCACCACGACGATCACGATCCGGCGACGTGATCGATTCCTCGGGGCGATGTCAGCGGAGCTTCGCACCGCCCGAGCCTACGGTGCCGGGTTCTCGACTCGGTGCTCTAGGCGGGAAGCACGGTGCAGCGGCAGCCCGCGTGCAGCGGCGGGAGCCTCGTGGGCACGCCCATGCCGTGCGATGCCCCTACCGAGGTGCACTGCTCGCAGGGGGGCTCTGCGGGGGCCACGACGAAGCGCGTGGCCCGCCCCACCGCGGCCGCAGCGACGCCCTCGTGGAACGCCCGGAGCGCCAGGTCCGCGCAGAGGCGCTCCGTGCGCGCGCCGCGCCAGTCGCGGTAGGCCGCGGTCACCCGATCGGTGCCGTCCTTGCCGCTGTCGTTCGTCATGCGCTTGCGCAGCGCCGTGACGAGGGTGGCCGCGAGGTCCTCGGCGAGTCCGGCAAGCACGCCGTCGTCGACCTCAGGGCCGACCACCCCGCCCTCGCTCGCCGCGAAGGAACGGCCCGCGTTGGCGGCCTCGCGGAGCGGCTCGACCGACGCGAGGGCGTAGCGGTCACGCTGGTCGCGCTCCTTTTCCAGCCGGTCCGCCACGCCTGCGCCCTCGATGCCCCGCACCCGCTCGAGGGCGGCGTTCTGGTCGTCCTGGAGGGCGCGCTTGACCTTCCGGACCAGCCCCTCTCTGGGGCCCCCTGCCATCTCGTCGCGACGCTGCAGGATGGCCCCGACAGGGGTGTCGGGCCGGACGGTGGCCCGGGCGGACGTCCGGACCTCCTCGGCCCCGCGCTCCTCGAGGGAGGCTTTGCGCAGCTTGGCGAAGATCTCTTCGACGGCGTCGGGATCCTCCACCGCCACCTCTGCGGTCGTCGAACCCGACGGGTGCTCGGGCGACGGCTGCTCGAAGCCCTCCGCACCGACAGACGGCGGCGCGGGAGGCGACTTGAGCAGCTCGATCGCGGCCTTGCGCGCGCGGTCGTCGGACCCCTCGAGGTCCGCGAGCGCGGCGTCCACGGTCGTGCGCAGGCCCTGCACCGACGAGACGAGCGAGTCGCGGGCGGCGCGAAGTTGCTCGACCTGGATGTGCAGTGCCTTGCGGCGCACGAGCAGATCCGCGAGCACCTTTCGTCGCGTCTCTTGCGCCTCGTCGACGATGGTGCGGCCCTGCTCGCGCGCGCGGTCGACCAACGCGTCGCTGTTCGTCTTCGCGGTGTCGACGAGCCGCTCGGCGGCGCCTCGCGCGTCCGTCTCGATCGAGGCGGCGGCGTGCTCGGCGTCAGAGACGGTGGACGACGCGTGCGACTGTGCCTCGACGATGACGGCCGCAGCACGGTCCTGGGCCTCACCGAGCAGCTCGCTGCTGCGGACCTGGGCTGCGGTGACGACGCGCTGGGCCTCTTCGTGGGCACTGCGGAGGATCGCCGCGCTCTGCGTGCCGAGCGCGCTCGCGAGCGTGGCCTCGTCGATCACGGGATGTCGGGCGCGCCGCTCTGCGTCCGCCACGTGCTCGCGGAGCTCGGCGATCCGGCGCTCCGCGCCGGCGAGCTCGCGCGCCACCTGCTCGNNGATCCGCGAAGACGAGATGGTGGTCCTGTCTTCCATGTGGCTGCGAGCCTACGACGTCACGCCCTCGCCGACCGATTGCTCGTCGGATCAGATCAGCACTGGCTTCGTGCCGCCGAGGCGATAGATCACGGCCAGCGCTTGATCGAGGGTGTTCACCCCGATCACCGTGAGCCCAGGAGAGGCGGTGGATTTCGCATCGGCGAGATTCGAGGTCGGCACCAAGAACACCGTCGCGCCCGCGTTCTCGACGGCGATCGTCTTTTCTGCGGCACCCCCGATCTCCCCGACGTTGCCGAGGGGGTCGATGGTGCCGGTCGCGGCGATCTTGAGGTCGCCGGTGATCGGGGTCCGCGACAGCGCGTCGATGATGCCGAGGGTCATCGCGAGCCCCGCAGAGGGACCGCCGATGTCCGCGGTGTTGATCGACACCCCGACCGGGAAGTGCCACTGGAAGGCGTTCTCGAGCTCGATCCCGAGAAAGACGGACTCGCTTGGGTGTCCGGCGCAGCCCGTCTGGCCCTGGTCGGCGATTGGCACCGCAGAGGTCGGTGACTCGACCGGCTTGGGTCGCGAGTAGCCCGTGATCGCGCCGTCTGAGGCGAAGTGCGCGCGCTCGACCCTGAGCGCGACGGGTTGCCCCGGCACGGCCCCTGCGAGCGCGTCGATGAGCCCGCACCTGCTCGAGACCGCGTGGCCACGCGCCCAGACGATCCGGTCAGCGACCGACACGACGTGGAACGCGGGCGCGTTGACCGGGACCAACACGACCGTGACGCCGACGCTGCGGTCCGTGACGGCGAGGTCCAGCGCACGCATGGCCGCGGCCTTGGCGTCGTTCTGCGAGTCGTACATCTGGAGGTACCCCTGGTTGTAGAGCTCGGCCGTCGGCACGTCGGGCCCGACAAGCTGGCTGCCGCTCACCATCTCTTCGTGCGCGGGCGGATCGATGTAGGTGTCGATGAACAGCTGCCACGACGTGAGCTGCGTGAGGTAGACGTCGGTGAGCAGGATCGACCGTCGCGTCGCGCTGTGAGGATGGCCCGAGATGGTGATGAGCGGCCCGACCGGCTGGGCCACGCCTGGGGTGAGCGCGTATTCGTTGGTCAGGTGCTTGTTCGACCAGATGATCACCCCGATGATCACGATGATGATGACCAGGACCGCGATGCGGGCGCGGCCGCGGCGCGGTGGTTCACTGGTGGCGTGCGGGACGATGCCGACACCGTAGCGAGCGACGCCCGGGGCGTCGTGCTTGCCGGCTTCGCGCCGCCGGACCCCACCGCGGTGCACGCGGGGCTCTCGCACCCCGATCCGATGGTCCGCGCGCGCGCGCTCGGCGCGGCAGAACGCCTCGGCACGCGGACCGTCGCCCTGCGCCTGCAGGGGATCGGCGACGACGCACCCATCGTGCGCCGCCGGGCCTGCCAGCTGGAGGCTCGCTACCCGCGGCGCAGCGTCCGGGTCATCGACGCGCTGACCGCGAGGCTGGACGACGTCGACGAGCTCGTCGTCGTCGCCGCGGCCGACGCGCTTGGCGAGGTGAAGGCACGCACGGCGACGGGCGCGCTCTCGGGCGTCGCTGGTGCGCACGCTGACGCGAGGTGCCGCGAGGCTGCCGTCGCCGCGCTCGGGAGCATCGGCGACGAGGCCGGCCTCGAC
>PMAL01000124.1 GCA_003152555.1 Acidimicrobiaceae bacterium | reverse complement strand
GGGATGCCGAGCACGAATCCAATGATCATAAGTACCAAACCAAAAACAACCACGGTGCCTCCCGATTCAGCAACCACTTTTTCGCCAGCGACGTTCGCTGTCTACTGACCGAACTTAGTGGGCTGTGTTCGCGGACTCAAATCCTGAAGCAGCAAGAGGCGCACTTATGTTGAAAGTTTGAGTACCGCGCACGTCAATTCAAAAATAAAAATTTCGTAAAGACGCTTTTGCTATTTTCGCGGTTGTCGCTCTCGTCAATCGAAGACGTAGCCGAAGTGAACATTTTCACGTGTCGCCACAGGAAGAATTCACGGCGACTTCGCTCGAAACTCGATTGACGGTGCGGCGGGTCGACATTACACTCAAAAAAGAGCTGAAGAGTTACAGAAAACGTCAAGAGGAAAATGCATTTCGTTCAAACTCGAAGTGCGTATCAGGGCGAGCCTCACTTAAAAGTAGGAGGAGAAAGTAACGATGGCAAAGAACAAGACCAAGCGATCGGTCGAAAAGGCGGAAAGCCGAGCAAGAAAAATTGCGGAGAAGGCAGAGCGCAGGGCCAAGGACGTCGTGCGAAAGGCCAAGCGCAAGGCGGAGAGTCAGGCAGAGGCTGTGATGGATAATGCGAATCGCAAGGCGAAGAAAACTACCGATGAGGCGAAGCGTCGAGCGAAAGACACTGCCGAAAAAGCCAAGCGTAGAGCGACGAGCGAAGCCGTGACTACCGCCGATCGAGCAAAGAAAAAAACGAAGAGGTCCGTCGAGGTCACGAAGAGAAAAGTTAAGGCCGCGGCGGCCAGAGCGGTGGACACTGGAAGTCACGCGATTGAAAACAAGGGTGATGAAATGATGGACAAGGTTAAGGAAATCGGTGAGAAGGCCCGTGAAGAGTTCGTGGACTAATTCGAGAGCAGCCTGGCGCGACAAGGTCGCGGTGCACTTTTATTCACACACGTGTGTCTCAAGTCGCAACGACAGGGGCTGTTGGTCGCCGCGAACCTCCAGGGGCGGCGAAGTGGTGAAAGAGCAGCATTTGCAACTGTTTTCATCCAGGAGCCGGGCCCCGACGGGTTACGACGTCAACTCATGGGAAATACAAGCTGACTCCGTACCCCTTGTCTCGCTACAGCCCAGCGAGCGCGTCACGGGGAAATTCGCCAACTCCCCTTCATTGGCATATCGCGATATTTCGAAGAAAGGATTGGTACGAATATGACAAAGCAGGACTTTGCGCCAGACCCACTGCTCGCAGAACTAGTACGACCTCTCATTTATGAGACAACATCGTACGAGCGATTTGAGCAGACGACGACTCGTCGCTTTACAAAGACATCGACTCCGTCTTTTCCAAGGCCTCGTGGTCCGTTGAGCGACACGGTGATTTCGGCATTGCGACGTTCGCCTGGCTCACTGGGCGAGACGCCTCCAATAGGCGACATCGATCCGCTGAGCGACGATGACTTCGGATTAGCGCTGTATCTTTGCTACGAACTTCACTATCGTGGAGCGGGCGACGTCGAGTGGGAGTGGGACCCAGAACTCCTACGCTTTCGTGCAGAGTTGGAAAGTGCGTTCGTCAATCAACTGCGCGAAGAAATTGGTCATGCCATTCCTCGGTTCTCGTACGAAGTGAGCACGGCGCTGGATGAATTAATTCGCGGCTCGTCCGGCCCTTCCCTGTCGACCTATCTCAGTGAGTCCGGAACATTGGAACAGCTTCGTGAATTCTGCATTCACCGCTCCGCATACCAACTAAAAGAAGCGGACCCTCACACGTTTGGCATTCCAAGGTTGACGGGCGAAGCGAAGGCCGCCATGGTGGAGATCCAGTACGACGAATACGGATCGGGCGATCTCACGCACATGCATTCCGAACTTTTTGCCGACACCATGGCCGCACTTGATCTTGACCCTAGCTACGGATCGTACGTGGACGTGCTGCCCGGTGTCACTCTCGCGACGGTCAATTTGGTCTCAATGTTTGGTCTCCATCGACGCTGGCGCGCAGCGCTGGTGGGTCACCTCGCGGTTTTTGAGATGACATCGGTAGAACCAATGGGCCGTTACAGTCGCGCACTCGCTCGGTTTGACATTGGTCCAGAGGGACGGCGCTTCTATGACGTGCACGTCGACGTCGATGCGTTACACGCTGTCATTGCCCGAGACCGGATGGTGGTAGGCCTGCTCAGTGCGGAACCGGAGTTAGGACCCGACGTGCTCTTTGGAGCCGCCGCAGTTCTAATGTTGGAGCAACGATTCGTTGACTATCTTCTTGATGCGTGGACCGTGGGCCACTCGTCGTTAGTAACCTGACCCACGACTACGTGGAGTGGCTCCATTTCTTGCAGCTCGATAGTCCGCGGTTGGCCGTCACGCACGTTGCCCCTCGTCACGCGAGGATGAACCACTAGCAATGACATCGGTAAAGGCAACAAGAGGGTCACCGTTCGAGAGTACGACTCCCAAGAGGAACCTTCTCCAAATTCGTTGGTGCGACGGATCGGTGGGTAGGCGCGGTGGATGAAGAGGCCGCCATCAACGTGGCGCACCACGACCAGACCCGCGCGGCACGAATTCGGGTTGTACTGCGTTCGACGTTCGACAATCTCAAGGTTGATCGAGTCAACATCGCGGCGGGCGCTTTTGCCTTTCGTTGGTTCCTCGCGATATTTCCAATAATCATCGCCCTCTTGGGGATCGCCGCGCTCGTGACCGTTCCGAGCAATGTGGTGATCAACCTCATACACGGGGTCAGCAAGTCCCTGCCGTCGGGAGCGGCCCAGGTCTTCACGGTGGCGCTCACGCACGCCACGAAACACCCTGGCGCTGACCTGTCCGCGACGGTGATCGCGAGCGTCGTGGGACTGTGGAGCGCGACGTCGGGGATGGTTATTGTCGAGGAGGGCCTTGATATGGCCTACGGCTTGCCAGCCGATCGATCGTTCTTGCAAAAACGCATGGTGGCATTGCCGCTGCTCGTCGGAGCGGCGGTGTTTGGCGGTGCCGCGTCGGCGCTCGTCATTTTTGGTCCCCAGTTGGGCAGTCTCATCAAGGATTCGTCGCCGATGGGTGGTCCGGCCTTCAGCGCGGTCTGGACACTACTGCGTTGGGTTATCGCACTCATGCTGATGAACTTCTTGTTCTCGCTGCTCTATTTCGTGGCGCCCAACAGAAAACGACCGAGGTGGCGGTGGGCCAGTCCGGGAGCACTGCTCGCCACCGCGCTGTGGGCCCTCGTCTCGCTGGGGTTCTCCTTTTACACCACCAGCTTCGGTTCGTACGGCAAGACGTACGGAGCATTCGCCGGCGTGGCCATCCTGATCTTCTGGCTCTATCTGACGGGTCTCGCCATTTTGATGGGCGCCGAGGTAGACGCCGCGGTCGATCGCCTCGGCGCAAAACCCGACGTTGCCTCTGCGTCACCAGCGGAGCCAAGGTGACGAAAGCACGGACGTCGCTCGACGCGAATATGTGAGCTAGGAAGCGCGGGCCACAGCTCACGATTGATCACGGTGTTCAAGTTCTACTCACACTGCGTTCACCGACCACTCAGCTTGCCACCAGCGATTACGGGCGGACCGTGGCCCGATTGGCCCAAAAGGACTAATCGGCCCGTTTTGCGGTCACCTCAAGTAAGAGATCCCATGGTGTGCTGAATGGACGGTTGATTGAGGTGTTACGATTCGATTCAGGACGTCAAGACCCCGCATCCTTCTCACCTGACACTTAGTCAGGGTTCAGTGGAAGAGGTGTGACGTGGGTCTCCCCGGAATGGTCTTAAGCGCCATCGCAGCAACGGCGGGCGCAATCATGTATTGGGCCGTTACGTATCAAGGTACCGGTTTTCGTCTGTCGACGGTGGGGCTCATCCTCATGATTGTCGGTGCGATTGGTTTTGTCGTGTCGGCGATCATCTTTGGTGTCTCGCGCAATCCTGTTGGTGGNNTAACCATGTACATCGGAGGCGGAGCGCTTCTCTTGATCGTCATCGTCGTGATAATTTTTCTGGTTGCGCGATGACCAAGAAAGCAAAGTTCATGAATCTGGCCCAAATATTCAAGGGCAAATTAAAGGTCGCGACCGGTAGGGCCGTTGGCAACAACAAATTGAAAGCACACGGAAAGGAGGACCAAATGATGGGCAACCTTTCGCAAGCCGGCGAGAAAGTTAAGGATGCCTTCAAGGAGTAGTTGGTTCCGGCGCGTCCATCTCACGCTCACCGTCGATGGGGGCTGCATAATCCCCCCTTCGGTCCCTCTCGACGGTGAAGGTGAGATGGACGTTGCCGAATGAAGCGGATCCGATATGTTCGCCCATCAAGAATCGGACGCATTGGTTGAGTCCGACAATGCGACAGCCCAATTGATCGATGATTCGGAACGCACATGAGGCGCGCGGGTCTCGCAAGGAATCGGTCGTACGTCGCCAACGCGCAGTCACGCGCCTGGTTCTTAATTACGACGGGCCGGTGGAGATTGCCGTGGCCAAACCCGCTGTGGTATTTGATTGGCCGCTTCTCCCGTGGGAGGCGAGTGAACAGGGATCAATCTTTGTCAATTGATTTCTTGNNGATGACGTGAATGGCAGTACGTTTCGAATCGACTCTCACCGTCTAATAGGTCTTGCGCTTGCGACGATTCTCCGCGAACCAGATTGAGACTTTGTACCCTACTGATCTTGTTCCTTTCTGTGCAAAATGACTACAGGATGGAAGTACACAAGACAGGAAAGTAGGAAGTCTCATGGAAAGCCTTGAAAAGCTAATTGGTAATCCTTCAAATGTTCGTACCCCGCGCAGTCTTTATTGGCTGCAGCGCTCCAAGAGTGGGGCACTCGTATGGAACGCGATGCGTATTTGGCTCGGCGTGATGTGGTTGCAAGCTGGTATTGCCAAGATTTGGGGCGCCGAAAACCCGGCGTTCCTGCACAATGGAGGCGCCGGCGTCGCCGGGTTCGCCGGTCACGGCGCCGCGGCGTACAGCTGGTGGGCCACGTTCCTGCACAGCTTCGTTGTACCTAACGCGGGGTGGATTGCCATCCTGGTGGCCGTGGCGGAATTTGCCATCGGTGTTGCCTTGGCACTTGGATTCCTCACCCCACTGGCCTGCCTGGGCAGCCTGCTGTTGCTCTTCACCTACGTGATGTCAGGAACGGCGAGTGTCTGTGCCTTCTACGCACTCTTCGCGATCGTGATTCTCGCGATGTGGAGGACGTCCAGCTGGATTGGTGTTGATGGTTTGATCTCGGGATATCGCCAGCGTCACGCGGCGAAGACTGAAGGAAGCGACCTCAATAACGGGTCCGGTCCCGCACCCAAGGTCGCCACTCGTGGAGTCGTTAGCCCCACCAACAGTTCGTTTGATCCAAGTAAGGAAAGGGTCTCGGTTTTGTCGAGGACTTCCTCGGTCAGCTGAACCCAAAGTACCAATCCTTCTGAGTGATTTCACCCCCTGCTCAGAAGAAGTACCAACAACGGCTCGCGAAAGCGAGCCGTTGTTGTATTGCGCGCACTTTGTCGCTCAGAACTCTTCGTCGGGGCGACCCAGACAACGGCGAAACGTGAGGTGCTACGACAGTTATTCGTTCGTCTCTGGCGCCAGCAGCCCCGCCTGGCGCGTGGCGACGGAAAAATACAGTGGTACCTTGGTCTCTTTCCAGTATTGCAGCGACGTGTAAATCAACTTCGACACGTGTTCGTCATTGCTAGTGGCTCCCACCAGGGCAACGGCGTCGTGCGTTGCCGTACTGAGCGTCACCAGCTCATCCAGACGGTCCTGGGACCACAACGCGGGACACCCAATTGTTTGGTAGGCCGCCGCTATGGACTGAAAGGCGTATCGGTCAATTAGTTGGGGCTCGTCGCACCAGGCACGAAGTGCCGACATAGCGGCAAATCCGGTGACACCGTGCAGCGCCGTGAAGTCATCCGTCGCCGCGTAGATCTTGAGCGCCGCGTCGGCCAATTTCTGTTGCGTGTCGTCGTTGATTTCAAGTGAAAGCGCGAGGGATTGGAACTCGTCGTGCCGGGCCACCGCGTGCATGCGTTCTCCAATGTTTCCGTCTTCGGCGTCGTCGGACCATCGAAATGTGTCGGAAAGTTCAGTGATCAATTCGATTGGATCGGTGGACTTAACACCAGTGTCAACCAACGGACCCAGCGGCGCTGCAACTTCGGCAAGGTAGCCCAGGCCGGCCGCCACCCGGGCGGGGGACTCAACCTCGAGCGCGTACGCCAGTCGGATGGCGCCATGAAAGGCCGCACCGCTGATGCCGGGCAGCAGTGCGGGCAGATGCGATTTCATGGTCTCGTCAACGCCGTCATCATTGACGCAGCGCACAAAGTAGTCACGCAGATCGCCCGATGCTCCTCGTTGACCTATTGCGGCAGCCCACGAAGTGTGGTTGAGCACTTGTTGTACCGGAGCGAGCGGGACGTTGCGTCTCGAGTAAATTCTCGCAAATCGTCGAAGCTCCACGTCGTCCGCACCGAGATGGGATTTGGCGACCAGCGCCATCGGCAGATGATTGGTGAGGTGGCGCGAAGTAGTGGGGTCGCTGCCCAGTTCCTCATCGAGTAGTTCACTCAAGACTGACGCATCGAAGGGCCTCACGCCGGTGACGTTACTGGTTTATGTGGTACGGACAATCACACGTGTGATCACTCGCGCGTGTGATTGTGTGACCGGTGAAAAGTCTCTCCCTTTTCACAGGATTAATGAGTTGTTCCACCGGTCATTCACATTATTTTCACAACCTCAATCGCAATACTTGGGCTTGTTCGAGGTCACCTTGAACGAACGTAACGGGAGGATCACCATGAATTCGAACAAGATGAAGTGGGCCGGTCGAGCAGTCGGCTCAGCAGCTATTTCGATGGCGCTGATCGTCAGTGCCGCCGGACTCGCGTCCGCGGCCGGTCGGCCCGACGCTCACTCTCAGCACCATGACGCCTCCGGTTCCAGGAATTCACAGTTTCTGTTCCCACGTATTGGCGAGGGTGGCTTAGTAACCGCCGTTACCGCAACGTCGGTGACGGTGAACCGTTGGGATGGCAAGACCACCACGTACACCCTCACCCCCACAACCACCTTCACCGAGGGCCACGCCTCGACCACGGCGACCTCATTAGTCGTGGGCGACCGAATCAACATCCGTTTGGCCCGCAAGGCACCGACCACGGCGCTCAAGATCAACATCGAGTTGGCAGAACTGACCGGCAAAGTGACCGCCGTCGTTGGCAACCTGATCACGATTACCGGGCCGCAGGGCTTCGCGCGCACGATCATTGTGAGTGACGCCACGACGTACACCCAGGGCGGCGCACCGGCCACATTGACTGACGTTACGGTTGGTTCGGCCGTTTTTGCCGAGGGCACCATCGACGTTAATTTGACCTCGCTGGACGCGCTCAGCATCAAGATTGCCTCAACCAGTCACGCCATCTTGTACCACGGCTACGTCACCGCGCTGTCGAGCACGTCGGTCACCCTTGACCGTTTGAACGGCGTGACCGAGATGTTCACCATTACCCCGACGACCACGTTCCACCAAGGTTCAACGGTGTTGACCGCGGCCAACCTTGTGGTGGGTGACCGAGTGAACGTTCGCGTGAACTCTTCGGCGCCGACGACCGCGCTGGCCATTGGCATTGAACTCGCCACCCTTTCGGGCCGAGTCACCGCTGTTGGCGGTAACGCGATCACCATCACCACGAACAAGGGTTTCAGCCGGGCCATCTCCGTCAGTGCCACCACGACCTACACCATGGGCGGCGCTCCCGCGAACCTGACCGACGTCACGGTGGGTTCTCAGATCGTTGCCGTTGGACTCATCGACGCTGACCTCACGACATTGGACGCCACGAAAGTCGCCATCCGCGAGGTTGGACACTTGATTACCTACCGCGGTGTGGTCGGTGCCTTGACCCTTAACTCGCTGACCCTTAACCGCAATGACGGTAAGACCACGACGTTCACCATCACCCCATCGACCATCATCACCGAGGGCGCCGCTTCCATGACCGCGCCGTCGTTGGCAGTGGGCGACACCGTGGACGTTGAAGTCAACTCCGCTAACCCCACGACCGCGTTGAAGATCAACATTGTCCACGCGTCGCTCGCGGGAAAAGTGAGCTCCGTCACGGGCAACCTGATCACCATCACTGGTCCCCAGGGATTCGCCCGCACGATCCAGGTCAGTGACACCACGACCTACACCATGGGTGGCGCTCCGGCAAGCTTGGCCGATGTCACGGTTGGTTCGAACATCTACGCGGTGGGCACCATTGACACCAACCAGACGACCTTGGACGCGACTGCGGTAACGATCAAGTCCAGCGCCGGCCACACCGAGAGCGTTCACGGTCTCGTCACCGTGGCAACCCTCAGCTCGTTCACGCTCAAGCGTTCGAACGGCACGACCACGAACTACACGATCACTAACACGACGACCTTCACCGAGGGTTCGACCGTGTTGACCGCGGCCGCCTTAGAAGCTGGCGACAGTGCAGACGTCGACGTTAACTCGTTGGCCCCCACGACCGCACTGAGCGTCAACATCCTGTTGGCCCAGTTGTCCGGTCCCGTGACTGCGGTGTCGGGTAACACCATCACCATCCGCGGTGGCAAAGGATTTGCGCGCACCATCAATGTGACTGATTCGACGACCTATACCCAGAGTGGCGCTCCCGCATCCTTGACCAACGTCACGGTGGGATCTTTCATCACGGCCCAGGGCACGGTTGATGCGGATTTGACCACCCTGGACGCCACGTCGGTCACCATTGGTAAGTAGTTAGACCCCTAAAAGCAACACCGTAGTAACAGTTCCGTCCGGTTCATTGAAGGTATCGAAGTCAGATATTTCCATCGAGCCGGACGGGGCTGTCCTTCTTGCGTGCCGGAGAACCCTCGAGCCGTCGGGGGCGAAGTTGACTGGATCCGGCGCGCGCGGCGAGGAACGCAACAGGGCTTGCACGCTTCACTTCCGAGTGTTTCGATCTGTCGCGGACTGAGACAGCGCGCAGGTTACGACAATATTCTTGACCTGCGACCCTACTTTTTGCTGATAAAGGAACTTTGTTGCCATGGTTGTGGCGAAGTTGTGATTCTGTCGATGACACTTTGTTTGCGGTTAGCAAAAATGTTCAGCATACGAAACATGCAAGGGCATTCTTCTAGCAGTGTCTCCCGAAAGTCAGTGGAGTTCTTTACTGCAAAACGACTGTCGTTGTGTGCCCAGCGATAGACCCAGGAAGAAGAAAGCAGGCACCAATGTCACGAACTCGTTCAATCCGAACTGCAATGGCGAGTCACCCGGCAGGATCGAACCTCCCCCCGACCCCCGCGCACGGTAACGCACCGTCGCCAGGCAACTTGTCGGCGACTCCCTATAAGCGGTTACTTCGCCGTACCGGACGAAGTGCTACTTAAGGAATCCGACTCACAGACATATTTGACCCCAAAGAAGCTGCACCGCACCACCAAATTGATCCCCCCCAGGGAAAACCCAGTCGTCGCCACTTACTTGTAGGTGGCGACGACTGGGTTAAGGACGCCGGTGAATGTCACCGTAAGGTGGGTGTCGTCGATCACGTGAGGGGTGGCTTCATTTTCACTTTTCGCACGAATGCGATACTGAAGCAGTGGCGCTACTTCCTGATCAACTTTCCGCCGGTGCCATTGAACTTCGCAGATCGCGGACTAATTTCGTTGACGACATCATGGATGCGGTGTCGGCTAGTTTTGCCGAACTTCATCGTTGGATGATTTGGTGCCAGACCATGCCCACTCGTGAGGCGATGCTCACGTTCCTACAAGAAGATGAAGCCGAGTTCGACGCGGACCAGAGGTGGGGCTACTCAATCTTTGAATGTGCGTCAGGCGAACTCGTGGGTAGCGCCGGTCTGAGAAGAGCCTCCGTCATCGACACTGACGCACTGGAGATTGGTTACTGGGTACGTTCGGACCGCACGAAACGGGGTTACGCGTCGACAGCCGCTCGGTCACTCGTCGATGCGGGCTTTACGTGCGTGCCCAACATCAGAAAAATTCGCATCAGGATGGATGCGGCCAATGCGGCCAGTGTCGCGGTGCCGCGAAAACTAGGTTTCAAATTCCTCGGTGAAGTGAAGCGCGAGGTAGTGACGGAAGGGCACAGCGGATTGGGCGCACTCTGGGAAATTGAGCGACGAGCGCACGACGCCTAGCCTGACGAACGATTAACTCGCCACATCGGTACCGGTAGAATTCCGCGGCGGCCCAAGACGATGGTGAGGGTCGCGCCCGCTCTTTACTCAGTACGACGTCTGACCAGAGCGCGTCATCCTCGACTAGGTTCGGGCGTCGGCGTGCCAGGTGTGAGTGCCAACAATGACTTCAGTGCTCCCAATCCAACCAATCAAGCGCTCGAGCCTCATGACCTGCGGGCGTGCAACATCGCGGGCACCGGGCCGTAGTTTCTTGCGACACTGGCGGCGTCGTCGTGCGCCGCCCCGATGTACGCGTGGTCAGTTCGGCTAACCGAGGCGCCGTGTCAGTTCACCAACGCCGTCACCCGAAAGATCCTTGAGCACCGCCGTTCTTCCGACCATTGCGAGCACGAGTGCCTTTCCCGGGCCCTCGACCTTGGGTCCAGAGCCGTGCGACCACGCCAAGTCGTTGGGACTGATGGTGAGTCCGGCCACCCGCTTCTTAGAGCCCAGAGGAAACCCTGTGTTGGCGAAGGCTTGCAGCGTCGCGATCAACGCCTCATCGGCCACGCCGCTGTCGATACCCAGCGGTTGACAGATGTCTTCGCCGTGAGCGACGACTTCACCCAGCATCGCCGCGATGGGAGCGGGCGGGTGGTTCGTCGTGGTGACGGTGGCGCGAAGTCTCGTGACGAGTTCGCCGGGCGATAGCTTCGCGTTACGCGCCACGTCGTTTTGCGTCATCACGTTAAAACGGAATCCACTGGCCGCCANNTTAAAGCGGAATCCACTGGCCGCCAGTCTGGTCACGAAGCCGCCCGTGGTCTGTTCGGCGCCCGCCAGTACGTGACCAGCGACGAGGTGCACGTTCCAGCCCTTGCACAATGTGAAGTGCTCCCACTGTTCTGGCGTGAGTGAAGCGAGCGTGTCACTGAGTCGCGCGCGCTCGGTGTGAATGAGACCCCACATTGTTGTTTCGTTCATTGCATTCTTCCTTTCGTAGGGTTCGCAGCATCAAAGTGACGAAAATCCCGGCGCCGCGGTGCAATAGTTAGCGCCCATACAACCCTCCGGATGTCGGTTCGCGCCATTGGTTGTCACCCTACCTGGTGAGTGTCGCCAAGGCTCTGGCGACGTTGGCAGCTCGCAGCTAGTTGATCGCGACTGCCACTCGCGACGCGTCCCAGAGTCGGGCAGCTAACGCCGCATCGTGGGCCTGAGGATTGGCTCGACAGATCTTCTTGTCCTTGTAGTACTCGCCGGGCTGCCAGTCGTGATCGGGCGTGTTCGTGGCCAACCACACCAACGTTTCGGCCCCCTTGTTGGGTGAGCGCAATACGTATTTCAAGAATGACGTGTAGAGGACCGCGACATTGCCGCCAAACTCGCTGGAGAAATTTGTCCGCACGACGCCCGGTTGATAGGACGCGGCGGATAGGCCTTGAGCGTGATAACGCCGGTTGAGTTCTTGGGCGAAGAGAATGTTCATCAATTTCGCCTTGCAGTACGCACCCTGAGCGCTGTAGTCGTGGGCGAGCGTGA
This sequence comes from Acidimicrobiaceae bacterium, assembly GCA_003152555.1. Classification (GTDB taxonomy): domain Bacteria; phylum Actinomycetota; class Acidimicrobiia; order Acidimicrobiales; family RAAP-2; genus RAAP-2. The sequence continues at coordinate 13,495 of PMAL01000124.1, read as the reverse complement.
GATCGTTGGGATCGAGCGTGCCCGCGCGTCGATTGGCCAGACTGGATGTCGCGATGACCGTCGCCCTGGAGGCAATGAGGGTGTCTAGGAGCAGGCTGGTCAGCAGAAAAGGTGCCAGGTGGTTCACCTGAATGGTGAGTTCAAACCCGTCAATGGTGAGCAGTCGCCCGCCCATTACGCCGCCGGCATTATTGGCCAGCACATCAATACGCGGTAGGTCAGATTGAAGTCGCTGCGCGAGTTTTCTCACGTCGTCCAAATTGGAAAAGTCCGCGAGGTAGAACGGCGCGTCGAGCTCGGACGCAACGCGCTGCGTCTTTTCTTCAGAACGGCCCACGATGATGACCCGGTCGCCACGGGCCTTGAGAATCCGGGCCGCCGCGGCGCCGATGCCATCACTCGCTCCCGTGATGACGACCACTCGATCGTTCACTCTTCCTCCTGTGCACTTCGTGCGACAGTACTGCTGGCAAACTTACTGAAGACTATGGCGTATCGTGAGCACACGCGGGACCGTGAACGACGGGCGTTTCATCATTGAGCCCCGGGGCCAGATAGTTAATGACGTCGAGTGCGCCGTAGCCGGGGTGACCGTTGGCCACGAGACGGATCTCATTGACAAAATCCCCGCTGGTGACAAGCGGTAACTCGACACGACCGTCACTGCGTACCTGGGCGAGACCGCACGTGGCCATGAGTCCGTTGCACAGACAGGTGGAGCCAACGGTATCTTCGATCAGTCCGCCCTTGCGCAGGTAGTCGGTAACCGGCTCGGCGGCGCATCGATATCCCAGGCTTCCGTTCTCGCGCACGTACGAGTCACGCAAATACCCCAAGTCGCACTTGCGTTCCCGCTGCTCGTAGAGTGATTCATCGGAAATCGTTCCGGCGACCAAGGCAACTTTGAAGGGATAGCCCGTTGACGAGGCGACCATGGAGGTATTTACCGCTACCGCACCGCGCTGTGCGTCCGCGATGATCTTCTTTCGAAGACCGCTCTCCATGCCCGACTCGCGACAGTAGGCAAAGAGCGTGCCAACCTGCACGCCCGTGGCGCCCAGTGCTCGCGCCTCGCTCACCCGGTCCGGCGAAGTGACGCCGCCGCCAATCCAGAATGGAACGTTCAGTTCACGCATCACGTCGAAGTTAACTTCGTCGCGCGCACCGTATTCGGGACTGCCTGACGAGTCAAGCGTGATCGTGCCTCGAGGCGGCGCATTGTGCCCTCCGGCCGACGGACGCTCGACTACGAACCCATCGACTGGCCCGTTACTGCGTTTGGCGAGTGCCGTCGCCAACACGTGCGACGAGACGATGGCGATGAACTTCGGACGGCGAAGTGAGTCGGTGGCTTGGTAGCGCGAGGGATCGAAGCTCAGTATCGGTGGCGTTGTGGCGACGCCCGTTCCCAGCGTCGCGAGCGCGAGATCGACCGGTAGTCCGTTCGCCAGTTGTTCGAGCAACCCGGGAACGTGCGTCGGTACTCCGGCGCCCATGAGCACGTAGTCAACGTTCGCCAGCATCGCACCGTAGAGAGTCGCGACGGTGGGGATCTGCACCTTGGTGAGCAGGTTGATGCCCACGGTGCCGTCGTGTCCCAGTTTGGCGAGCGCCACCTCGACGAACGACGCGAGTACCAGCACATCCTGAGAAAATTCCACGTTGCGGTGCGTTAGCATCGTCAGGGTCCGGTAGGGCTCGGTGGGTAGTCGCTTAGCGCGCGCGAAACGTTCCACCACGCGCTCCACCACTGACGGCACGGGAAAACTATCCAAGATGCGTTGCAGGTCCTCGTCAACGCCGTCATCTTGTAAGCGACGAACAAAAACGTTGTCAATGGCCGTGCCCGACACGACGCCTAACTGCCCGGCGCGCGCCACTGCGCGTGCCAGCGGCCAACCGGAAATGGCGATGCCCATGCCCCCTTGAATAAGCCAGGGTTGCTCCCGAATGTTACGGGGAAGTGCTTCGCTCATGTCGACCCGTTCTTTTCCATTTAAGCGTACGGTCAAGTTTTATCGACGTCGTGCTGCGCGACTAGGGTCGTTGGTCCCTTTGAAGGGGTATGGCGTTCACGTACGCACAAGGCGGTCGTGGCCCGTGATTCAGGCGCCGTGGGGATCGACTATCTCGAGTGCGAGCAGGGGAGCCGAGGCTTTGTTGATGGATTCGTTGAACTCCACGTCGGGTTGACTGTCGGCGACGATCCCGCCTCCCGCCTGCACGGTCGCGACGCCGTCGCGCAGTGACAGGGTGCGAATGGTGATGGCAAAATCGGCGTCACCGGACAGCGAAAAGTACCCCACTGCGCCGCCGTAGGGACCGCGGTGCACCGGTTCGAATTCGTCGATGAGTTCCATCGCGCGCACCTTGGGCGCGCCACTCAGCGTCCCGGCGGGAAACAGCGCGTTGAAGGCGTCAAACGCGTCGAGGCCGTCGGCTAATTGGCCCGATACTTGGGACACCAAGTGCATGAGGTGCGAGAAGCGCTCAACGTGCGCGAGTCGCTCGACGCGCACGGTGCCTGGCGCCGCCACCCGTCCCACGTCGTTGCGGCCAAGGTCCACGAGCATCACGTGCTCGGCGATTTCCTTTTCGTCGTGCAGGATTTCCTCCTCTAACTTCGCGTCGTCTTTGGGCGTACTGCCGCGAGGCCGGGTGCCCGCTATGGGACGGGTGCTCACGACTCGGCCGTGGACGCGTACCAGCATCTCGGGCGACGCACCGACTATTTGAGTTGCGCCGGTGTCGAGTAGGTACATGTAGGGCGACGGGTTGAGTGCGCGTAACACGCGGTACAGGGTGAGCGGATCGACCGAGGTGGGCCGGCGAAATTGCTGGCTCGGCACCACCTGAAATATGTCGCCCGCGTAGATGTACTCCTTGGCCCGTCTCACCACCTGCTCGTAGTCGGCCTGCGAGAAATTTGAGAGTCCGGCGGCAATCGCGCGAATGTCAATCGTGGACATTGCGGTGGGCGCCGTGGCGACCAGTCGCTCCGTTGCCTCGTCGGTGGTTGGCGGCGGTGCTATCAGCACGTCGATGATGTCGCGCAACTGCGCCGACGCCGTCTCGTACACGTTGTGCGGATTCTCGCCGGACTCGACGACAGCGTTGACGACCACGGTCGTCGAGTGACGCAGGTGATCACAGATCAACACGGCACCGGGAAACGAGAAGTCGACGTCCGGCCACATGCCGTCAACGTCGACCCGAGGCAGTCGCTCCAGCCGGCGCACGTAGTCGTAGGTGACGAATCCCACGGCCCCGCCAAAGAAATCTGGCAGATCCGCGGGCAAGAATGTTCGATATCGGGCGAGCAACGCACGTAATACTTCCAGCGGGCCTTGGTCGGCGATGTCGCCGGATGCGACTCCTTGGACCACCGTCGTCGTGCCGTTGGTGGTCACCCGCCACCTTCGATCGAGGCCAATGAATGAGTATCGTCCCGTCTCGTCGCCCAGAGCCGCGCTCTCTAGGAGAAAAATCGCTCGACCTTCATTGAATCGCTGATAGAGCGACACCGGCGTCTCTCGGTCGAGCTGCAACGTTTCGTGCAGTGGCACCACGTTGTAGTCGGACTGGATCAGGCGAAGAAATTCCTGCAGGTCGATGACGGCCATCAAGAAAGGTTAGTTACTGGGACCAATCATCATAGAATCCTTGAATGGCGACGAGCCCTCACATCCTGGTGGTCGACAACTACGACTCCTTTGTCTACAACCTCGTGCAGTACCTCGGTGAACTCGGCGCGACCGTCACTGTCGCGCGCAACGACGAGGTGGGTGCCGAGGATGTGGCGGCCCTGGATGTGAGCGGCGTGCTGATCTCGCCCGGACCGGGTTACCCCCGTACGGCGGGCAATTGCATCGAGATCGTCATGCACTGCTTCAATTCCTCGCTGCCGATGCTCGGTGTCTGTCTCGGACACCAGGCGCTCGGTGAAGCCTTCGGAGCCCAGATCGTTCCGGCACCGGAACTGGTCCACGGTCGCTCCAGCTTGATCGAGCACGATGGCACCGGCGTCTTTGCCGGCGTGGCGTCGCCGCTCGTCGCGGGTCGGTACCACTCGCTCGTGGTCTCGCCCGAGTCGCTGCCCGAGGTCTTTGACGTGACGGCGCACAGCGGCACTCTCATCATGGGTATGCGCCATCGTCATGCCCCGCTCGAAGGCGTGCAGTTCCACCCCGAATCGGTCCTCACCCAGGACGGTTACCTGCTGCTCGCCAACTGGCTCACCACGTGCGGGTCTAGCGAAGCACGGGCGCGTTCGGCCGCGCTCGATGAGCGCAGCGCCGAGATTCGCCAGTCACTGCCGGGACCGGCACTGACACCCGCTAGCTGAAGTTTCGCCCCACCCCGACGCGCTCTTCGACGATCTCACCATTGATGAGTTCCACGCGATAGGCGGCCGGGCCGGCATCAGGATCAATTGTCATGTCGGCGACCACGGACGTTGGCTGGGTGCCTTCGTACCAGATGCCCACGCAGTCGTCGGTCGCGTAGGCCCGTGGGGGCAACACTTCTTCACGTATCAGTTTGTGCAGTAGTGGTCGTCGCTGGGCGTCGCAGTCGTAGTGCACGCCATTGGCGTACGGCAAGAATCCGAGAGCGTTGGTGACGGGCTGCAGGGTCGGACCAAATGAGTCGGTGGCGCCCCCAACGTGCCAGCAGACACTGCCCGCTGAGACCCCGCCGAGGATGACGCCCTGTTGCCACGCCGCGCGCATCGCGTGGTCGACATCGTGCAGTCGCCACAGGGCGAGCAGATTGGCGACCGATCCTCCGCCCACCCAGACGAGGTCGCTGCCGCAGAGCCGCTCTTCGGGATCGGCCGAGGGTTGGGGAAAGAGTTTCAGCTCGGTGACGTCGCACCCGGCAAAATTGAACGCCTCGTAGGACATGGCGTAGCGCCGACTCGAGTCGCCGTCGGCCGTCTCCATCAGGCACACTCGTGGGCGAACCTTTTCGGTCATTGATAGTGCGTCGAGCAACATTGAGCCGAGCCGCACGGACTGCTGCACCGGTCCGTCGAGGTACCCTCCTGACGTGGCCAAGATACGTGGAGTTTTCATCCTCCAGTTTTACCGCAACCGCAACGAGTCGAGTAACGACCGCGCACTGCCTAGAATTCGCGTCAAGAAGAATCGCGGCCACTTCGAGTGGTTCGAGTCGGGGGTGCACGTGGCGACAGTCGAAGCAACGATCGATGACCTGGTCGACGCACTCATCGTTGACTACCCACCAGCGACGTCCAGTCCGATTGATTTCATGGGCGCGCAGTTCGATCGCGGGCTGGCGTGGACTCATTTTCCGGTGGGTGAAGGTGGTCTGGGGTTAAGCCCGGCGGATCATCTGCACGTGCTCCAGCGCTTGGCCCAGGTGCACGCGCCGTCGGCCTCCGCGCGCAACGTCCTGGGCTACGGCATGATCGCGCCCACGATCGTCGCTCACGGCACCACCGAACAGAAGCAGCGATTCCTGCGTCCGCTGTTCACGGGCGAGGAAATATGGTGTCAACTCTTTTCGGAGCCGGGCGCCGGTTCGGACTTCGCGGCGCTCGCTACTCGGGCCGAACTCGACGGTGACGAATGGATAGTCACCGGGCAAAAAGTGTGGACGACGCTGGCCCACGAAGCGGCGTACGGGCTCATCGTGGCGCGCACCAATCCCGATGTGAGCAAACACAAGGGGCTGACCGCATTCCTCGTGGACATGCACGCACCGGGCGTGGACGTTCGCCCGCTCTATCAAGCGACCGGCGAAGCCGAGTTCAACGAGTGCTTCTTTCACGAAGTGCGCATACCGGACAACTGTCGTTTGGGTGGCGTTGGTGAGGGCTGGCCGGTATCACTTACCACGCTCATGAACGAGCGCGTCTCCATTGGCGGCACCGTGCCGCCTCGCGGGTCGGGCCTCATTGGCGAAGCGCTGAAGATCTGGCGGCGGCGTTGGACCGGTCGCAGCGACGCGCACGCCATGGCCGTGCGCAGTGAGTTGTTGCAGTCCTGGGTGCGCAACGAGACTTTTCGGCTCACCAACTGGCGCGCGAGCGACCTACGCAAGGCCGGCACGCCCGGACCGGAGGGTTCGGTCGCCAAGCTCGCCTTCGCCGAAGAGAATCAGCGCACCAGCGAACTGTGCGTCGATCTGCTCGGGGCCGAAGGCATGCTCTACGGATCTGACTATCCGTTGGTGCGCCCGAAGGAACCGGCGATGACTGGTGGCGACATGCGCAAGGCCTTTATCCGCATGCGGGCGAACTCCATTGAGGGCGGCACCAGCGAGGTGATGCGCAACATCATTGGTGAACGCGTCCTGGGACTACCGGGAGAACCGCGCAGTGACAAGGACGTCGCGTGGAAGGACGTTCCTCGCAGCTAAGCGTGAGTTGAAACCTGCTGCGCTACGTGAATATTGGATCGTCGGTGCGTGAACGCTTCAGTTCGTAAAAGCCGGGTGTGCTCGCGACTGCCCACACGCCGTCGAAGAGCACGCCGGCGGCCTCACCCTTGGGCGCGGGCGTCACCACGGGACCAAAGAGCGAGACGTCGCCGATGCGTATGACGGGCGTGCCGACTTCGTAGCCCACGGGGTCCATGCCGGCGTGGTGGCTGGCCCGCAGCGCCTCGTCGTAGCTCGTGTCGTCGGCGGCCAGGGCCAGGTCGGCGTCAAGACCGGCGTCGGCGAGCGCACCGACGATTACTTCGTCCATGTCCTTGTTGCCGCCAACGTGGTAGCGAAGTCCCATGGCCGAGTACAGCGGCTCGACGACCTTGTCGCCGTAGCGTTGCTGGGCGGCGATCAACACGCGCACTGGCTTCCAGGCCTTTTGCAGGAACGTCGCGTACTCTTCGGAGTGATCGCGCCCCTCGTTCAAGACGGCGAGGCTCATGACGTGAAAGTGCACGTCAATGTCGCGCACGGTGGCCGCTTCTAAAATCCACCGCGACGTGATCCAGGCCCACGGACACGCGGGGTCGACCCATAGATCAACTTGTTGGGTCATCATCAACTCTCTTTCTGGGCGGCGAAGGCACCTAATACCGTACTGACGCAATTGGTAACGCAAACCGCCATCGGTAGGTCCAGCATCTCGTCAATGGCGTGGGCGTTGGACTGGGGACCGAGCACGCCGGTTGCCACAAACTGCACCTCGGGGTAGCGCTTGGCCAACGAAGCGAGAAATGGAATCGTGCCACCCTCGCCGGTGAATCCCGGGGCGCGTCCGAATGCCTCTTGCGACGCGACCTCGAGCGCGTGGCGCAGCCACGGTGCGAGCGGTGGCGTCATCCAGCCGTCGGCCGCGATGGTCTTGATGGTGACGTCCGCCGACGACGGGACGTCAGACGTGAGGGCCGCGATGACGGCATCGGCCGCGCGCTGGGCGTCGACGGTGGGCGGGAGCCGAAAGGAGAGTACCGCCGTGGTAAAGGGGCGCAGCACGTTGCCGGCAATCTCGGGCTCGGGAATTCCGCCCATGCCGACAATCGACAATGTGGGAAACCAGGTCCGTCGCAGTATACGGTCTTCGGGCGAGTCGCCCATGAGTTCCAGGCCGTCCAGGGTCGGCAGCTCGTGGGCGATGACGTCGCCAAATTCTTGGGCGAGCGCCGCCGCGTCGTCCACGTAGTTGGCCGGGATCTCACACTTCAGTTCGTCGAGCAGCACGTCGCCGGTGGTTGCGTCCTCCACGCGGTCGAGCAGTTGACGAAGGACCCGAAACGACGAGGGCACCACGCCGCTGGCCGAACCGCTGTGCTGGCCCTGGGTGAGGACCTTGATCGTGAGCTCCACGTGCAGCATGCCGCGCAGCGACGTGGTCACCCAGAGCCGGTCGTAGGTGAGGGCCCCCGAGTCGAGGCAGATCATCAGCTCCACGTTGCCCAGGTGCTCGGCCAACTCGTCGAGGTAGGCCTCGAGGTCGGGGCTGCCGCTCTCTTCGCTGGCCTCGATCAACACCACGATTCGTGAATGGGCAATGTTGTTGGCTTCCATGTTCTCGATGGCCAACAGTGCCGAGAACGTCGAGTAGCCGTCGTCGGCGACGCCGCGCGCGAACAGCCGGTCACCGCGTCGCACCGGGGCGTAGGGTTCGAGGCCCGTCGACCAGTCGCCGAGCGGCGGCTGCTTATCGAGGTGCCCGTACAGTACGGCGGTCGCCTCGCCCGGTGTGGTCGCGTCAATGGTGACGACCAACACCGGCGTGCGCCCGTCCAGATGGTGGATGCTCACGTCGGCGTGGGCGAACGTTCGCTGGCGGGCCCACTGCGCGAGTAATTGGGTGGCTTGCTCGATGTAGCCGTGCTGGGACCACTGATGGTCGTAATCGGGCGAAAGGCAGGGGATCGTCGCGTACGTGGTGAGGGTGTCGAGCGCGTCGCGTTCGAAATCGTTCAGGGTGATGGCGGGCACGAACCGAGGTTACCGGGCACGACGTTGGAAGTGGACGGCCTCCCAGCAGTACCAGGCAACGGCCGTACGCACACCCTCGAACTTTTCTCCGGCTACGCGCAGCTCGTTTTCGCTGATGATCTCTTCGTCTGCGTGCAGCAGGCTCCAGCCGCTGCGCACGCCGAAGTCACCGACCGGCCACACGTCGGTACGCGCCAGCGTGTTCATGAGATACATCTGCCCGGTCCAGGGACCGATGCCGCGCACGGTCGTCACTTCGCGCAAGATCTCTAGATCGCTCATGCGGCCGTGGCGCGCTAATTGCACCTGCTGGTCACGCACCTTTTGGGCCAGGTCGACCATGGCCTGGGCCTTGGTGCGCGAGAGTCCCGCGCTGCGAAGTTGATCCACGCCCACGCCGAGGATGGTCTCAACGTTGACGGAGTTGTCGCAGAGCTCGTGGATCCGGCCGTGGATGGTGCCGGCGGCCTTGGTGGTGAGTAACTGGAAGGTGATTGAACGCACGAGCGAACCGAAGCGTTCGTCCACNNTCGGGCACGTTGGCGGTCGTGCGCACCACGTCGAGCAACAGTGCCTGGATGGCGCGTACCGGCGCCGAAGGAAAACCGAACCGCCGGCTCGCCAACACGACGCGGCGCCGTCGAAGATTCGAGATGTGCACGGCCACGAATTTGTCACGCAGGTGCTTGGACAGCATCGTCGCGGGCAGGATAGAGGGCCCGTGGCCGTCATAGGTCATTGACGCAATGGTGCGCAACCCGTCGACCTCAATGAGTGGATGCAGCACCACTCCCTGATCCAAACAGGCTTCGTCAATCTCCCGGCGAATTGGGGTGCCACTTAGGGGCAGTAGCAGTTCGTAGTTGGCCAGTTCGGCCAGGGAAATGGACTCCTTGGTTTGAGCGATCTCGTGCTCTCGGTCGACGATGACCACCAAGTCTTCGCTGAAGAGATCGACCTCGGACAGTTCGTCGGCCAGCACCGGCCAGGCCAGTACCGCAATGTCTAACTGGCCGTGGACCACCTGGGGTTCAATCGTGGAATTGGAACCTTCCGTGATGCGCAGCGCAATGTGAGGGTAGGTCCTGCGCTGGGCTTCGAGCAGCAACGGCACGATCCAGCGACCGGCCGTGCCGATCATGCCGAGCGAGACTTTGCCGTGGATATCGGCGCTCAGTCCCGAGACGTCCGAGCCAATGGCGCTCAACTCGCTCAAGATTCGCCGGGCCCGATGGACCACGATCTCGCCGGATTCGGTGAGCGACCCGGTCGCTCGATTGACCAGTTCGGTACCGAGCTCGCTCTCCAGTCGGGCAATTCGAGTGGAGATATTTGACTGGACGGTGCCCAGCACTTCGGCCGCGGCGGAGAAGGTTCCGTGATCAGCGATGCTCACCAACGCCTCGAGTTGACGGATTTCCATCCATCTATTCTATAGATGGAAAGTATCGATGAAATCATGTTGCGAGATGAAAAGCCGACCGGCATACTGTATGAATACTTATTTAACTATTTCCCCCCGATCTAGTCATATGTAGGTTTTGCAAAAGGACCAACCTCCCCCCAGGTTGGTCCTTTTGTGTTTTGCGGGTGGTTAGCGTTGTTCCATGGGAACCCGCCTCACTGCTCGCGAAAACCTCGCGGTTGGCGCACTGCGAAGCGTGAATTGGGTCTCGAGAGTGACCGGACGGGGCGCCGGCACCGTGGCCGGAGGACGGGTGGGGCTCAGAATTTCCCCCAATCTGCTGGCCGTTCTGACCCGTGATCGCACCGTGATCGTGGTGAGCGGTACCAACGGCAAGACCACGACGACGGCGCTGTGCGTCGCCGGATGGGGCGGGGACGTGACGACCAATGCAACCGGCGCCAACATGCCCGCGGGACACGTGGCGGCCCTCGCCGGTTCGCACAGTACGCACGTGGTCTTAGAAGTCGACGAAGCCTGGCTGCCCGATGTCCTTGACGCGGTTACGCCCAAGGTCGTCATCCTGCTCAACCTCTCGCGCGACCAGTTGGACCGGGCCAATGAGGTTCGCCAAATGTCCGAGCGCTGGCGTTCGTCACTCGCGTCACCGGGCGCTGACCCGGTGGTGATTGCCAACGCGAACGATCCGCTGGTCGTCTACGCTGCCCTCGACGCGGACCAAGTGCGTTGGTGCGACGTGCCAACGAATTGGACGCTCGACGCGCAGTCCTGTCCACGCTGCACGCGGCCCCTGGAACATTCGCCGAGTGGTTGGTCTTGTACGTGCGGACTGGCCACGCCCGAGGACGTAACGACGTCGCTCAATGGCGAACTCACCGTGGCGGGCGAGCACGCGGCGCTCTCCTTATCAATCCCGGGCGAGTACAACCGGGGCAACGCGGCGATGGCGGCGACGGCGCTGCGTGAGGTGGGTGTTTTGCTTTCTGAGTCAATTCCCCGGATGCAGTCAGTCACGGGGGTCGCTGGCCGCTACACCGTTCGCAGTTGGCAGGGCCGCCAAATGCGACTGTTGCTGGCGAAGAATCCGGCCGGTTTTGACGCACTGCTCTCTACGGTTGCTCCGGAACCAATCGATGTCTGGGTTGCGATCAACGCCAATATCGCCGACGGTCGCGATCCGGCCTGGCTCTACGACGTGGCCTTCGAAGCCCTGAAGGGGCACGTCGTCTGGTGCCTGGGGGAGCGGCGCCTGGACCTCGCGACGAGGCTCGACTACGCCGGGGTGGAGTACCGGATTGTTGAGGACCTGGCGAGCCTGCCGGCGACGACGCAGCCAGTTGAGTTGCTCGCCAACTACACGGCGTTCCAGGAGTGGATGGCGAGGTCGGCACCGTGTTGAAGATTGCCGTGCTCTACCCCGAACTGCTCGGCACCTACGGTGACGGCGGCAACGGGTTGGTGTTGGCGGAACGGGCCCGTCGCCGCGGCGTCGAGGCGTCACTGGAGTTGGTGGCCATGCGCGACGAGCTTCCCGCGGCCGACGTCTACCTACTGGGCGGCGGTGAAGACGGACCCCAACGACTCGCGAGCGACCTGCTGGCCCACAACGGTTTTGTCGATCGCGTCACCGACGGCTCGTACGTGGTCGCCGTCTGCGCCGGTCTGCAAATCTTGGGTCGGACGTTTTGCGTCGATGGAAATGACGAGTACCAGGGCCTCGGCCTGGTCGACGTCGTGACCCGCCGGGGTGAGGTTCGTTCCGTCGGGGAACTCTGCGTGCGAGTCGGCGAGCAGCTACTCGTGGGCTTTGAGAACCATGGCGGTCGCACCGTACTGGGCGAGGGCGTGGCACCTTTGGGCAGAGTGCTGAGGGGCCGGGCGAACGATGGGGAGGTCGACGGTTACCGCACGGACCGGATCTGGGCCAGCTACGCGCACGGTCCGGCGCTCGCGATGAACCCCTGGTTCGCCGACGAAATACTGGGCACGGTCCTCGGACAAGAATTAGATCCGCTGGGGACGGCCGCCGACCTGCTCTACGCCCGGCGCCGACAGATCCTTACGGCCGGCTTGGCCGGCTGATGTTGTAGTCGCGGTTGCCGCTGACGTCCTGGCCCAGCTTGACGATCGCCTCTTCAATACGGGTATTGAACCGGCGGATGTTCTCCCCCTCGGCACAGAACATCGCCGGGCCAAAGGTGACCGACACGTGGTGGCGCTTCTGGTTGGGTCCGTCACGGAACTGTGGGGCCTTGGCGTACTTAGGACCTTGCAGCAATCCGGCATCGTGAATGTAGGTCGGAAGGACGGCAGCCTTGGTCCGCTCGGCGAGGTAGGCGGCGCCGCCCTTGAACTCTTGCAGCTGTCCCGTGGGGGTGCGCCCCCCTTCGGGAAAGATCAGTAAGTTCCAGCCACTCTCGACCAGCTCCAAGGCCTGCTGGGAACTGCGGCGGTTGATCTTGTGGCGGTCAATGGGAATGGCGTTAAAGACAAAGACGGTCTTAAAGGCCGTCCAGCGGTCCATGAAGAAATTGTCCATGGCGGCCGCCACGACGGTGCGCTTGCGCACCTTGGTGGGCAGCGCCGTCAGCACCAGCGGCGTGTCGAAATTGCTGGTGTGATTGGCCACCAGGATGTAGGAACCGGGACCGGACAGGTGCTCGAGACCCCGCGCGTCGAGGGTCGAAAGGTAGCGCACGACGGGACCTACGTAGAAGCGGTGGTAGAGATTCCTCGCGAGGCGGGCTGGATATTGGCGGCCCCACTGAGTCGGATAGTCAAGTCCGATCTGCGTCATCTCTTGCGCGGTGGCGGTTTCTTTGGCGTATAGCGCTTGGACTCGACTGGTTTGGGCGGAGTAATGACGACGTCATTCTTCTTGGATCTGGTGCGGGGTTCGCGGCCCTCTCGCTTGGCCGCTCTCTTCTCCTGGTTTATCTCGCGAGCGGCCCGGCCCGAGCCCGCGAACGTCGCGTCACCGTATTTTTGCAGGCGAAAAGCCCGTACGACCAACCAGCCACCTAAGAACAGGAAGACGATACCGGCGACGCCTAGCGCCAGGCCGAGAAGAAAGCCGCACACCGCCACGCCGACGCGCTTGCGCCAGAGGGAGAATCCGATGATCGCGAGGCCAACGATGAAGATTAAGAGGAACTGGGGCCACCAATGAGAGGGGTGCGTGAGGACGGTCTTTTCGCAAAAGAGGTGGACCATTTTGTAACCCTGGTCGAGGGCGGCCCTGGTGCAGTGCTTGGACTTGGTCAGCGGTGACGTCACAATCAGGTTCGTGTTATGCCTGAGGCGATTTATGTAGAGCGCTGAGAGGATGAGCGCGATTACCCCGGCAAAGAGGCCGACACCCCGTTCAAAGTTGTCCAGACCCATAACGACTTCTCGTGATACGGCGGAGGGCTTCTTGGGACCAGGCCTTAATCGCGCCAGGATGTCACGCGACGGCTTCTTATTATCTGACACACGTGCAGGCTACAACGCCTACGAAATGGGGCGCACCCGATTGACGCTGTAGCATGGCTGCTTCGGGCGCTTAGCTCAGTTGGTTAGAGCGCAGCCTTCACACGGCTGAGGTCGGAGGTTCGAGTCCTCTAGCGCCCACAAAATTTGAATGCGCGAACTGTAAAAGTTCGGGACCTCTGT
>PMAL01000192.1:11470-16756 GCA_003152555.1 Acidimicrobiaceae bacterium | reverse complement strand
TTCGCCTCGATCTCTTGCGGCTCCTCGTAGCCAGTCAGTCCCAAGTCGTCGGCGCGCACGCAGACAACGGGCATACCGTTGTCAATACAGGTGACGCGCAGTCCGTTGACGAGGTCGAGCGCGTGGCCGGTCGGTAGCAGTGACCCGCACGTTGATCCCGCAATGTCGAGAAATTCGATGGGGATGGACGAACTCGTACCGGGGACCCCATCGATGTGGGTCTCGCCNNTCGTAACGCACGGTGCCGCCGGGCGTCGCGATGTGGGCGACCGCGATGCTCTGGGTGTTCTCCATCCAGATGCGCACTTCGCTCGTGGCGTTACCCGCCTCCAGCAGTCCTTCTTCGAGTGCAAACGGTCCGACCCCGGCGAGAAGGTTGCCGCAGTTTTGATTGTCCGAGACTTCCGCACGGTCGGGCCAGACCTGCAAGAAGAGATAGTCAACGTCCGCGTCGTCGCGCAATGACTTCTTGATCACCGCGACCTTGGAGGTGAGCGGGTGTCCGCCACCCATGCCGTCGATTTCGCGNNGCCCATGGCGGCGAGCAGGACGGCGTCTCGGGTCGAGACGTCGCTCGGCAGATCGGACGCGTGAAAGTACAAACCCTTAGAGGTGCCGCCGCGAAAAACCAGGCAGCGGATTGGGGTCTGCGAGGTCATAGCGGTGGCTCATCTAGGTAGATGAGGCCTCGCTGAGTGAGCTTCTCGCGCATCTCGTAGATGTCGAGGCCCAATTTGCCCGACGCGAGTTTCGCGCGCTTGTCCTGCTCATTGTCCTCACGCGACTGGCTTGAGGCTCGTACCCACTGCGCGTCCTCACGCTTTATCACCACGACCCCGTCATCGTCGGCGACTATGACGTCGCCCGGCCGAATGTGGGCGCCGGCGCAGACGATCGGTGTCTGGACGTTGCCGGGTGTCTCCTTTACCGTTCCTTGCGCGCTGATGGTCTTGGACCACACGGGAAACTTCATGGCCGTCAACTCCGCAACGTCGCGAACGCCCGCGTCGATAACCAGACCTCGCACGCCATGGGCAATGAGGCTGGTGGCGAGCAGTTCACCGAAGTACCCGTCGTCACATGGACTCGTAGGTGTCACGACCAGGATGTCGCCGGGTTGTGCCTGCTCGACAGCGACGTGAATGGACCAATTGTCCCCGGGCGCCACTTCGCAGGTGAGCGCATTGCCGGCAACGCGCACCGGACGATAGATGGGCCGCAGCCGCGAGGAGAGTAGACCGATTCGACCCTGGGCTTCGTGAATCGTGGCGACGCCGAAGAGGCCCAGTTCGTCAACTAGGTCAATATCGGTGCGAACCACGTTGCGCACGACTACCGCCATGAAATCCTCCGAGAAGCTCTAGACGTNNAAACGCAACGACGGTCGCGTATCGAGAGGGAGTGCGGTGAAGGAGATTCACACCCAGGTAGTGATCGTCGGCGCCGGTCCGGCGGGCCTGCTCCTGGGCCAGTTGCTCAACCGCGACGGCATTGACAACGTCATTCTCGAACGTCGCAGTCGCGAGTACGTCGAAAAGCGCGTGCGCGCGGGCGTCATTGAATTTGGCATCGCCAACTTCTTAGAAGAGGCCGGTGCGGGTGCGCGTATGCGCTACGAAGGCCTCGTGCATCACGGTGTCGAGATCCGTTTCGAGCGTTCTTCGCATCGCATTGCGTTGAGCGACCTCGCGTCGGGTAAAACCATCACCGTCTACGGACAGCAGGAGGTGGTGAAGGATCTGGTCGCGTTACGGCTGAACGCCGGCGCCGAGTTGCTGTTCGAAACCGAGGTGAAGTTCATCGGCGGGCTCACCGACGACCTGGCGGTTGTTGACGCCGAGGGGCTCGATGGTTCGCTGCGTCTCACGTGTGACTACGTCGCCGGTTGTGACGGTAGCTTCGGCGTAGCCAATCGTTCGCTACCGTCGTCGGTGGTGCGTCGTTACGAGCGGACCTATCCGTTCTCGTGGCTCGGCATCCTGGCCGAGGCGCCGCCCACGACCGACGAGCTCATCTACTGTCGACATGAACGTGGCTTCGCGCTTTACTCCATGCGTTCGCCCACGCTCAGTCGTCTTTACTTGGGCGTGCGGCCCGAAGAGAAGTTGGACGAGTGGTCCGATGATCGAATTTGGGATGAGCTTGACGTGCGACTCGCGACCGAAGAGATGCCCGAGATCAATCAGGGCCGCATTGTTGAGCGCGGCATCACCGCCATGCGCAGCGTCGTCATTGAGCCCATGCGCTTTGGTCGGCTCCTGCTCGCCGGAGACGCCGCGCACATCGTGCCGCCGACCGGGGCCAAGGGCATGAACCTGGCGCTGGCCGACGTTCGAGTGTTATCGAGGGCGCTCTGTGAGAAAATTCAACACGACGACGACGCGCTACTTGACGACTATTCCGCAACCTGCCTCGAACGGGTATGGCGCGCTGAAGAGTTCTCTAACTACATGACCCAGATGCTGCACCCCACGCACTTAGACGACTTCGAGAACGGCGTGCAGTCGGCGCGTCTGCGCCAAGCCGTCACCTCGCTCGAAGCGTCAACCGTGTTGGCGCGTAACTACGTGGACCTCAACAGCCTCTAGAAGGGGTAGATCGCCAGGTCGCTCTGGGCCGTGACCCACTGGGTTTCGGTGTAGGCGTCCAGGTTGGCGAGCCCGCCCACCCGCGATCCGTTGCCCGAACTACCCGTGCCGCCGAAGGGGATGACTGCCTCATCGGCGACTGTCTGGTCGTTGATGTGGATGGCGCCACTGGTGATGCGACTGGCGAGCTCGAGCGCGCGCAGGCCGTCACCGGAAAGGATCCCGAGCGAGAGTCCGTAGGACGAGGCACTCGCCATGGCGACCGCCTCGTCCAGCGACGAGTAGGAGACCACGGGCGCTACCGGACCAAAGACCTCTTCGGCGTAGGCCGGCGAGGACGTGGGTACGTTGGTGAGCACCGTCGGGCGGTAGAAGAGCTCCTCGTAGGTGCCCCCGGCCGCCAGCGTGGCGCCCTGGCTGATCGTGTCGGTGACGATGGAGTGCACGCGGTCACGCTGGACCGCATCGATGAGCGGACCTAGCGCCACCTGACCGCTGGCGGGGTCACCCACGGGTAGGTGGTTGGCGTGCTCTACGAGCAGGGCCGCATAGTCGTCGGCGATGCGCGCGTCAACGATGTGGCGACCGGTCGTCATGCAGATCTGACCCTGGTGCATGAACGATCCGAAGGCGCCCACCGAGACGGCCTTTTCCAAGTCAACGTCATTCATGACGATGAGCGCCGAGTTGCCGCCCAGTTCCAAGTGCACGCGCTTCAGGTGCTGGGCGCCTAAGGAGCCCACTTGTCGTCCGGCCTTGGTCGAACCGGTAAAGGCAATGACGCGCACGCGCGGATCAACCACCAGCGCCTCGCCGACGTCGGCCCCTCCGGGCAAGACGCTCAGCAGTCCCTGGGCCAGTCCCGCCTCTTCGAAGATTCGCGCCAGGAGCACGCCGCCCGAGACAGCGGTGCGCGGGTCGGGCTTCAAGATGACGGCGTTACCCAACGCGAGCGCCGGCGCCACCGAACGAATCGCAAGGATGAGCGGGAAGTTAAAGGGGGCAATGACGCCCACGACACCGGCGGGTACGCGCCGCGAAAAGCTGAGCCGCGGCAGCGCGCTCTGAAGGATCTCACCCGTGGGATGCGAGGCTAACGCGGCGGCTTCGAAACATTCCTCGCCGGCGGTCTGAATCTCGAGGCCGGCCTTGGGACCAATGCCGCCGGACTCTCGCACAATCCAGTCGGACAATTCTTCGGTGTGGTCGAGGAACAATTGACCCGCTCGACGCAGCACGGCGCTGCGCACCAGGTAGGGGAGCGCCGCCCATTCTTTTTGTGCGGCCGCCGCCACCTCGGACGCTTCCGCCACGTCGGCCACGCTGGCGCGCCCGGTTCGACCCAATTCTTTGCCGGTTGCCGGTTCAAATACTGGGGCGTCACCGGCGCCGCCGGGACGCCAACCGTTGAGGGAAATGTTGCCGTGCCACGATGCCCCGTCAAGAAACGACATATGAACCTCCTAGTTCAAAACTGCTTGTGTGCTTATCACAGATTTGGTAGTTTGCGCTTAAGGCGCGGTTGATCAAGGTTTTGTCTGACAATGATCGCCGATAAGACTCGCCACAGATTGGGGACCATGTACTTGCGTGACCAGTGGTACGTCGCGGCGCTCAGCCTCGAACTCGAGCAGCGACCGTTCTCGCGACAGATCCTCGGCGAGCACGTCGCACTTTTTCGCAGTGCGTCGGGCCAGGTGGTCGCGCTCGCCGATCAGTGCGCGCATCGCGGCTACCCGCTGTCGCTGGGCACGGTGGTCGGCGAAGTGCTGGTGTGCGGGTACCACGGCTTCACGTATGACTGTGCGGGCACGTGCGTGGCCGTCCCTGGACAGGACCGCATACCGAGCAAGGCCGACGTGCGCAGCTATCGCGTCGTCGAGCAGGGTCTGTGGGTGTGGATCTGGATGGGACGCGGTGCACCCGACTACAACAAACTGCCCGAGACGCCGTGGTTGATCGAGAGCGACGAGTGGTCGTCGGTGTCGGGTGTCGCCAAGATTGAGGCGCCCTTTCACCTGCTGGTTGACAACCTGCTCGACCTCAGTCACGAAACGTACCTGCACAATGGATCCATCGGGACCCCCGAAGTCGCCACGACCCCCCTCGAAGTGGAAGTCGACGAAGAGAATCGAGTGGTGCGGGTCTTTCGACACATGAACGAAGTTGAGTGCCCGCCGTTCTACTCGCGTACCACCGGGCTCGAGGGCAAGGTCGATCGCTGGCAGGACATTGACTACTTTCCTCCGGGTTACTACTTGCTGCACGCGCGTCTGGCCCCGGTGGGCCAACCGCCCCTGCCCGACGGCAGCGACGACCACGGCTTTCACATGAAGATCCTTTACGGGCTCACGCCGTCGACCGAAACGTCGGTCTACGACTTTTGGGCCCTCTCGCGGGATTTCTGCGTCGGCGACGACGAAATTGACCGGTTCTTGGAAAAAATGCAGGCCGGGGTGGTCCTAGAAGACGTTGACGCCCTGACCATTTTGCAGCGCCGGGGCGAAGGTACATTTGAAGTCAACGAAGTAAGCATCAAGATTGACCGTGGTGGCCTGGCGGCTCGCCGGATGCTGATGGCGATGTACGACGAGGCGGCCGTGCAGGCGTAGTGGAGCCTTCGAAATAGGAGGACTTTCAGGTTTTATAGAAATTGAAATGCTATGTACGAAATAGTGTGTTAAGAATCAACCATCCA
>PMAL01000192.1:0-11416 GCA_003152555.1 Acidimicrobiaceae bacterium | reverse complement strand
ATCAAGATTGGATTCGTCTCGCCGCGCACCGGTTCGCTGTCGGACTTCGCCGGTCCCGATAAGTACGTACTTAATCAGGTGCGCGCCGCCAGTTATTTTGCCAAGGGCATCAAGATTGGTGGCACCACCTACAAGATCGAAATAACGGAAGTCGACACTCAGTCCGACCCCAACGTCGCGGTGCAGGTGACCCAGGGTCTGATCAACGGTGGGGCCGACCTGATTGTCACCAGTTCGGCGCCCGAAACGACCATCCCCGTCAGCATCACGTGCGAGGCGGCCCACGTGCCGTGTCTGTCGACCGTCGTGCCGTGGGAGGCGTACTGGGGCGGCTTTACCGGCACGTCGATCACGCCCGAGGGTGGTGCGGCTGGTACCGGTCCAAAGTACAACGCCACGTTCTTCTTCGGCATCCCACAGTTCTCGGGGACTTTTGTTCCGATGTGGGAGCGAGTGCAGAAGGCAACCGGCGCTAATGGTTACGTGGCCGAGATGTTTCCCAACGACGCCGACGGCAACGCGTTCCGTGCGGCTTTTGGTCCGACGGTGGGCGCAATGTTCCCCAACAAGTACACGTTTGTTGACGGCGGCGCCTACGCCGACCTCACGACGTCGTACACGACGATGATTGAGACGTTCAAGACGGGTGGTCCCAACGGAGGACCGTGCGACCTCTTTGTCAACTGTCCGTTGCCGCCGGACTTCCAAACGTTCTGGACCCAGGCATCACAGCAGGACTACAACCCGAAGCTGGCGACCGTCGCCAAGGTCATGTTGTTCCCGACTGACGCCTACGCGTTAGGCGAGTTGTCAAACAACATCGCCACCGACGCGTGGTTCACGCCGTACTCGCCGTACGAGTCGTCGTTGACCGGGCTTAAGGCCAACGCATTTTGTGCGGCCTTTCAGGTAGCGACTAAGGGACAGTGGGTTCAGTCCATGGGTTCGACGTACTCTCTTTTCGAGGTGGCTATTGAGGCACTCAAGAAAGTCAAGAATCCCCACAACCGCCTAGACCTCGCTGAGGCTCTCCAGCGCGTGAAGTACGACGGCATGTGCGGACCTATTAACATGCGCTCGACGAGCAGCAACCCCTTGGCGGCGAGCCCGGCTCCGGGTATCGGCATTATTCAGCCCATCGGGGTTCAGTGGAAGCCGGGTTCCACTGAACTGGTTGGTCACAAGAAGTTCTCGTGGTCGCAGTGGGTCGTAGATAATTCACTCAACAAGTCCATTCCAATAAACGGCTCTCTCGATCCGACTAACGCCTAACGAGGTTTTGTGCCGCTGCTTCAACTGGAAGGCGTCTCGAAAAAATTTGGTCAAGTTGTTGTAGGCCAGGAGATCACCTTCCAGTTGGACGAGGGCGCGGCGGTGGGCATCGTTGGGCCCAATGGCGCCGGTAAGACGTCGCTCTTCGCGATGATATCGGGCGACGTGAAACCCGACGCGGGCGAGATTGAATATGACGGGCACAAACTCGCGCATTTGAGCCAAGCGGCGCGCGCCCGTTTGGGCATTGGTCGCACCTACCAGGTGCCGCGGCCCTTCGAGCACATGACCGTCTTTGAAAACGCGCTGCTGGCGGCGCAACAGGGCGCGCGCACCCGTGGCCACGCGTCGTACGTACTGGCCTACGACTCGCTCAGCCGCACGGGAGTGGCTGACTTCGCCAACGTCTCGGCGGGCTCGCTCGCCCTCATGCATCGCAAACGGCTGGAGCTGGCGCGCGCGCTCGCGATGCGCCCGCGGATCTTGTTACTCGACGAAATAGCAGGCGGCCTCACTGACCTCGAGGTGAATGATCTGACATCCATTATCCGCGGACTGCGTGCCGAAGGAATAGCCGTGTTGTGGATCGAGCACGTGGTCCGCGCACTGTTGTCTACTGTTGACCGCCTGCTGTGCCTTTCGAGTGGCGCCATTATCGCTGACGGGGACCCAAAAGAGGTCATGGCATCCGAGGCGGTGCGTTCGATCTACTTGGGTGGAAAAATCATCAACACATTGAACGTATGAGCGAAACCCTGCTCGAGGTTGATGACTTAACGGTACATCACGGCCAGCTCTGCGCTGTGGACGGCGTCAGTTTCAGAGTGGACCAAGGTGAGGTGCTTACAATGGTGGGCGCCAATGGAGCCGGCAAGTCAACGCTGTTGCGCACGGTTGCGGGTCTGCACCATCAAACCAGTGGGACCATCCGTTTTCAGGGTGTCAATGTGACCAAGTTGGCCCCGCAACGCCGCGCTCGTCTGGGTATCGCGCTGGTGCCAGAAGGTCGGCGACTGTTCCCATCGCTCACCCTGGAGGAAAACTTACAGGTCGGCGCTCACCACGCGGCAAAAGGTCCCTTCTCCATCGAGCGGGTGTACGAATTGTTCGAGTGGATGCCCGCGCGCCGCCGCCAACGAGCGTGGCAGTTTTCCGGCGGAGAACAGCAGGCCATTGCCATTGGTCGGGCTCTGGTCGCAAATCCACAATTACTGCTATTGGACGAACTCTCCCTCGGCTTGGCGCCGATCGTCATTGAACGCATCTATGCGCTCATCCCCGACATCGTCGCCCACGGCGTGGGCATCTTGCTGGTCGAACAGGACGTCACGTTGGGCGTGGGCGTCGCCAATCGAGTGCACTGCATGTTGGAAGGTAAGACGTCGCTCACCGGCACGCCGGGCGAGTTGACGTCCGCGCAGATCGAGCGCGCCTACTTTGGCGGCGAAATGAGTGCGACGGGGCCGCAACACGAGAATCCCGAATGATCTGGCTCAACGTCGTCATCCAGGGGGTGCTGGTCGGTGGGTTCTACGCCTTGTTTGCGTGCGGACTGTCGTTGATGTTCGGCGTCATGAGGGTTATCAATCTGGCCCACGGCGACATGGCCGTGGTCGCGGCGTACGTAGCGGTCTTTCTCACCCCGCACGCGCACATTCCCGAAGTGTGGGCCTTTGTGGTGGTGGCTCCGTTATTCGGCGTGGTTGGTTACGTGGTGCAGCGCACGTTGATTCAAAAGAGCATCGATCGAGATCCTTTCACCACACTGCTGGTGACGTTCGGCCTCTCGGTCATCATTGAGAACCTCTTGTTGGAGATCTATTCGTCTAACGGCCAGATTGTCAACGTGGGCGAGCTGATCGTCAAGTCGTGGCATCCCCAATCAATCATCTATATTTCCTACGTCTCGCTCGCGGTCTTGGCCGCGGCCGTCGCGGTGCTCGGGCTGCTCCAAGTATTTCTTTCTAAGAGCGGCACCGGCCGACTCATACGTGCGGTCGCCGACGACCACGAAGCGGCCCAGTTGAGCGGCACCAACTACCGGCACATCTTTGGCATCGCGGGCGCGATTGCCTTTGCCACCGTGGCGCTCGCCGGCATTTCCTATGGCATGATGACGGAGTTCGCGCCAACGTCGGGCGGGGTCAATCTGCTCTTCGCTTTCGAGACGGTCGTCATCGGCGGCATCGGTTCGCTGTGGGGCACATTGGTTGGCGGTATTGCCCTAGGCATTGCCCAACAGTTCGGCGCCCACATCAATCCCGAGTATCAAGTGTTGGCGGGCAACATCTTGTTCCTCGTAGTGCTCGCAGTTCGCCCCGAGGGACTGTTCGGCAAGAGGACCGCACTGGCATGAGCGTGCTCACAAATCCAACCAACGCCGACAAGGGCTTACTGCGCGTTCGACGCTCTACGCACTCACCCGTCTACACCTTGATTGGATCGTTGCTCATTGTGGTGTTATTGAGCATCGCGCCGTGGGTGGTGCCGGCCGAGTGGGCAACGGTCCTACAGAACTTCTTCATCTTGGTCACCATGGCGACCATGTGGAATTTGCTCGCCGGCTACGCCGGCATGGTCTCCATCGGACAACAAGCCTTCGTGGGGTTGGGCGCCTACGCGACGTTGTTCTTTGCCTTAAAGGGCATGAACCCCTTCTACACCATTCCCTTGGCGGCGATCACGTGCGTCGTCATTGCCTATCCCGTCACGTTCCTGCTCTTTCGTNNGGCATCATCATTGTCAACCAGGGTTATCTGGGCGGCGGCACGGGCAAACTGCTGCCCGGCATGCCCGACATGAACCCAACGTCGTTGCAACATCTGATCTATCTCGTCACCGGGGGTGTGGCCCTCATCGTCGTAGCGGCCACGTACTTCTTGTTGCGCAGTCGCCTGGGCTTGGTGCTGGCGTCGATTCGCGACAACGAAGTCTCGGCGCGTAGTTCGGGCACCAAGGTGACGTCGGCACGGCGTCTGGTCTTTCTCATTGCCGCCGCCGGCACGGGGGCCGCCGGGGCGGTGCTGGCCCTCAGCCAGACCTATCTACAAACTGGCAATGAGTTCAACTTGCAGTGGGCCGCGGAGATGCTGTTTGTCTCGATGATCGGCGGGCTGGGCACCATTGAGGGTCCGATCCTCGGGTGCATCATCTTCTTTGCCCTCCAGCAGTCCCTCGCCCAACAAGGTGCGTGGTACCTCATCATCTTTGGCTCCGTTGCGGTCGCGGTCGCGATATGGCAGCCCCGCGGCCTCTGGGGAGCCTTCCGTGACCGCTTCCACATTGAGTTGCTGCCAGTGGGCCACTGGATAGGCGACCGAAAGTCCGAGACAATTGATCACCGTTCGATGCTCGAACGACTGAACCTCAAACACCCAAAGAAGCCTTCCGACTAAAAGCGTCCCACTAGTAGGATTGTTGGATGCCTTCTGCCAAGCCCGCACCCCGTCGCGCCTCGCCAGCGTCACGCCCGTCGGGCTCCTCACGACGTGATGGCACTCAAGCTCGACCCGGTGCCCCTCGGCGAGGCGCGAGTGCGGGACAGAATTCTTCAGGTCGCACTCCCCGTGACGGCGCCGAACGAAGGATTGACCGAAGTGCCAACGGACCTCGTCCCGATGCACCTCGCGGTCCACGCCGTGAGCGCGACGTGGAGTCACGCGACGGACGTCCCGGCTATGCGCGGCCAAACTACGAGCGCAGCGACCGGGACCGTCGGCCTCGTCCAGATGCTCGCCCCAGTCGTGACGGTAAACCTAACCGTGACGCCCGCCCGACGAGCCCCCGTCGCGATGGCGGCGCCCTGGGCGCGCGTGCGCGAAGTGAAGAGCGCTACGCAACGGGTGACCGGGACCGTCGGCCCCGTCCGTCACGTGACGGCGCCAACCCTGGTCCCTACGCCGGGCGCACCCCAAGACCTGACGGCGAGGAGCGCGCGCCTCGACGCTCCGGTGGTGCGAGTGCTGGCGGTCGACCTTCCACTCGCCCTAACAGTCGTGATCCACGTGATGGACGTGAAACCCGCACCTACACCGACCGACGACCCAGCGCCGCGCCGCGCGGGACACGAAGCGGACCGAGTGACCGACCGCGCTATCCATCGGGCGGGCGNNGCGCGCCGCGGCGCGGTCAGCATTCGCAGTGAAGGACCCTCAATGGAGAGCACGCCCAGTACTGGCTTTACCCCCGATCCGCTCTCTGAGTGGGTCCAAGAAGTGCGCCCAACCCGGGCGCCGACACCGACGAAGGCCAAGGCCAAAGTCAAGTACGCGCTGCCCGGCGACGTGGCCGCTGAAGTTCGCAGGGCCTTTATTGGCACGGCCTATATGCGCGAGAAGATGGTTGCGACGTTGACGCGCGCCGCCGAGGCCTACGACCGCAAACGGTACGAAGAGGCCCTACGGCTGGGGCGCGTTGTTGCGGATGCGACGCCGGGCGTGGCCCCCGTCCGTGAATTGACGGGTCTCGCGGCCTACCGGGCCGAGCGATGGAGCATGGCCAAGATCCACCTGAAGGCGCACTTCACCATCACCGGAGACCCGGAGCACCTGCCCCTAGTAATGGACTGTGATCGAGCCAATCGACGCTACCGCGCGGTCGAAAAAGACTTCCTGGTGCTCGAAGAGAGCGAACCTACGGCCGAAGTGCTGGTGGAAGGACGAATTGTCATGGCCTCGGCGCTCGCGGACCAACAGATGTACGTCGAAGCGATTGAATTGCTGACGCGCGCGGGCGGCACCAAGCAGTTGCGCAATCCCTCGTTTCGTCACGTGCGGCTCTGGTACGCGCTGGCTGATATCTATGACCGGGCCGGTGACGTGGTCGCCGCTCGCGAACTCTTTGCTCGTGTCGTCATTGCGGAGCCTGAGGCCTACGACGCCGCCGCTCGGTTGGGCGAACTGGGCGCCGGTGCCCCGCGCAAGAATCGCAAACGTCGCGCGACGCCCGTGTCAAAGAAGAAGGTCGACTGACACGGTGTGCGTTCGTGATGTCGTGATTGAAGAATCGCCCGCAAAAGTCCGATTGAGCATCTTGTAGGATTGACGGATGGACACTGCCGAACTTCTGGGTGACGAAGCCTCGTTACTGCTCGACCACAAGGCCACCGCCTTTCCCAAGGAACTGCTGACACTGCCCGGGCCGGACTATTTGAGCGACGTCTTCTCACTGACCGACCGTTCGCCCACGGTGCTGCGCAATCTCGGTACGGTCGTGCGCCACGGTCGCCTCGCCAACACCGGTTACCTCTCGATCCTGCCGGTCGATCAAGGCATCGAGCATTCGGCGGCCGCGAGTTTCTCGCCCAATCCCAGTTACTTCGATCCCGCGCACCTCTGCGATCTGGCTATTGAAGCGGAGTGCAACGCCATTGCCTCGACTTTTGGCGCGCTGGCCTCGATATCTCGGCGCTACGTGCACCGCATTCCGTTCATTGTCAAGCTCAACCACAATGACTTGCTCAACTACCCCAACACCTACGACCAGATCCCGTTCGCGTCGGCCCAACAGGCGGCCGATCTCGGCGCCGTGGGCGTCGGGGCCACGGTGTACTTCGGTTCTCCCGAGTCCGGTCGCCAGATCCGCGAGATCTCGGCGGCTTTCGCCCAAGCCCACCAACTGGGCATGTTCACGGTGCTGTGGTGTTACTTGCGCAATCCCGCTTTTAAGACCAAGGCCTTCGATTACGACTTGAGCGCGGACCTCACGGGCCAGGCCAATCACATTGGCGTGACGATTGGTGCCGACATCATCAAGCAGAAGCAGCCCGAGAATAACGGTGGGTACAACGCGCTCAACTTCGGCAAGACCGACCCTCGGGTCTACAGCGAACTCACCACCGATAACCCAATTGACCTGACCAGATGGCAGGTAGTCAACTGCTACGCCGGGCGCATTGGCCTCATCAATTCTGGCGGAGAAGCCAAGGGAGCCAACGACATGGCGGCGGCGGTACGCACCGCGGTAATCAACAAGCGGGCCGGCGGTACCGGACTAATACTGGGCCGCAAGGCCTTCCAGCGTCCAATTAACGAAGGCGCGGCATTGGTGAAGGCCGTGCAAGACGTGTACTTGGATCAGTCGATCACGATCGCGTAGCTGCTCGCTGGCAATGAGCCCCGAGCAGGATGTTGACGCTGGTTGGTGGACGTGGGCCAATTTGATCACCGCCATTCGGTTGCTCATGCTGCCGGTCTTTCTCTGGCTACTTTTCCGCACAAATCACCGGGCTGAAGCCGGTTGGCTACTTGGCACCATCGGAGCGACTGACTGGCTCGACGGTTTCGTCGCAAGAAAGTTTCATCAGGTGTCAACGGTTGGCAAGATTATCGACCCCACGGCTGACCGACTCTTCATGATCGTGGGACTGCTCGCGGTCGCGGCCGCCGCCGGTGTGCCGTGGTGGTTCGCCATTGCCACCCTGGTGCGAGAACTTATTGTGTCGATCATCACCTTGGCGTTAGCCGCGTTGGGGGCAGCGCGCATCAACGTCCTGTGGTGGGGCAAGGTCTCAACGTTCGCCCTGATGACTTGCTATCCGTGGTTCCTGATCACGACGAACCCCCATCACCGTGCGCTCTCGTCGTGGCAACATGACGTGCGNNTTCGCCTACGTCAAACCGGCGCTCGCGGCGCTGCGCGCCGGGCGCCGGGGTCGCGCAACCTTGTAGATTTTGTGCATGCAGATTCCTGACGACCTTCGATATTCCAGCGACCACGAATGGGCGCGATCGTCCGGCGACGTGGTGCGCGTGGGCATCACCGATTACGCCCAGGACGCGCTCGGCCCCGTCGTCTTTGTGGACCTGCCCAAGGTTGGTACCGCCGTCAACGCCGGGGGGGCGATCGGCGAAGTCGAGTCAACGAAGTCGGTCTCGGAGATTTACGCGCCGGTGTCGGGCACGCTCACCGCGGTGAACGAGTTGCTCGTGAGCGCGACCGAAACGGTCAACACGGACCCCTACGGCGAGGGTTGGATCTGCGAAATCACGACGAGCGACAGCTCGGATTTTGACGAACTGTTAGACCCCGCGTCGTACAGCGCTCTCACCAACAACTAGCCTCGACGCGAGACAAGAAATTTCAGTAGGGTGAACTCGTGAACTGCCGTCGATGCGGGGAAATCCTCAATGCCAACGCGAACTTTTGCTGGTACTGCGGTGCCCCTCAACACGACGCCACCTCTCCAGAAACTATCGCCGTGCCGGTGATCAGTACGCAGGAATCGCTCAGTCCCGACGCGAACAATGATCCAAAAGGCGAACACCGTGACGAACTGGTGATTGCGTCGGGAACCAGCGCGGGCACGAGGTTCGAGTTGACCAACGAGATCACCTCGACCGGACGACACGAGGCGAGCGACATCCTGCTCGACGACGTGTCGGTCTCGCGCCACCACGCGATTTTCACTCGCACCGCGAGTGGACGTATTACCTTGCGCGATCTCAATTCGCTCAACGGCACGTACGTGAACGGCGAGCGGGTCGAAGAGACGGCGCTTCATTCGGCCGACGAAGTGCAGATTGGCAAGTTCAAGTTGGTGTTTTGGGAGGCAACGCTATGAGCGTAAATGTAGGGAGGTTACGCATCGGCGAAGTACATACGTTGCTACGCAAAGACTTTCCTGACATTGAACTTTCAAAAATTCGCTACTACGAAGACAAGGGCCTCGTGATGCCCTCGCGAAGTGCGAAGGGTTACCGGTTGTACTCCGAGCGTGATGTTGCCTGCCTGCGTGAGGCGATTCGACTCGCGCACGAAGAGTTCGTGCCGCTGCGCGTCGTGCGGTTGCGGCTGATTGAACAGGGACTGCTGAGCGACGACGGTGCGTTATCCATCGCGCGTCACGCCGCGCGCGAAACAATGGCCAACGTCATTTCGATTCCGGTACCGCCGGCGAACGTGGACGGCACACCACGGCCAAGCTTGAACGTGCTGCGCACCGGTGTTGCCACGAACGAGACTGCGTTACAGCCGTCGCTCGCGACGTCGTCGTACTTGACATTGAATGAGTTTTTAAAGACGACTGGTCTCGATGAAGAGAGCGTCATCCAACTAGAGATGCTCGGACTATTGACACCGGCGTTGGTGGCCAACGAAGTGGTCTTCACTAACCTTGACGCGCGCATCGCCGGTGCGGTCAACGTGTTGCTGACGCGCGGCGTCGAGGTGCGTCTGCTGGGTTCACTTCGTCGAAATGTGGAGCGTGAAGTGGGCGTTGTTGAGGATCTGACCCAGCCGCTTCGAGCACCAGGTAGCCACGTCTCGGCCGAGCACGCGCACGAGGTCGTCGCGGCCGTGGCGAGTGAGGTTGCGGCCCTGCGGGTTTTGCTGCTTGAGCGTACGTTGGGCGAGTACCTCGGGCGCTGACGGCACACGATTTCATCGGACCCGGTCTAGGCTGGAACCATGATCGAAGTTGTTCTGCGGGCCGTGCGGGTGGACGTGGGGACCTCGACGCCCCTGCTGCTGCTCGAAGAGGTGGGCGGTGAACGAGTGCTGCCAATTTTCATCGGCGCCCCCGAAGCAACGGCCATTGCCTACGCGCTCGGTAACGTTGAGACGCCGCGTCCAATGTCGCACGACCTACTTGGCAACGTGATTGGGTCACTGGGCGCGCAACTGTTCTCCGTCGAGATCACTGAACTAGTCGACAATGTGTTCTACGCGAATTTGCGACTGCTGCGCGACCGAGAAGAAATCAGCGTCAGCGCTCGGCCCAGTGATGCCGTCGCGCTTGCGCTGCGCAGTGGCGCGCCGATTCTGGTCAACGACGAATTGATGGCCCTCCAGGGTCGGCTCTTGAGCATTGAGGACGAAGACGTGGACGAAGATGACGAAGAACTCGACGAGGCTGACGTGCCAAATGAAGCCGAGTTAGTTGCCGAGTTGCGTGATTTTCTCGAGACGATTCGACCCGAAGACTTCAATCAGTGAGCAGGGCGCTTAAGTCACTCGGGATTTTCGCCGCCTTCGTGGTGATTTTCGTGATCAGTCGCCACGCCATTGATACAACGACGACGACCACGACTTCATCGACCACTACCTCGACGTCGACCACGACCACTACTACCGCCGCGGTTGCTGGTTCGACGTGCAAGGGCAGCGATTTCACCGGGGTCTTTAACGAGGGTGAGGGTGCCGCCGGAACTATCACCGCCAGCGTGACGTTGACAAAAACAACGCCCGGCACGTGCACCTTAAAGGGCTGGCCGATCCTCACGCTGCAAGACACTGACGGCGCACTGTTGGCCTCGAGCACCATCAATGAGTCTCCGAGCAACGCGCCAATTCAGTTCCCGTCGGCTCAGGCCAACAGGGCTGCGACATTGCTGACGATGGCACCGCACTCAACAACCACCTTCTCTTTGGCCTACTCCGATGTACCCACGAGCACCGCTGCCTGTCCGACGGCGCGGACCATCAGCGTGCAGATCGCCAAGGGTGGGTCCGCGGCCACCGTGACGCCGGCCTTTGCGATTCAGCCGTGCAATCGTGGCACCATCTGGGTCAGTCCGTTCTACTGAGCGACGTCTGTTCTCGATGTCGCGCTTGTCTGACAACGCTCGTACGAACGAGGAAGATTCTTAATCTTTTTGTTAAGAAGAAAAATCCGCTAGTTTTCCTCCAGGTGTTCTAACGTCACCTCTAGTAGCGCGAAATAGTCGCGAGCTGCTTTTACCAATGGGGGGAACTATGAGTGAAGGATTTACGCCGCAGTCGCTTGGCGCCAAGGTGCCGGTAGTAACCGGCGAGCACGAGCGGCTTCGACAAGGAGCGTTGGGCCTCATCGACATCGCGGCAGCGACGATGGCCAACATCGGTCCGGCGATGAGCTTCTATTTCGGATTTGGATTCCTCGCGTACACCGCCGGACTCGCGTCACCGCTCACCATCGTGGCTGCGGGCATCGCGATCCTCTTCCTCGGCAACACGCTCTCGGAGTTCACCAAGGTGTTGCCCTCGACCGGTGGCTTCATNNTTCCAGATGATCCTGCAGCACTACAACGTGGGCGGGCTCGACAAGGTGCCGTGGATTATCTGGACATTGATCTTCTTGGCCCTGGCCGCAATGATGATGGTCCGCGGCATTTCCATTTCGACGAGAATCGCGGGTTTCTTTTTCGCGTTCGAGATGACCATCTTG
>PMAL01000006.1:3010-9796 GCA_003152555.1 Acidimicrobiaceae bacterium | reverse complement strand
CACAAAATTTGAATGCGCGAACCAGAACTCGCACGGCCCCTTCCTTTCGATCGCGGTCGGTGGGGAGTGCGGTTCGTGCACGTTCAATCCGCTCGTCGAAAGTTGAGAAAGTTGACAACTTATGCGGGCGATACCACCGGTAGCCCGGCTTTCGCGGCGGCTGAACAGAGGCGATCGTCGTAGGCGACGAAATCGGTGAGGTCCTCATTCAGAGATAACGCGCTTGCGAGGTGGATGGCATCAAGACTGCGCAACTCACGGGGGATCAAGATGGCGGCCTGCTCGACGATTACGTGATCAATAGGCACGAGGTCGATCCCATCCAGCAGTCGCCTGGCGTCATCAACCAGTGATTCGTCGATTCGCTGGCACGTACGAAGTAGCTCAACGGTTGATAGATCGCTGCTGACCTTAGGAATTTCGTTCTTTAGGATTAGCCAGTCCGTGAGCGCGGAGCTCTCGGGCTCGTCGAACAGTAACTTCACGAGAGCCGACGTGTCGATATAGATCATGTCAATCGATCCTCGCGCAGCTCATTGAGTTCCTGCGATGCGGTGTTTTCAGTACGTGCAACGTGTCGGTGTGTCGGCAATTGCAACGCACCCCTCGCGGGGATTAGGCGACCTGAGGCGATGAGTCGGTCCCGCGAGGCGACGGCTGGGGTCGGTGATACCAATAGGGCGATAAGTTTTCCGCGTTCGGTGACTTCGACGACTTCACCTGCCTTAACTCGTTCTAGGTAGCGACTGGCGTGCTGGCGAAGCTCTCTTATTCCGATCCTGGTCATATCAAGATTGTAGCACAATGAGTGCTACAATTCGCCCTAACAAGATTACTTGCGGTCGCGGTGCGCGTCTAATGACGTTCCGGCATGCCCAGAATGGACCGGGCGCGGTTCGTATTGTGTGACCCAAGGTCCACTCCGGAACAGAATACGAACCGGGTCTGATTTCGTAGGTCACGGGCACGATTTTCCTTATGAAGTTCACCGTTCACGAAGTCAACCTGGTCGAAGTTCACGTCGCTCAGACGGTAATAACGTGAATCAGTTCTTCGAGGCCGATGAAGTCGTCCGGGTTGCGCGTATAGAGTTCGAGGCCATTGGCGTGAGCGATTGCCGCTATGAATAGATCCGCAATGCGCGATCGGTGCGTGCGACCGGTAATTGCAACGGCCGCAATAATCTGGCCAAAACTTCGCGCGGCGGCTGCATCGAAGGGGATTGGCTCAAAGGTTGCTTCGGTTTGCTGCAGGCGCGCCTGACGAATTGATTGCTCGGTGACGGTGGATGCCAGAATTGGGCCGGCGGCCAATTCCGCAAGTGTGATCGCGCTGACCGCGATCTCCTCAGGCAGGGCTCTTTGGACCGAGGGATCATCCCAGTCGATTACTACCGAAGTGTCTAGTAGCCCCGTGGTCATCTAGAGATCCTGATTGATGAGGTTGTCGAGGTTGGCCCGAAAGAGCTTCGCATCGATACCGGGCCCAGTATCGATAAAATTTGCGATGCTGGATTTCGGAACCAAGGTGCGTCGTAGCGCACGAAGAGGCAGCAATTCGGCTACTGGGACTCCATTGCGGGTCACAACGAAACTCTCGCCAGCAACTACTTCGTCGATCACTCTGGCGTTGTCATTGCGCAGTTCACGTTGAGCGATGGTCTTTGTCATAAGGAGAGTGTAGCACATTGTGCGACGAATTGCTACAGTCTGGATCACTACGTTTGCTCGCGATTACCGATCAAGTGGTTCAAGTGGGCGAATTACCCACCAACCAGCGAGGAGTCCTCTATTTGGAATCCTTCCGGTTCTTATTGTGACCCTCATGGTCCACTCAGACCTCAGCACCCCAGCGCCCATTCGACGAATGACGATTACTCTTATGAATTCACAATTTCGCTGAGTTGACGACGCAATTGCCTCGCGAATTGAAGTCCTGAAGGTTTGAAAGCTGTCCGCTAGGGCCTACCCGAGGGTTGGGTTAACTTCATATCGCTATCTCGAACGTTCTTTCAGATCGAGTGGTTAGACACCAACCGCCTCCCGTCGAACTCCCGATGCCGCTGCAAGTATTGAGTAAGTCCCGGTCCTTGACAAGCGAGGATTGTGGCCGTACAATGGCCGTACGGGAGATGGAGGATTTCGACATGAGCATTTCTACTCGGGCAAGAGACAAGCGACTAGAGGTGAGGACCACGCTGGAAGAACGAAACCTCATCGACCGCGCCGTGGACGTTGTCGGCACCGACCTCACATCGTTTGTGGTCACCAACTTGGTGGATGCATCTCGTCAAGTTCTGGCCGATCGAGATCACTTTGCCCTTGAAGCCGAAGCCGCTTTTCAGTGGGACAAGTTGAACGAGATGCCCGCTCGTGATCTCGCAGGTCTGCGTCGTCTTATGAATCGGCCGTCACCTTTTAGCGAGTGACGTCGCCGTATCAGCCACCTCGTCTAATTACGTCGACCGATGAAGTCGATAACTTCACTTGTCGATCTTCAGAGCAAACACAGTGGCTACACCGTCATGCCAAGCAATCTGCATCGACCGGTACGACGCGTGTTTTTATCGTCACGCAGCAGGACACTGGCGTCGTAATTGCTTACTACGCATGGTGCATGGCCCAGTTGGATTTAATCGATTCTCCCGCACGTCTGCAGAAGGGCGCGGGGCGTTATCCGCAGCCCGTGGCGCTCTTAGCTCGACTGGGAGTTGACAGCGAGCACGAGAGGAGAGGTCTCGGTGCAGCTCTCCTCGCTGACGCGATCACGCGCTTATTGACCATAAGCGATGCAATCGGATGTCGGGGACTATTGATACATGCCGAAGGCACAGAAGCACGCGATTTCTATCTTCACCTCATTCCTGAGTTGGAGCGGAGTCCAACCGATGACCTCCATCTGGTTCTTCTCTTGAAGGATGCTCGGCTCACGATGCTCGGTGAGTAAAGGCTTTTCGATAGTCAAGATCGATAGGAGTCGCCGTGATTCCTCGTCTTGGATCTGAGTCAACTTCGCGGTGTCGAAAAGTGAGTTCGGATAACCGGTTTCCGGACCTCAGTTGTCTACGAGCAGAAGTCTTTTGCCCCACAAAATGCTCCACAAAGCGAGTAGTGCGCCGTTTTCTCGTGTTGCCGAGCGTAGGGATTGATCCTGATCAAGTGGTACATCGTTGTGCGCCGTTGTCCGGTGAAAACGTTGCGAGCACTTTCACACGGCTGAGGTCAGAGGTTCGAGTCCTCTAGCGCCCACCGATTCGAACGGGGTTATTAGATAAGGCTCTCCGAAACGCCGCACCCCTAATCGGCGCATCGAGGTTCGAATCCGACGACGCCCACTCGCGTTACTTGGGCCAGGTACTCAGAGTCCAGTTCAATGTCGCTAAATCGGACGTTGGAAATGTAGTGCGGGATCGTATCGGACCCTGCATATGATGAGGAGAAATGCATCGAAGCAATTCCTAACGGAGGTGAAAGCAGATGGACGTTAAGTTCCTAGCGAGCGTCGCCCCGATCGTTCGAGACGCTGACGCAGCCCGATCGTTCTACGGGGACGCCCTGGGCCTGACCTTTGAGGGCGAAGAAGGTGGGTACGTGTTCACTCATGAACTGGAAGGGACGAAGCATTTCGGCCTGTGGCCCCTTTCGCAGGCGGCGAGCGCCTGCTTTGGCACCACCGAATGGCCCGCCGATATTCCTATCCCCCAGGCAAGTATTGAGTTCGAAGTCCCTGACGTCACGGCCGCGGCATCAGAACTCACTCGCAAGGGCTACCAGCTGATTCACGAAGCCCGTACGGAGCCGTGGTCGCAAATCACCGCCAGGCTGCTAAGTCCCGAAGGCTTGCTCGTCGCCGTTTGCTCCACCCCGCCGTTGCACGACACGCGAGAGAGTTGAACCTCGGCCCCTAGCGAGGAGTCGGGCAGCTCTTGAGCGATGCTGCCACACGAGAGAACACCGATCAGTGCCGCTGGAGTCTCCAGCGAATTCGCAAAGGGTTTGGTACAGCTGGACCTCGCACGACCGAACACCACGTCACAGCTGGCGAGAAGGCGAAGGATGCTTTCAAGAAATAGAATGCGCCAACGCTCGGCCGATGTCGCAGTTCGGCAACGTGGCGCTTCAGAAATGCGCAGGGTCAAGTGGCGATAATGCAGTAACAAAAAGTTCTATCGGAGCCTACGCCCGCGATGAAGGTCAGTAGTAGTGCCGTCGACCTCCAATAGCGTGGCCCATGGCTCCGAGCAGCCAGAGAACCAGTCCAACCACGAGCACAATCATTCCGATTGTCCATACAGCCGTAATCCCCGTAACAAACCCAATCAGGAGAAGAATCAAACCGCAAACAATCACAATGTCTCCAGTGCTAGTACCTATTTTTCGTATTGCCAACCGCTGCGAGTTCGCCGCCTTAAAGGGCATGGAGACGAGCGCAGAGATTAAGAACTACTTGCGACGCGCAACTTCCTTGGCCTTGTCAATGGCCTTTACGGCCTTGCGTTCTGCCTTTTCGGACGCCCCTTCGACCTTGTTCTTCGCGCGGCCAACCTTCTCCTTCGCCTCACCAGCGCGACGGTCGATCTTGCCTTCGGATTCCAACTTCTTGTTGCCAGTAAGGCTTCCGACGGCTACCTTAACCTTACCCTTCGACTTCTCAATTTTTCCTGCCATGATGCACCATCCTTCTTGGTTGTGATGATTGAAGACAGTCCGTCAACTTCGGCTGCGCGCGAACCAAGACCCTTTCGATAAGGAACCTGGATCGTTCGCAACGTGAACTCAACGTGCGCCAGAATCCGCTACTTGCGCTCTTCGTGCACCGAAGTCGAACGCCCCTCCGAATCAGTCGTCTCGCGGCTCATCGAGTGCTTGCCAGTGCCCACCTCACGTCGAGACACACCAAAAATAATCGACGAAACGACGAATCCAGCGGCTCCAGCAATCATCAGGATCAGCCCCACGGTGGAAAGTCGAAAGCCCGTACCTTGATAGGTGACGGCCCGGTACATAATCGCGCCTGCGACAGCTGCAATGGCGCTCAATACCATTCCGGCAAGACCCGTATCGCACCTCCTCCTCGTGTACCTGACCATTTATCAGGTAGGAAAGAGTCAAGAATCAACTTCCCCCTATTTCTACTCTAGAAATGCCGCTTGGTCGTGACCAGGGCCCTTCGACCCTGTGCTACAGGCTGAATACCTGATCCTTAAGCACCGAGTCACTGCCGGTTGGCGCGCGGCCAGTCCTGAGGGACCACTCTCTTTTTAGAAGCATGGGACCGCTTCATCGGATGTGAAGATTAACGCTGTCATTGGTCACAGATTCATCGCGCGACCGGATGGCCAACCGGTTGATCGGTACTGAGTTCCGTTTTGAAGAAACCTACTCTTCGGAAATGCGGTGGCTATAATTCTGCAATGTTTTGGACTTCATCTTCTCGACGCGTAATCAACTTACTGCTCGCCGCTTTCTTCTTAGGGACAAAGTTGCGTGAACCAATACCTCACTAGTCGAGAGGACCCCGTTCGCGCGGCCGCTGAAATTCCATCGGTGCTCTCCCCTGATCGCTCGTAGGTGATGGCGAAGAAGCCCAAGCCAACGCGGAGCGTCGGAAAGTCTCAAATTCAATCCGTCCAACCGTCCTCGCACCGATCAGAAGTCGATCTCACGTCCGCGCACGAGGGACCGATCTGGCGCCAGTACCTGCGGGCCATGGGGCCGGGTTTGGTGACCGGAGCATCCGACGACGACCCCTCGGGCANNCCACTTACTCTCAAGCCGGAGCACAATTCGGTCTGGCCTTCCTGTGGTCCGCCTTACTTACCTTTCCTCTTATGGCCGCCGTCCAGGAGATATGCGATCGAACGGCCCTTGCGACCGGCACGGGTTTGGGCGAATTGGCGGTCAAGCGTTTTCACCGGACGGGTCGAGTGGTCCTTGGCGTACTCCTCATCGTCCTCATCGTCGCGAATGCGCTCAATATCGCCGCCGACTTGGTCGCCATTGGCTCGGGCATGCAACTTCTCCACGCAGGTCCCACCTGGCTCTGGGCGCTCCTGGCGGGCGCGATCATAACCAGCCTGCTGGTCATTGGCTCGTTTGCTCGTATCGCGCTCGTTTTCAAAATACTGTGCGCGCCGCTGTTGGCGTATATCGTGGTCGCATTCCTGGTCACCCATCAGTGGGGCAAAGTCCTTGAAAACACTGTCGTTCCTCATATCCAGTTGAATAAGACCTACCTCGCGCTCTTGGTCGCGGTGCTCGGCACGACGATCTCTCCCTATCTCTTTTTTTGGCAAAGTGCTCACCGGATCGAAGAGATGCGCGACGCACCCGAAGGCGGCGCTGAACCCCTACCCCTCAAACGGCTGAGCCGTCGCCGGGCTAGGAAGAAAGAGCAGACGAGTCGTCTCGATGTGTTTACCGGTATGGCGTTCTCCAATGTCGTCATGTTTGCCATATTCGTAGCCACCGCTCAGACGCTCCATATCCACCACATCACCCACATTCAAAGCGCGGCCCAGGCCGCGAAGGCGCTCCGGCCCTTCGCTGGACGCTTCGCGAGCGCGATCTTTGCCCTTGGATTCATTGGGAGCGGCCTCTTGGCAGTCCCCGTGCTCGCGGCCTCGGGGTCGGTCGGGATGGCGGGTCTGCTCGGTAAGGAATGGGGCTTTAGTCGCTCCATCCGCCAAGCGCCTGTCTTCTACGGCCTTCTCGCCTTAGGTACAGTTGGCGGCACGGCACTTAGTCTCTTGAATGTCAATCCAATCAAACTGTTGGTTTTGGTGGC
>PMAL01000006.1:0-2969 GCA_003152555.1 Acidimicrobiaceae bacterium | reverse complement strand
GGGTGGCTCACTGCCGCGATCATGGCAGCGGCGGCAATCGCACTATTCGCTACAGGAGGTGTCACTCTATGAGTGCAATACGGCTCGGACACCATGGGCGGCGCCGATGAGCGAGAATCCGACGGAATGGGCGATCACAGCTAACTGGTCGTCCGGCGAACGCGCTCTACGTTTGGCGTCGTCTCTTAGTCACCGGCGCCTAAACCGACGCTGATTTCGATCAGGTTTAACGCGTGCGCAAAGCCCAATGGAGCTCTTGCGTCTCTTCGCGCACTGGTGACGACCCGAACTGTCGAGTCATAACGAATGACGGCACCCCTCGCTTCGATTGCGGCGCACAGTTCGCGATCTTCGCTCACGCGTGACGGATTAAATCCACCTACGGCAACGTATATCTGCGCGTTGAAGCCCAAGTTGGTGCCGTGAATTGGATGTGACTCCACTTCATACTCGTGCTGCCAACGAGCGGCGGTTTCGCCGACGCGCGGCGACCAATCGCTCACCGCTACCCGGCCACACCAGAGGTCGACACCCGATTCATGCTGCAGCACCTGCATTCGCAGCCAATCATCGGGCACTCGCGAATCTGCGTCGGTGGTCGCGATCCAAATGTTGCCCGGATCAAGATAATCAAACTGTTCGAGCAACGTCGTGCAACCAAGCCCGCGAGCAATGCCGACGTTGCTCGCTTCACAGACGACGATGGTCGTGGGCAGTGCATTTTTTTCCCGGCATTGCTTTCGAACCCATTCTTCGACCATCGTGACGCTGTTATCGCAACAGCTATCGAGCACCACGACAATTCGTAGTTCTATTTCCCAACCCTTCAGTGCACCGAACGCATCGTTCAGTGAAGTGAGGGCTTGTTGCACCAATTCCTCTTCGTTGTGTACCGGCAGCACGACACCCACCGCCAACGTCCGCAGTGGAGAGTCCTCAGTGAGCTTCACGCCACCCGCTCCCACAGATCTAACACGAAGTTGGTCTCCGAGTAGTGAGCGACGCTCTGCAATTGGTCACAAGTGTCGATCAGCCCGTGAACCTGATCACCCGTCAAGGGATAGTTGGTCTCGCCACGCCAGTGAACCGCGAGCACGTGCGCGCCCCCCTCAGTCGATTGAATCACCTGATCCATGATTGCCTCCAGCGTCGCCGCGTCAAAGTAGTAGGCAATCTCGCTCAGCACGATGAGATCAAATATTTCCGCCGGCCACCAATCGGGAATGGCTCTCTGCTCAACGACGACATGGCTAAATGTCTTCAGACGTCGTGATGCCTCCTCAACGACGGCGGACACGATATCCGTGATCAGCAATCGCTCACAGCGCGGCGCAAGCAGTTCGCTTAGCACGCCGATGGAGCAACCCGGCTCAAAGGCCCTTCGATAACGCTCGTTGGGAAGAGCGTCTACGGTGAGCGCGTACTTGCGTCGCTCGTACCAGCTCGTGGCCAACCTCCACGGATCAGGATCCGATGCGTACAAGTCGACGAAATATTGACGATCGGTGGACGTCACACTGGCATCCGCGACGCTTCCACGTAAATCTCGTACGGCCGCCAAAATCTACGCAGGAGCGGAGCGGGCAGGACGGCGGCGTCAGCGGCGGCGCGACCGATGGGGTTAATCTGGGAGTCAAATGCCCCCGTGGCCCAACGTTTACGGGCTCGCTCGCGATCTTGTAGATCAAGACGCCGACACTGTTCCCACGGAATGTCGGCCCCTTGCGGATTGGCCCAATGCCACGCCCAGACGAGGTAGCCGAGCATCTTCGCCCCAACCATCTGACTAGCCCACAGCGCAGCTGCCCCACAGGCGTCGTGGTCGGGGTGCCCGTCGCGCCACCACGACGCCACACACAGGTCTCCAGGTCGCAGCATCGTCATCAGTTTTGCGCGCAATGTTTCCTGATTGTTCATGACTTCTCCATCCGGAAGATGAAGTTGCGCGATGTCAGGTTCGACCCAGCCCAAGCGTCGTAGCGCTTCACGCGATTCGCTGTGACGAATCGCGGCGAGGTCGAGGGTGGGTGCGACCTCAGAATCGGGATGACAACCTTCTCCGTCGGTAACCGCAAGCAATTGCAGCGACATACCCTTCGACAACCCGTATTGGATCAACCCTCCGGCGCCAAAGACCTCGTCATCGGGGTGGGCGGCTACAAGCACTATGCGTCGAGTGTCACCAATCTCGATCGGTTGGACACTCGCCAATCCCTTCGACACGTTCCACGCCAATTCGGGTGGTCCAAGATGCGTGTCATCGACGATCAGTCGCATGATTTTGCTTCCATGGCCAGTCGAGCGAGTTCAGCTGCGTCGGACCCCCCGTGATGCTGTGACAAATAAGCAAAGAGGTCCGCAGCTCGACGCGACTGTTCTAGGTCGAGGCAAAGCGGCCGTGCTCCCCCGGCCGACCCGACTCGCGCCAGTACTTCCAACGACGTGTCATGGATAACTTGTCGAGCCACGAGTGCGCGAAAATGGGCCCTCCCGAATGCGTCCGCGGGATCGGCATCGATTGCCTCAGCGGTCTTGTGAAGAACCGCGCGCATGGCTTCGATGCCAGCAATCGCCATTCCGAGGTCGGCCTGGACGTGGGCATTGGGCTCCGTTGACAACGAACTCATGAGGCTGTTGACCAGTCCCAGGGCGCCCCCGTACCAACAGGCGGCGACGCCCGCGGCGCCAAACCAAAATCCCGGGCGACCGGCATAAAATCCAACACCGCCCACCGCGTAATCATCCGTAATGATCGGTCCATCGAAGTCGAGCGTGTGACTCAGCGAGTCAGCCATCCCTACCGCGGGCCACGAGTCTTCGTGCAGCTTAGAAACTTGTTCGCTCACCTTCACGTCAAAGATTCGATAGCCGTCGGGGGCCTCCGCAGTGACGAGCGCTCGATCAATGATGCTGCTACCGGAACAAAATGCTTTACTCCCCGTCAGCCGCCATCCCCCCGAAACTCGTTC
>PMAL01000159.1:11029-11237 GCA_003152555.1 Acidimicrobiaceae bacterium | reverse complement strand
AAAACATTTCGCTCGGCCGGGTTTACCGCCTGGAGGCTGGCGCCGACGAAGTCATTGAGACCTACAACCACTACCAATCTGGCCGTGGTGTTAACGCCGTCGCGGTCGTGGTCAAGGGTGCCAACCAAGAAGTCGCACACGAAATCGCCGTGCACATTGCGTTCACGAAACCGGCGTACTTAACTCGAGATGAGGTTCCGGTCGAGGA
>PMAL01000159.1:0-10993 GCA_003152555.1 Acidimicrobiaceae bacterium | reverse complement strand
CTTCGCCCAAGCGTTCATCGGGAGATAGGACACCTATGCGTCGTGTCGTGCTCAAACTGTCCGGCGAGGCCCTCGCCTCGGCCTCGAGTGAGGAAACGATCGATGCGTCCACAGTGGACTTTTTAGCGCGTGAAATTTCCGGCGCGATGGAGCGCGGTGGACTGGAACTAGCCGTCGTGGTGGGCGGCGGCAACATATGGCGCGGCGCCACGGGCGCTATGGCGGGCATGAATCGGGCCAACTCGGACCTGATGGGAATGCTCGGCACGGTCATCAATGCGCTGGCCTTACAGGACGCAATCGAAAATCACGGACGACCGACCAGGGTGATGTCNNGCCGAAATTGTCTTGAAGGGCACCCACGGCGGTGTTGACGGCGTCTACGACGAGGACCCGCGAAAGAATCCCGACGCGATCAAGTTCGAAGAGATTTCTTTTGATGAAGTGATCTCGCGCGACTTACGGGTCATGGACATGACCGCAATCACCTTTTGTAAGGACAATCACCTGTTACTACGTGTTTTTGACCTGATGGCGGACGGAAACCTCGGGCGCGCACTCGACGGGTTCGCCGTCGGTACGCTAGTGAAGTAATGGAAAACGAACTNNATGGACGATACCCGTGAACGAATGGCGCGAGCAATTGAACACGTGAAGGTTGAGTTCGCCACCGTGCGCACCGGCAGGGCCTCGCCGTCACT
Source organism: Acidimicrobiaceae bacterium (assembly GCA_003152555.1). Classification (GTDB taxonomy): domain Bacteria; phylum Actinomycetota; class Acidimicrobiia; order Acidimicrobiales; family RAAP-2; genus RAAP-2. The sequence goes on along the minus strand of PMAL01000159.1, from coordinate 10,292 downwards.
CGTAGAGAATTTGTTGATCGACTATTACGGCACCGAGACACCGCTGAAGAGTTTGGCGAATTTTTCGGTACCCGAACCTCGCCTGCTCGTCGTCTCGCCCTTTGACAAGGGTGCGATGGCCGCCATCGAAAAAGCCATCACCAACGCCGACCTGGGGCTTAATCCTTCCAATGATGGAATCGTGATCCGTCTNNCGTCGCCACGGTCGCCAAGAACTCGAAAACTTAGAGAAGGACCACGATCTCTCCAAGGATGAAGTGGACCGGCTCGAAAAAATTCTCGACAAGATCACCCAGGATGCAGTTGCTGCGGTCGAGGGGTTATTACATCAAAAAGAGCAAGAACTCCTAGATGTCTGACGACGACGACACCCTCTCGAGCGAGCCGACGGGCGAGATGCCATTGGTGAGCGCCACTGACTCTCGCGTCACCGTGACGGGCGCGGAGCTGGCGGCCGAAGCGGTGGACGACGCGCCGCTCATTGACGAAGACACGTTGTTGCCGCACTGGACGGACGCGCCGACCGGGCAAGTGCCGATTGTGGTCGCGCGCGAGGCTGCCGAAAGTGACGATCCCTGGGCCGCGGTACCGGCCCCGGCATGGCGTGAGGGCGAAGCCGACTGGGTAGCCCACGAAGATCAATTCGACGCTTCGTTTCTGGCCGGCGCTGCCAAAGAAGAAGCCAATGCCCGGCCGTGGGAGTTTGTCGAAGTTGACGAGGTAACTGTTGAAGAAGAGGTGCAGCCCGAGGCCCCGCGTCCTGAGCCCGGTCGCGCCAATCGCACTCGTCGCACCATCACGCAAAATCCTTTGGCCGGCCGCGCCGTTCGCCGAGGTGCCCAGAGCAGTATTTCCAAGGCCACGCTGACGGGCGTTGTCTTGGCCGCCCTCGTGGCCGGGATATTTCTCGCGGGCACCATTCCCGTCGCGATACTGCTGCTCGCGGTGCTGGGTCTGGCGGCCGCCGAAGCGTACGCCGCGTTCCGCGCCGTGGGCGCGCATCCCGCGACGATCCTGGGCATCGTCGCGGTGCTCACCTTGGGTGTTGCGGTCTATAACAAGGGACAAAACGCCTTCGGCGCGGTGACGGTCCTGCTGTTGATATTCGGCTTCGTCTGGTACTTGAGCGCCGAACAGAAGATCGACGTGCTCGACGGCCTCGGGGCGACCGTCTTTGTCTACGTGTGGATTGGCGTGCTCGGCACGTATTCGCTGTTGCTCATTGCGCCCGGTTCATTCGCGCACCATCACGGTTTGGCGTATTTGTTCGGCGCAATTATTTTGGCGATTGCTAACGACACGGGAGCACTTTTTATTGGACGGTGGCTCGGACGTCATTCGCTCAACCGATCGCTTTCGCCCAATAAGACCATCGAAGGAACAATCGGTGCGACCATCATCACGCTCATCGTGGGTGCCGTCGCATTGCCGTTGATCCACCCGTGGACGGTGACGCACGGCCTCGAAGCATCCGTGGCTCTCGCGGTGGTCATCCCATTGGGCGACCTCTTTGAATCCATGGTCAAGCGCACGCTGGGCGTGAAGGACATGGGTAGATTGCTGCCGGGACACGGGGGACTGCTCGACCGAATTGATGGACTGCTCTTTGCCATGCCCACCATGTTCTATCTGGCGCACATCCTCAAACTGGGTTAGCGGTGGCGACTTCGCGCCCAAGCGTGGCGCTCTTGGGCGCGACGGGCTCAATCGGATCTCAAACGCTCGATGTACTTCGGCGTGAAGAGGACCACTTTGATGTGGTCGCAATTGCGGGCGCGCATCAACTTGAAGCCTTGGCGGCCATCGCCAAGGAGTTCCACGTGTCGCGCATCGGTGTTGTTGATGAGAGCGACCGCGACATTCTCGCGGGCATGGTCGCCGGCGACGTGGACATCGTGGTCGGAGAGCGTGGACTGAGCGAGTTGGCCCAGTGCGCGGACACAATCGTGAACGCGGTCGTGGGATTTGCCGGATTGCCCGTCACGATGTCGGCGCTGTTGGCGGGTAAGCGGTTGGCGCTCGCGAACAAGGAGTCGCTCATTGCGGCCGCGCCGCTCGTCGCCGGAGTGCGCAACACTCCTGGCGCAACAATCCTGCCAATCGATTCTGAGCACTGCGCGATACACCAGTGCCTCGCGGGTTCACTTGCGGGTGCGGGCTATCCCGACGTAAAGCGTCTCTTGCTCACCGCGTCGGGTGGACCGTTTCGCGGTTGGACGAGCGAACAACTAAAGGGCGCCACCAAAGAAGATGCCCTGCAACACCCGACGTGGAAGATGGGACCCAAGATCACGATTGACTCGTCGACACTGATGAATAAAGGATTCGAGATATTAGAGGCGTCAGCGCTGTTCGGCATCGGGGCAGAGCGTGTTGACGTCGTCGTGCACCCGCAGTCGNNTCGTGCACTCAATGGTCGAGTACGTCGACGGTTCGATCATTGCGCAACTCTCCCGGCCCGATATGCGCCTGCCCATTGCGTACTGTCTCGGACTGCCCGTTCGTTTCGACCACGGTTGGGGACAGATTGATTTTTCGCAGCCCCTGGAGCTGAGTTTTGAAGCGCCTGACACTGACGCCTTTCCGGCGTTGGCGCTCGCGTACGCGGCAGCGCGCCGCGGCGGCGCCGCACCGGCGTGGCTGAGCGCGGCCAACGAAGTCGCGGTCGAAGCTTTCCTCGCCGAACGACTCGCGTGGAGCCAGATTGTGTCGACGGTCGCGGCGGTGATGGACCAGTACGTTGACGATCCACTCGATTCGATTGATGATTTGTTGATGAATGACCTGACCGCCCGTCGACTTGCGCACGGTATTCTCCAGAAATAGCCATGACCTCGAAATCATCGGAGCGGCGTTCCCCCATTCTGTTCCTGGTGGGAGTCGTCCTCCTCGCGACCCTGCTCGGTCGGTGGGGTGGTTGGGCGCTGCCCGTAGTGGTGGCGGCGATCGTCCTCATGGTCATGGGGCACGAATTCGGCCACTTCATCGTGGCCAAGAAGTCGGGCATGCAAGTTACGGATTTCTTCGTGGGATTCGGACCCGTCATTTGGTCCACCACGCGCGGAGAGACTCGCTACGGTGTGCGGGCCTTACTGTTGGGTGGGTACGTGAAGGTCCCCGGGATGTCCTGGGACGCCGATGTCGAACCGGAACTGGAATCGCGGACGTATCGATCGGCTTCCTACCCGCGCCAGGTGTTGTTTGCCTCGGCCGGTTCCTTCATGCACGTGGTGATGGCGCTACTGATCGCGTACGCGTCGCTGACACTGATAGGCCTGCCCTCGTCCTCACGTGTCGACGTGTCGGCCTTTACCAAGTGGGAGGGCCACGCGCACAACGCCGCACAGCTGGCCGGCATCAAACTTGGTGACGAGATCATCTCGATTAACGGCCACGCGGTCACGATGAACAACATCGAAAACCTCATTGGCAAGAATGCGGGCGAACAAATCACTTTGGTCGTTGAGCGCGCGGGCCACGACCTAACCTTGCACGCCACTCCAGTAAACGGCGCAACAATCAAGGTGAACGGCACGGTGGAATCCAAGAAGTCGGAGGGATTCATCGGCGTCGGACTCTCGGCGGGCGAAGTGCGATCATCGTTTCTGGGTGCCGTGCCGGCGTCGTTCGCCAAGATCGGAGCGACGGTGTCGGCCGCCGTGCACGCGATGATTCACGTTTTTTCTCCGGGCGAGTTCGCCAGCCTCTTTCATCAAGTCGCGTCGCCGGCGGCGGCGGAGAATCATCATTCGCAACTCACCCGTCCCGTCTCGATCGTGGGTGCCGTGCGCCTGGGCGTCCAGGGCGCTCAAGCCGGCACGGGTGAGTTGTTGCTCATATTGATGATCCTCAACATCTTCGTGGGCTTGCTCAATATGGTGCCCATGCTGCCCCTGGACGGGGGATTTGTGGCTATCGCGACCTACGAGCGACTTCGTAGTCGCAAGAAAGTGCGCTACCACGCCGACGTAAATCGTCTGGCGCCAGTGATTTACGCCTTCGTCAGCGTGCTGCTCGTGCTCTTTGCTTGCACGTTGTATCTCGACATTGCCTTTCCCATCGCCAATCCCTTCCGTTAAGCGATTCGAGGGGCTGCCATTCCGGGCAGAATGGAGGGGTGGATGTTACCGCCAGCGCCCTCAGCCCCCGTCGCCCTACTCGCCAGATCTCTGTCGGCGCCGTCAAGGTAGGCGGCGATGCTCCGATCTCGGTCCAGTCGATGACCACGACCAAAACCGGCAACGTCGAGGGGACGTTGCAGCAGATCTACGCGTTGGCGGGAGCCGGCGCGGACATCGTGCGCTGCACGTGCAACGACCAAGCCGCGGCCGAAGGGTTGGCCCAGATCGTGCCGCGTTCGCCGGTGCCGATTGTGGCCGACATTCATTTCCACGTTGAGATGGCCCTCGCCGCATTAGAAGCGGGCGTCCAGGGACTTCGTCTTAACCCGGGCAACCTACGCAAGCCCGAAGAAATCAAATTGGTCGCGAGCGAGGCCCGAGATCGCGGCGTGCCCATTCGCATTGGCGTCAACGCTGGAAGTTTGCACCCGGCGATCTACGAAAAGTTTGGTGGCGCGACGCCCGAAGCACTCGTGGAGTCCGCGCGCCTCGAGCTGGCGTATTTCGAAGAGGTGGGATTCTCCGACGTGAAGATCTCGGTGAAGGCCTCGTCGGTCGCGACGATGATCGCCGCGTACCGATTGGCGTCCGAGACGTTCGATCACCCGCTGCACCTGGGCGTAACTGAAGCCGGACCATTGCCCGGTGGGCTCTTAAAGGGCACCGCAGGTATCGCGACGCTGCTCGCCGAAGGTATTGGCGACACGCTGCGCTACTCGCTCACGGCCGATCCGGTCGAAGAGGCGAATGCCGGGCGACAACTTCTCGAAGTGTTGGGACTGCGCGAGCGCAAGGGACTCGACCTCATTGCGTGTCCCAGTTGTGGGCGGGCCGAAGTCGACGTCATCAAGATCGCCAACGAAGCCCAGATCGCGCTCTCCGCTCTCGACGTGCCGATCCAGGTGGCGGTAATGGGTTGCGTCGTCAACGGTCCGGGCGAAGCTCGCCACGCGGACCTCGGCATCGCCGCGGGCAAGAAGCGTGGGCACCTTTTCATTCAGGGGCAGATCATTCGCGTGGTGCCCGAGGACGAGATGGTCGAAGCGCTCGTTGAAGAGGCGAAGAAGATTGCCGTAGAGGGCGTTGAAGCGCGCCTCGCCGCACGTGACCGGTCGGCCGAGGCCGAAGCGGCCGCTGACCGCGCGCTCTTGCTCGACGATCGCGGCGGTGACGCGAACCACGACGGCGAGCGAATTGAGAAAATTCGCCGGCGCATCGCCGACTAAGCGCCGTTCGCTAATCTCTTTCAACCCCATAAAGGAGAACTGTGGCTTCGCAGACTGTCCTGACCCCTCAGGCTGATGACTTCCCGCGTTGGTATCAAGACGTGGTCGCCAAAGCGGAGATGGCCGACAACGGGCCGGTGCGAGGCACGATGGTCATTCGTCCGTACGGTTACGCCATTTGGGAGCGCATTCAGTCAGCGGTCGACGCACGCATAAAGCAAGCCGGCGCGCAGAACGCCTATTTCCCGCTGTTCATTCCTCAGAGTTACTTCGAACGTGAGGCCAAACACGTTGAGGGTTTCAGTCCCGAACTGGCCGTTGTCACCTATGCCGGTGGCGAAGAGCTGGCCGAGCCAGTGGTGGTACGCCCGACATCCGAAACCGTCATTGGCGAATTCATGGCCAAGTGGATCCAGAGTTATCGCGACCTGCCGTTGCTGCTCAATCAATGGGCCAACGTGGTTCGTTGGGAACTACGACCTCGACTGTTCTTGCGCTCCTCAGAGTTCTTGTGGCAGGAGGGCCACACCGCGCACGCCAGTTTTGAAGACGCCGCAGCGTACGCGCGAATGATTCACGCCGAGGTCTACGACGATTTCTTAGAGAAAGTCATGGCCATACCCTCGTACCTGGGCATCAAGCCGGCGAGCGAGCGTTTTGCCGGCGCCATCAACTCAATGACTGCCGAAGGCATGATGCGTGACGGTAAGGCTTTGCAGCTCGCTACCAGTCACGAACTCGGACAGAATTTCGCCAAGGCTTTCGACATCTACTTCCAGAATGAAGAGGGTCAGGCCGAACTCTGCTACACGACGTCGTGGGGATCATCGACGCGATATGTTGGCGGGCTCATCATGGCCCACGGCGATGACAACGGCTTGGTGTTGCCCCCGCAGTTGGCGCCGACCCAGGCCGTAGTGGTCGCCGTGCGCGACGAGGCGGATGTCAATGACGCCTGTGCTCGTGTGGCGCGCGACCTCACGGCCGCCGGAGTGCGAGTTGTTGTCGACCGCGGGCGAGGCAGCTTCGGTCGACGGATCACCGACTGGGAGATCAAGGGTGTGCCGTTGCGCATTGAGGTCGGACCCCGGGACCTCGCCCAGGGTGTGGTGAGCGTCGTGCGCCGTGACAATGGGGAAAAGCTCACGTTGCCCCTGGATTCGTTGCGTCAACACGCGATCGAGATGCTCGACGCGATGCAAAGCAACATGCTTGAGGCGGCGCTCAAGTTTCGCGATGGCGCTACATACGACGTCAAGACAGTCGGCGAGGCGATTGAGGCGGCCCAAGAGGGCTTCGCCAGACTGTCTTGGGACTCGGTGGGTCCGCACGGGGAGGCCGTGTTGAAAACGGACGCCATAACCGTAAGATGCCTGCAGCGAGCCGACGGGTCCATGCCGGACTCGGACACCGAGAAAAACCTGGTCTGCATAGTTGCAAAGTCGTACTAGACAGCGATAGATTCCTTGGCAAATCCAGCAAATGGGCGCGGCGGGATATTCAACGCCCAATTGTGAATAATCGCGGCAAATGCTACAATTGTTCCCGACAGTCCGCCTAGGACGTTTGGACTCGTTTAAGCGCGGGCCTCTGGCCCGCGCTTTCTTATTGTCTGACGTCCGGTGACACAGAGAGGAGTGATGGGCATGGATTTGGAGACACCACTGCGCTCGCTCCTATCACCGCTCGGGCTCAATCTCTACGATCTGGAGCTGGCCGCCGGCACGCTCAACGTCACCGTTATCAAGGACGGGGGCGTGGATTTAGAAGCGCTGACCAAGGCCAATCGAGTCATTTCCGAATGGTTGGATATCAACGACCCCATTCCCGGTCGATTCACGCTCGATGTCTCGAGCCCCGGATTAGAGCGGCGTCTGCGAACGCCGGAGCATTTTCGCTCAACTGTTGGAGAAGTGGTAACGCTGCGCGAACTGCGTGAGGGTGAGTCAACTCGTCGCCTCGAGGGCACCGTGCTCGAGGCCGACGACAAGTCCGTGACGTTGAACGATGAAGAGCAGGGTCGCGTCGTCGTGCTACTCAGCAATGTTGAGCGCGCGCGCACAGTTTTCAAGTGGGGAGCTGAAGCCAAGCCTTCGCCCTCACGCGCAACGAAGTCTCCATCGACGAGCAAGAAAGGCTAATCATGGCGAACTTTGAATTTCTCGAGGCTCTCGGCCAAATCGCCCGAGATCAAAACATTGACGAAGGCGAGCTCTTAATCGCGCTCGCCAACGCACTGTTGGCGGCGTACAAGCGCCGTCCCGATTCGGCCGAGGACGCCGAAGTGGAAATCAACCCCGAGACCGGCGAGATCAAGGTGTGGGGATTGGAGCTCGACTTGGAGGGCAACGTCACCAAAGAGTGGGACGCCACGCCCGAAGACTTTGGCCGCATCGCCGCCCAGACCGCCAAACAGGTACTCATGCAGCTCATCCGCGACATCCAGCGTCGCCAGATGTACGAAGAGTTCGCCAACCGCGAGGGCGACATTGTCTCGGGCACCGTCCAACAGAACGACAACCGTTACACCTTGCTCGACCTCGGACGGGTGGAGGCCCTACTGCCCCAGGCTGAACAGATTGCGTTCGAGCGCTACGAGCACGGCGCGCGCATCAAGGTCTACATCGTTGAAGTGCGCAAGACCAACAAGGGTCCCCAGATCGTGGTGAGTCGCACCCACCCGGCCCTAGTCGCGAAGCTGTTCGAGATTGAAGTGCCCGAAATCGCTAACGGCATCGTCGAGATCAAGGCGCTCGCGCGCGAACCCGGTCACCGCAGCAAGATCGCGGTCGCGTCTAATGACGCACAGGTTGACCCCGTGGGGGCGTGCGTGGGCGCTCGCGGTTCACGAGTTCGCAACATCACCAATGAGCTGCGCAGCGAGCGCATTGACGTGGTGCCCTACAGCGATGATCCGATTGAGTTCATTCAAGCGGCCCTGCAGCCCGCACGCGTGCGCGAAGTGCGACTCGACGAGGTTGAAGGCATTGCCACGGTGATCGTGCACGATCAACAACTGTCGCTGGCGATCGGCAAAGAGGGCCAGAACGCCCGCCTGGCCGCTCGTCTGACGGGGTGGCGCATTGATATCCGCTCGGAGAACGAGAGCAATGAGGACCAAGTCGTCGAAGAGGTCTGGACCGAGGGCGGCGTTGTCGTTGACGAAAAGGTGATCGTCGTTGAAGGCGAAGCCGGAGAGAGCGACGTCGTTGTCGACACGGTGATCGAAAGCGCCGACGAAGTCGTCGAAGTGATTGAAGTGATCGACATCGCTGCAGTGGAAGAGGAAGCCGTCGAAGAAGTCGTCGTGGAGGACGAGGCATAGCCCCGCAACGAACCTGTGTCGTCTGTCGCGCCCGACGAGATGACACCCTGATGGTTCGCGTGGGTCGCCGCGGCGACGGCACGTGGTACGTCGGGCGGGGAAGTGGCCGAGGGATTTGGTGGTGCCGGGGGTCGAAGTGCGAGGCGTCGCTGCACGCTGGTCACCTCGCTCGAGCCCTTCGCAGTTCGGTTGGGTCGGGTGAATTGGAAGTTCTGCTCGCGACGTACGATCTCGGGCGTTTAAAGGCAGTATCAGCAGTTGTGGAAGAATAGATAACTGTGTTCGCAGGTAGTGCGAGCACGTGAATTAAGGGAACGTTTTGGCGCAGAAGAAGATTCGAGTACACGAGCTCTCCAAAGAACTCGGTCTAACGAGCAAAGAGTTACTCGGTCTCGCCCAAAAACTAGGTATCGGCGCGTCGAGCCCCTCGGCGTCCATTGAAGACGCACAGGCCGACCGCATTCGACGGCGAGCCGATGCTGATGGGCTGCGCCGTGACGTCCAACCCGACGTGGCCGCGAAGGCCGCCAAAGCGACGAAGGCCGTAAAGGCTGCGGGCGCGACGAAGGCGGCCTCGAGCAAGGCCGCCGCACCCCCGCTTGAGGTGGCCGCCGAGCCAGCGACCCGTACGACTCGGGTGACTAAGGCCGCCGCCCCCGCGGCTGACGCTCCCGTCGCGGCCAGTGCGAGCGTTGCCGCGCCGCGAGCGCCCGCGCCTCCCGCCGCACCCGAAGCGCCTGCACCCAAGGTCGTGCGTAGCAGTGTCGTCGCGCCCAAGCCGTCGCCCACCCGCAGCGCCTCGCCCGACGGTCCTGTGACCATGCGTCCCACGCATCGCACCGCTGGCGAGGGCAACAACGAGGGTGGATCGCCATCGACTCGTCCGCCCATGAGCGCGTCGGGTCGGCCTATTCCTCCTCCTCCGGGTCGCCCCATGAGCGCGACTGGTCGACCCATACCTCCTCCTCCGGGCGCACGTCGTCCCATGCCCACGGCCGCCGGACGGCCCTCGGGTCCCGGCGGACCCCGACCCATGAGTTCTCGTCCCATGACCGGTGCACCGCGCACCGGCGGACCGTCACGTCCTGGTGGACCAAGTGGCGCTGGTGGCGGATTTGGTGGACCACGTACTGGAGGGCCCACGACGGGCGCACCGACGGCACCCGGTCGTGGCGGACCGCCCAGTCGCGGCACCGGAGGGCCTCGCGGATCGCAGCGTAAAGTCACTCGCCGTCGCCGTCGCAATGTTGAAGAGTTAGAGCCGACCCAGATGACCACGTGGCAGCCGAGCAGCGCACCGGTACCCGACGGGGAGATCATTGTCGAACGCGGTTCGACCGCCAAGGACGTTGGTCCCAAACTCAATCGCAGTGCCGCGGACATCATTCGCTTCTTGTTCTTACAGGGCGAAATCGTCACGGCGGTCCAGGGCCTCACCGACGACATGATCGAGCTCTACGCCGCCGAAGTCGGCGCGGTGGTGCACCTCGTAGACCCGGGTGAGCAACAAGAGGCCGCGCTGCTCGCCAAGTTCTTTGACGAAGACGAACAGGACGAAGAGATTCCGGCCGTCCCGCGACCGCCCATCGTTACCGTGATGGGCCACGTCGACCACGGCAA
>PMAL01000040.1 GCA_003152555.1 Acidimicrobiaceae bacterium | reverse complement strand
GGTGTGGGGGTCCTTCGAGGGGTTCGGGCCGCTCTTTGGTTACGTTGGGAACTATCAACTCACGAGCGCCGTGCAGTTGGGGTGGTTCGGAATCATCGGCATCCTCGGCGGATTGGTTGGTCTGCTCTACGCCAAGAGCTTCTACGGCATGGCCGCGTTCTTCAGCCGGCTCAGCATCCCGCGCTGGGTCCGACCCGCGATCGGCGGCCTCATCGTCGGGTGCATCGGCCTCGCCATCCCCGAGGTGCTCGGCACCGGCTACGGCTGGATCCAAGTGGGCCTCGGAGCGCAGCTCCTGCACATACCGCTCTGGATCGTGCTCATCCTGCCCTTCGCGCGCATCGCGACGACCGGGCTCTCGATCGGCTCAGGCGGTTCGGGTGGCATCTTCGGCCCGGGCATGGTGATCGGCGCCTTCGTCGGGGCCGCGGTCTGGCGCCTGCTCGAACCGGTCGTGCCGAGCCTCGGCCACGACCCCGCCCCGTACGTCATCGTCGGGATGATGGCCTGCTTCGGAAGCATCTCGCGGGCGCCGCTGGCGGTGATGCTGATGGTCGCCGAGATGACGGGTACGCTCTCGCTGATCGTGCCGGCCATGCTGGCGGTCGGCCTGGCCACGCTGATCGTGCGCCGCAACGATGACACCATTTATCGCAGTCAGCTGCGCAGTCGGGCCGAGTCCCCGGCGCACCGCATCCTCACCGGTCTTCCACTGCTCGCCATGGTGACCGCCTCGCAGGCCATGGCCCCGGCTCGATGCGTGCTGGCCGAACCCGGCGAGCGTTCGGCGTTCCTGGCCCAGATGGAGGAAGGCGAGGTCAGCGCCGCCCCGCTGGTCGATCCGCAGGGTCACTACGTGGGGGTGGTCACAATGGAGGCCCTGCAGGGCAGGACCGGCGACGCCAGCGCGGTGGACGTAGAAAGCCTGGTCGACTCCACCTTCGCGCCGATCCACGAATCGATGCATCTGGACGTCGTCCTCGACACCCTGACCTCTACGCCCCAGACGTGGGCGGCCGTCATCGACGACGAGCGACGGGTCGTCGGCACGATCGCCATCACGGACATCGTGCGCAACTACCGGCGAACGATGCAGGCCAACCTACGTCGAGCCTCTGAGTTGGGCGGGTCCACTGGAATCTCCGAGATCACGGTGGCGAACGATTCCCCGCTCGTCGACTCGCCGCTGCGTTCATCGTCGATACCGCGCGGTGTGCTGATCACCGCCATAGAACGTGGGCGTGACGTCATTCGACCGAATGGTGAGACCATCATCAAAGCCGGCGATCGTCTGATGGTGCTCGGCGGTTCGGACGATCTGGACGTTCTCGGTCAACTCGCATCGTCAATGCAGTAGCAAATCGCACTGGTGAATTGGGGCAGGGCAGTCTCGCAAAGATGCAGAAATCTGCGGTATGAAAACACAGTGTCAGCCCGTAGATTCTGTCTCCTTCGCGATCTTCAGCACATTGGAGGGATGGAATGTGGGATTTACTCAGCACGATTTCGTGTGGAAATTCGAAAGTCCTTGGTACTACTGGTGGGCCGCCCGGGTCTCGATCCCGGCACCGGAGGATTAAAAGGAACTTGCCATCGGTTGTTCTGAGTCGGTCTCGTTGCGCTGGTCCATTGTTTCCAAGGAATCGTGTTGTTTTGAGTCGGTCTCGTCTCGTGGTGTTGCAGAAATATGAGGCCTAAAATGAGGCCTGTTTGGACCAAGAATTTGTCAATCTCTCTTGTGGTCTTCAGGTCTTGGTCGCCGCATTGTGCGTGTGGGTTTACGTCGGGTCTCCGACTCCAGGGTCACGTTACGCGATGACTGTTTCTGCGGCGTCCAGATCGCGCTCGGCGTAACGACGGTGCTCCCACTCTTCGTTGAGGATTATAAGTAGGCACTTGCGCACGGGAAAACTCTGAGATGGCGGCCAACCTGGTGCCTCGACCGATTCGGTGTCACTGTCCAGGGAAGCGGCGGTAAGACCTTCGATGACCTGACTCACCGTGGCCATCCGGTCGCGGCGGAGCTCAAGCACAGTGTCGAGCGAAGGACGCGCGACGCGGTCGCGCGGGATAGCCGGGTCTTCGGGCATCTCGTCCCACGGGAGGCCCAAAGCGTTCCAGGGCGACGGATCGCCAAGAATCGCGCGCCTGATCCACGAGTCGGTCGCGAACACCAGATGTCGCAACGTTTCGATGAAGGTCCATTCTCCGTTCACCGACACGTGAAGGAGGTCCGGCTGCAGGTGGCGGGCCCGTTCGACGGTCTCGCCCCAGAGTCGCTCGATGATGCCCCAGGCTTCATTGAATCCGGCGGGGTCCGTCGGTCGCATCTTGGATCGCAAGGGATATCGACGATCGAGTTCGGCGTTGATCAGTGGGCCAACGTCGACGTCGTTAATCGTAAGGTTGTCAATCTCGCCGTGGATCTCGACGTCGACCAAGTCCACGTTTCGCATCACTACTCCGCTTAGGTCAACGAAGCGGAACTGCGCGCCGCGGAGGTCGACGCGTTCGAACTGCGATCCACGGAGGTCGGCATCGATGAAGTCCGTCATGCGGATAAGCCTATTGTCACGTTCGTCGAGACGTCTGACGGTTGGGGACATTCCGTGATTCTCAACGTGTTATGTCTCAGTGACCGGTGGGTCTGCGCTTATCTGGTGAACTTCAAAGACGCATCGGGTCAATGCCTGACGTTTCGCTAAGTTTTCCGGGAAGTCGCTCGACATTGTCTCGACCTTGACGGGTCGAAATCATAGATTGCGCTCAGGCAATCATCCCCCAGTGCCTGGTAGCAGACTTGTCACGTCGGGTCCGCGACGGCACTAAAGAGCGATTCGGTGCAAGACCCTTGAGCAGTCGTAAATCGACCAACGCGGCAGTTGCGAACTCATTCAACTTGAGGCTCTGAATCGCGCCGGGTTATCGGGAGACTGAATCATTTCCAACACCGTGTTTTCGCTCGTAAGCCTGGATTGGAAGTGTTGCGGAAATTGGAGGCCTAAATTGAGGCCTGTTCGGCGTCGCCAGGCTCTCGAACGACTTCATGTACGCGTCACTGAATTCTGTCACCTGGGGATAATTTTTTGGTTTCAACCGGAAATACTGGTCAAATATGCTCCAAAACTGGCTCATCGGAAGTTAGCGGG
>PMAL01000193.1:220-10351 GCA_003152555.1 Acidimicrobiaceae bacterium | reverse complement strand
CGCAGGTGCCGACCGCGACAAAGGTGACCGTCGACCCCGAAATCGTGCAGGCCCCCGACGTTGACGACGCGTCGATGGTGAACGTGACGGCGCTGGACGACTGACCGCCGGTCGCCGTGACGACGTAGGTGTTGCCCACGGTGGGCGAGGTCGGCACCACGGAGGTGAAGACAATCGTCTGGGTGCCCGGCTCGACGGTGAGCGCGTTGGAAGTGGACTCGGTGTAGTTGGTGTCGTGACCGTCGGCGTCGTAGGTCGCGTCGACGGTCTCTCCGGCAATTTCGCTGTTGATCGCGCAACTACCGGTGTAGGTGGTGGCGGTACTTAACGTGAGCGTCGCGCCACAGGCGTTGCTGGCGCTGTCCTTGACGACCACCGTCTCGATGGGGGCCGGTCCTCCGGAGGGCACGGTCAAGGTCACGTTATAAACGTTGTTGCCGGTGACCGGAGAACCCGCTAGGGAGAGCGAGGTCGCTCCCACCTGGTATTCGAAAGCTCCGGCGTCGCAACTCGCTCCCGCCGACCCCGGGCGGGGCTCTCCGCGTTCGTCGGTCGGAATCGTGCACTGGGCGAGAGGGACTTCCTCAAAGGCCGAACTGTTCGTGGCGATGGCGAAGGTCTCGGGTCCGCTGGAGCCATTGGCCGCCAACGACGTGAGGCCAATGGTCGAACTACCGACCACGTCGTTGGGCCCGAATCCACAGCTGTTGTCGGATTCGACGTTGTATCCTCCATCAACGATTGTGCCGCTGCAGGCTGCACTACTGAGTATGGAATTGGCCATAGACGTGGAACCCGACGCGTTGTCCACTCCGCCCGCGGTGCTGGCCGTGTCCGAGAAGAACGTCACGTCCACGGCGTTGACCGTGCCACCGTCGTTGTAGACGCCACCACCATTGTTAGTGGCGGAATCATTGNNCGTGTCGTTGTCCAGGGTGGTGGACCCGCCACTTTCGTTGTAGACGCCGCCACCGTTGTTGGTGGCCGAATTACCGGAAATCGTGTCGTCGGCCAGGGTGAGCGTGCCGCCGTTGTTGGAAATCCCGCCACCGAGGGCCGACGATCCACCAGTAATGCTTAGCCCGTCGATGGACGCCGTACCGCTGGAAATGTTGAAATCGCTACCGGCTCCGCCGCCGTTGAGCGTAGCCAATCCTGAACTGGGGCCTTGGATGGCCAGGGTGTCACCTGTCGGCACGGCGATGGTGTCGTTTTCGGTGTAGGTGCCGACCGCGACGTCCACCGTGACGTCGGACGTCGTCAGCGCCTCGGCTGCCGTGATGCCTTCTTGAATGGTTGTGCAGGCGCTGCCTGCGCTCGAGCAGTTGGTCGTGGCTGATCCCGAGGGACTGACGTACAAAGTGACGTTGGTCGCGGCGCCGGCCGCGGTTGCCGGCAGCAGCAACGAGAACATCCCGGCGCAAAGTAGGGCGCTGAGTAGAAGGGTTGGGAGGGCTCTCTTCATCTGGAGGCTGAAGACTGTTTTTGATGAAACGCGTCACCGCTGACGGAATGCAGCCAGGGTCGCACAAGAGCCAAGAAACTCGATTTCCGGCGTCTTTTCAAGCCGGCCATAGCTTCTCCTTGATCAAAGTCATCCGTGGGCTTCAACTTTATCAGGGGCGCCTCGCCTATTTATGGCGTCTGTTTTGCGGGCGACGCTGCCGCCACATCGCGAGGTCGGTTGGACCGAGATGATCGACGCCAAGCTGTCCTTGGGCGCCGCAGAGTCGACGGGGTAGCTTCTCCTCGAGTCAATTCAAGGGGGCACCGACCAATGAGATGTTCTTGCACCTTCCAATTTTTTGCGATGATTCATCTCGGTACCGAGCCGCGGGAAAACTCAATGATTACCACAAAACTCTGCACGACGTACCATAACGGCCGACAAACACATAATCCCTCATCGGAGCGAACGCAAAATTATCGGCAAAAAGGGGTGGGTTTGGATCTGCTTGCAATCATTGGCTTCTACGCCTGCCTGGCAGTCCTCTCGTTGTTCAAAAAAAATGTGGTCACGAAGCAAGGAAATTTGACCGCTCTCGACGGCTCGCGATCATCAGATTGGGTCAGATTCGTCGCCTCCAAAGTTCGCGCATCGCACCTCTCGGTTCTGTCGTGAGTCGCCCTCGATGGCTCGCTGAGCGTCACGATGATTCGCGAACTCGGAAGTAATTGGCAGAGCCTTACGACCACGAGACCCGTTGACGCGTCACTTCGACCCCGTCGATGCGCCGCGAGATCGGACGGTTCCGGTTATTGCGTACTCGAAGGAACCCTCGAAATCGCTTCGCGGTTGAGAGATTCGTGGTCAGGTATTTACTGGATTTTCTCGACCCACGTGAAGAACGCCGACGAAATGTGAGTGTTCTTCGTTCTTGGCGTGATTTTCATTTTCCCTCATGGCGGCGGAAGCGCTGTTGAGAGGAAAAGTAACCTCGCGATGATTTGCTTGCAATCATTGACTTGTAGGTAGAGCGCCTAAATGGCTCTCTGTGCGAGCGCGATGTCCTGAGCGAATGAGGAAGTTACGTGCGGTGTCGGGTCGATTTACCTGCAAATTTGCTCAGAGGCCCGGCGGTGATTCTTAACCAGTGTGCGCTCTTCGCTGTTGCGAGAGTCTCTTTCGATGACTCGCCGCAGGTCACGGCGAACGCCGTGATTGGCGGAGATTGCGTATCGACCAAAAAATATTTCGATTGATGGCCACGTCCCTTCGATTTCGCCCTCACGCAGTTGCGCGTTCGAAGGGTCTCTTAACTTCCACGTCGCGGAAATTGCCGTCGAAATCATGTCGCGATCGGGGCGGTTCGTACGGCTTCTCCTGGTCGAGGTAATTGCTGGCCAGTTTCGGTTCACGAAGTGAATGCCAACGCAGTCTGTTCGTACACGATGGCGGGAACGGCGATTTGCATTTTCCCTCGTGGCGCCGAACGTGCTCACGTGCACGTCAGCACGTTCGTGATAATTTGCCGATAATCATTGGTCTGAAGGTTGCACAGCCAATTGTCGGTCTGCTCGAGCAGGATTATTCAACTGCGCCATAATTTTGGGCTTCGTTTTGGGGTGATCGGCTGTCGAATTTGGTATGACACTCATCGGGGATTCTCCGCCGGCGAGGACAGCCATCGCGTTCCCGATCCCCGCGCAAGCGAGCGCCGCGGGTCACGGTGAACGCCGTGGCGAGCGGTGGTTGGCACCGGCAAAATGACGGCGAGAGCCAGTGACCCATCCCTTGGTATTGGCTGACATTCAGCTACTGCCGAGCGGGCTGCTCGTTTTTCGCTTGTTCCAAGCACCGCTCGAAGTGATCTCGAGATCGAGGGCAAATCGGAGATTTTTCGTTGGCCGAGGTACTTACTGGATATTCTCGGCAAACGTAGGCAAGTCCAGTGCAACGGCCTCACGTGCGAGGTCCGGAAGGACGAATTGCATTTTCCCTCATGGCGCCGGAAGCGCTGTCGGAGGAATAAATATCCTCGCGATAGTTTGCCTGTAATCATTGACCTGTAGGTACAGCGCCCGAATGGCGCCCGTCTAGGGGGAGCGTGCTCAGCGTCAACGGAGATTTTGACTCCATAACGGGCGTTCACTCTCCAAATCTGGTCTCCAGGTCAACCTAGATTTTTCCACGGGTGGCACCAGCCACTGCAACCACAGCTGTCCTCAAGTGAGTGCCGCAGGTCACGGCCTAGGCCGTGGTGCGCGGTGCTCGAACCCGGTCAGTGAATCTACGAGCTGGAGTGAGTAGCGACCGGCCTTCGCCGACCATATCAACGCCGGCAATTCTGAGCGTGTTGGCGCCGGGAAACTGCTGTGCAATCTGAAAGTGAATTGAGGGCGGGGCATTTGTCCGTCGTGGTGGTTCTGCGGGAAGTTATTGGACTGAGTACCACTCTCAAATGGCCCGGAAATGATTGTGGCTTATTGCCAGGGCTTTGGGAGCGACACACATAATCCCTCGTGGGGGCGAACGCGTCCATTATGTGATCATCTGCGAGGCGGGAAAACACTGGGTTGTTCGAGAGAGCGGGTTGAACGGCGAATTACATCCGAGTCGTCCCGAATTTTGGCCGTTACAGCCGAGTGGAACCGCCCAAACCCTCGCCACCAGAGATCCGGGCGGCGATCACAATGGGCACCATCGTCAGCGCGATGACGCCCACTACGACGGCATTCACCTCGGGCAACTGCTGGCCGAGGCGGATGGCGCCAAAAATCCACAGGGGCAGGGTGTTTTGGGCTCCGGCGGTGAAGGTGGTGACGATGACCTCGTCGAAACTGAGAGCAAAGGCCAGCAGGGCTCCGGCCACAATGGCGGTTGACAGCGTGGGCATGGTAACGAGGCGAAAGGTCTGCAGGGGAGTCGCCCCCAGGTCGGCGGAGGCCTCAATGAGGGTCATTGAGGTGCGGCGCAGGCGAGCGATCACGTTATTAAAGACCACCACGATGCAGAAGGTGGCGTGGCCAATGATGATGGTGTAGAGGGAAAAGGGGATTCCGGCCAGGTTGAAGGCCGATTGCAGGGCTAGTCCCGTGACAATGCCGGGCAGGGCAATGGGCAGCACCAGGAGCAGGGAAATCGTGTCTCGGCCGAAAAACTTGAACCGGTGGATTCCAAAAGCGACCAACGTGCCCAAAATGAGTGCGATGGCCGTGGCGAAGAAACCGGCCTTGAGGCTCAACCACAGGGCACCGCGAACCGCCGGGTCGTTCCAGGCAACCCCGAACCAGTAGGTCGTGAAGTGGTGGATGGGGAAGGTCTGGACGTTGGATTTGCCAAACGCGAAGTAAATGATGACCAACAGCGGGGCGAAGAGGAAGAGAACGACCGCCACGGCCAAAACCGCGAGCGCCATCCGGGTGGGAAATGAGAGCTTCATAGGGCCTCGAAGGCGCCGGCGAACTTGGCCAGGAGCAGGTAGACGGCCATGATGGCGATCGACACGAAGGCCAGAGCCGCGGCAAAGGGGAGATTTCCGCCATTAATGGCGCTGTCGTAGATGGCGTTGCCAATGAAATTGCTGCTCGAACCCCCAATTAGGAGCGGCGTGATGAAATCGCCCAGGGTGAGCGAAAAGGTGAAGATTGAGCCCGCGACGATGCCCGGCAGCACCATGGGCAGGATTACCCAGCGAAATGTCTGCCAGCTGCCAGCACCCAGGTCCGATGAGGCCTCCAGCAGGGAGTTGGGCACGCGCTCGAAGGCCCCGTATATAGGGACGATCATGAACGGCAGCCAGAGATAGCTGAAGACAATCCACATGGCCGTATTGGTATAGGCAATATGGGTGAGTGGCAGGCCCAGGTGCGATTCCAGGTCGGGTAGCACCCCCTTATTGGAGAGAATATTGATCCAGGCGTAGACCTTGGCGAGGTAACTGGCCCAGAGCGGCATGAGTAGCAGGGAGAGAAGGAGCTGGCGCCAGCGCCGTCCGGCCACCTTGGCCAGGTAGAAGGCAAACGGCAGTGCGAACAGGGCATCGGTAATCGTCACCAGAATTGCCATCAATAAGGTGCGCAGGATGATCGATCCGTAGACCGATTGGGTGAAGATCTGGCTGAAATTGGACCAGGTCCACTGGTAGACCACGTTGCCGGTCAGCGAGTTGACGCTGAAGAAGGCGGTAATCAGCATGACGACCAGTGAGGTGAGGTAGATCACCAGGAACCACAGCAGGGGTGGCGAAAGCGTGAGCGCGCCGCGCAGCCAGGGCCGGCGCCACAGCGCCGCCCCGGCTTTCTGCCTAAAGCCTGCCCTTACCGACACCGGGACTTATCCGGTGATCTGCGTCCAGGCCTGTTGCCACTGCGTGAAGTCAACGCAGTCGTTCTTGCCGTTGCCGCAGGCCGCCAGCGGCGTCTGCCAGAACTTGATGGTCGAGAAATAGGCCGCGGGGGCATTGGCGTGGTACGCCGCGCACGATCCCTTTTGGATGGTGTTCATGATCGGACAGGCCAGCGTGTTGGCGGGCGTCTCACCGAAGTAGTCAGCCTCCTCGGCCTGGATCTTGGGGGTCGAGACGTAGGCCATCCACTTGTAGGCGCAGTTGGGGTCGGGCGCGTGGGTGGCGAGCAACCACGTGTCGGCCCATCCGGTGGCACCTTGGCTCGGGATGGTGTCGGCAACTTTGGCGCCGGCCGCGATCAAGGTGTTGGTCTGGTAGGGCCACGCCGCGCCCACGACCGCTTCGCCGTTCTGGAAGAGTGAGATCTCCTGGCTGGCCAAGTCCCAGTACTTCTTGATGAGCGGGTGCTCTTCCTTGAGCAGGCTGACCGCGTCGTTGAACTGCGTCTGGGTGAGCTCGTAGGGATTGGTGATCTTGAGACCCGGCTTAATCTTGGAGAGGTAGAGCGCCGCATCGGCGATCTGGATCGGGTTGTCCGGCACCGTGATCTTGCCCTTGTACTTCGGGTTGTAGAGCACCGACCACGAGGTGGGCGCCGTGGGGAACGTCGTGGTCGAATAGAGCAGGACGTTGGGACCGAACTCGTAGCTGATGCCGTAGTGGTAGCCGTTGATGGTGTTAAAGGGCGGCGCCTTCAAAAATGTGCGGAACTCATCCCACGACGGGATCAACTTGATGTTGATGGGCTTGACGTCGCCACCGTAGATGAGACGCAGGTCGGCGTCGCCCGACGCGGAGACCAGGTCGTACTGACCGCCGCCGTTGGCCATCAAGGAGACCATCTCACTTGAGGACCCGGCGTACTTGACCGACACCTTGCACCCGGTCAGCGCGGTGAAGGGCTTCACCCATTCGGGCTGCGCGTAACCCTCCCAGGCTATGAGACTTAAGTGACCCTCGCCCGTGGCAACCGACTGCAGCGGCTTCATGCCCTGGGTCGGTGGCGCCGCCGTTGATCCGGCGAAGGCCGCCGGTGCCGTCAAGAGACCCAGCACCAACGCCACGGCGCTGAGACTCGCCAACCGGCGAATTCGTGAACTCTTCATGATGCTCCTTTTACCCTTGCACCGTGCTGGTCGTCAGCACGGCATTTGTTGCGAGATCAAATGCGTCGGCGAGGTCCCACGAAACCGTGACTTCGCTCTGGGGTGCGAGCTTGTTGTCCTCGGCGCCGCCGGAACGATTCTGTCGCACCGCGGTCATGGTCTTGCCGGTGTCGAGCTCGACGGTAAAGCGCGTGACCATGCCGAGGTAGGCAACGTCGACCACGCGTCCGCGCGCGCCGAGGCGACCCGCGGGCACCGGCCCGTCGGAGAGCTCAATCTTTTCGGGGCGCAGCACCGCGCGGCCGGTCGGGGTTTCAATGACGTTGGACGTGCCGACGAAGGAGGCGACAAACTCTGTCGCCGGTCGTTCGTACACGTAGGCCGGCGGTCCGACCTGCTCGATCTGTCCGTCACGAAAGACAGCCAGCCGGTCGCTCATGGTGAGCGCCTCTTCCTGGTCGTGCGTGACGTAGATGAAGGTGATGCCGATCTGGCGCTGGATGCGCTTGAGCTCGACCTGCATCTCTTGTCGGAGTTTGAGGTCAAGCGCGCCGAGCGGTTCGTCGAGCAGTAGCACTTCGGGTTCGTTGACAATCGCGCGCGCCAGGGCGACCCGCTGGCGCTGACCGCCGGACAGCTCGTGCGGGTNNACGCTGAAGTGGGGGAAGAGCGCGTAATCCTGGAAGACGGTGTTGACGCCGCGCTGGTAGGGCGGCAGCCCGGTGACGTCGGTGCCGCGCAGTGAAATCGTGCCGGCGTCAGGAACTTCGAATCCGGCGATAAGGCGCAGCAGTGNNGCAGCGTCGTCTTTCCCGAGCCTGAGGGGCCGAGCATGGTGAAGAATTCGCCGCGCGCGATGTCGAGGTCAACCCCGGACACGGCCGCGTGGGTCCCGAAACGTTTGGTGACCCCGCGAAGGACAATTCCTTGGTCGCGATCGGGCTGGGCGGAGGGTGAAACGTACGTCGTTGTCTCAGACACTGTCCGAGTCCTCCCGTTCAAACATGTCGGAAGGTTACACCTCGAAAATCAAAATTCGTATCGGAACGCAGTGATGGCGGACCCTGGAATTAGTGCCCCGGCAGCGTGTAACGCGCAAAAAGGTGGAGACCAACGAAAATCCAGAACGCGAGCAAAGACAATCTTCCGACAACAGACCTCGCGACGAGGGCTCCGGTGCGTATCAAGGTGGGTGTGACGATGCGTCCGGTGCGACTGAGAAGTTCGATCAGCACGCCCGACGCGAGCAAAATCAGCCAGCAAATAGTCCCGAACATCTTAAATTCTTGCCGTGCGTTGACGGTGCCAGAGACGCAGCACTGGAGCAATGCCCACGCTCAACCACGTCACGTATAACAACCAGCGACCTTCACGAGTTACTAACAAATGGTCCACGGCGGTGCTGAGTGTTGGCACGGTTTTGTTTCGTCCGCCGAGCGCGAGACCAACAACTTCGAGGGCGACCGCGAGCGCCAAGAGACTCGACCACGGGAGTACGTTGGTAAGTGTCGCGCGGTCACTGCGTTCGAAGTAGTAGGCGTGTATGTCTTCTCGACGTGGCGTTAGACCGCCCGGCATCGCGAACGTGATGAGTACTGCGAGTGAAGGTATCGCGACGAGCACGTAGGCGAGCGCGGTGAACGGCTTTTCCCCCGAGGCGAACCCGGAGTAAAGAACGACGAGCAGTGCGAGAAATGTGAGACGCTTCACTCGGACAGATTACCGAGCAGAAGTATCTGGAATTCGGAGAGCGACGTCTCCGATCGAGAATCGCACGTTCCATTGAATGACAATCGTTACCTGACGATCGGTAAAAGTTATTAGCTCGTTACGACGCGACGTGCACTACCGCCGCTCGAGCATGTGGCGCCGGAACTGGCTCTCCCATTTCGCGAAGCATCTCCAGATGGAGCGCGAGTGCCTCCTGCATCAACTGACGGGTTTCCTCGATGGTGTCGGCGGCGGCCACGCATCCGGGGACGTCGGGGGCAAAGGCGGCGAAGTTTGAGCCAGCGTCTTCGATGATGATCGTGTATTCGGTCACTTTTTCCTCCGACTAATTCCGGCTTGTCTCATAATGCTATTCACCATCCATTCAGGTAAGTCACGGCTGGGATGACCGGCAATCGTTACGACGCCATGACGGGTCGGATGTTGGAACTGGCGGTGGCTCCCTTTTTGTCGAACCTGGACCCAACCGTTGTCTTTAATCAACTCGAGCATGTCGCGCACTTTCACGACTAACCAACGGTCGTGCCGATTTGAGAGGTGGCAACAAAGTCGGTGCGAGTGTCGCCCATATCGTCAGTTCGGTTGACATGAAACAAGAATCTGCGACACTCCTTAGAGGGTCACGGGAAAGGCTCGGAGGCATCGGCGACTAGGGTGGCGCGAACCATGCGTCTCAGCCACAAGATTCCGGTCACTCCGTGGCGGGCAACCAGTACGTGGGCGATTCGTCCGAGAATGTTGGCGCCGTTGCTAGTCGGGCTTTCACTCTTCGGTTTTGGTGAAGGTCTCTTGGTCCAGTCGCACTGGGGCGCGACGCCGTGGACGGTGTTCGCCGAGGGTGTCTCGCGCCACTCGAATCTGTCTCTTGGATGGTCGACGGCACTGATTAGTTCGGTCGTGTTGTTGCTGTGGTTCCCACTTCGAGAGCGACCGGGATTTGGCACGATCTCCAACTTGATTGTGATTGCCTACGTGCTTGACCTCACGACCTACGCGCTCGCGGTGCCGTCGAACCCCGGTCTCAAGATCTTGTACATCGTCGGTGGGGTGGTGGTGATTGGCGTCGGCAGCGCGCTTTATCTGTCGACCAACTTGGGACCGGGGCCGCGAGACGGTTTGATGACGAGTATCCATCGACGCTTTCACGTGAGCCTCGTGTACGTGCGTCTCACTTTGGAGTTAATCGTTGTGGTGATTGGATGGTCGATGGGCGGCACGCTGGGCGTGGGCACGGTGTTTTTTGCGGCGACGATTGGCTTCAGCATCGGTGCCAGCCTCAACGTGATGGAGCGAATTGTGAGAAGGTTTCAGCCGTGATCAGTGCCGGACACCTGACCCAGTTCTTCATCGCGTCGGCGGTGATCATCATCGTGCCCGGACCGAGTGTCATGTTCGCGGTCGCACGAGGCGTTGCGTGGGGTCGAGCGGTCGCGGTGCTAACAGTG
>PMAL01000193.1:0-161 GCA_003152555.1 Acidimicrobiaceae bacterium | reverse complement strand
TTCATGGTGGGAGTGCTCAACCCGAAGGCCCTGGTCTTCTTCGTGGCCGTCTTTCCGCACTTCGTCAGTCGTTCCCAGGGCCACGTCACGCTCCAGCTGCTGATCTTCGGCGCGATCTTCAGTGTGATGGCCTTCTGCAGTGACGGTACCTGGGGCTTCAT
>PMAL01000139.1 GCA_003152555.1 Acidimicrobiaceae bacterium | reverse complement strand
ACTTTCGGCCGAAGACCCCGTCTTGCGCTCGGCTTCGCGTTATTTGCTCAGCCAAGAGATCGCCGTACAGGGTGATTGGTCAATTCGCCGACCGAACCTCCAACCGGGCGGATGGGCGTTCGAGTTCGAAAACGACACGTATCCCGATATTGACGACGCGGCTGAAGTCGTGTTGGCCCTCAACCGAACGGCCGAGCCAACGCTCGACGCCGAGCGTCGTGGGTTGAACTGGATCGAAGGGATGCAGTCGCGAGACGGCGGATGGGCCGCCTTTGACGTTGACAACGTACGGACGCTCTGTCGCGAACTCCCCTTCTGTGACTTTGGCGAATTGATCGACCCGCCGAGCGCCGACGTCACCGCCCACGTCCTCGAAGCACTCGCCGGACGCGAACAGGAGAAAACTTCGGTCGAGCGTGGCGTCGCGTGGCTACTAAACGCCCAAGAAGAGGACGGATCCTGGTTCGGGCGCTGGGGCGCCAATTACATCTACGGTACGGGCGCCGCAATCCCCGGGCTCATCGCGGCAGGTATTCCAACCCATCACCCGGCCATACGTCGAGCCGTCGCTTATTTGAAGCAGCACCAAGGTGATGACGGCGGCTGGGGAGAGGACCTTCGCTCCTATCGCGAACCCGCATACCGCGGTCGCGGTCATTCAACCGCGTCTCAGACCGGTTGGGCCATTATGGGACTGCTCGGCGGCGACGAACGCTCGGAATCAATTGATCGCGGTATCGCCTTTCTTGTAGAGACCCAGGACGAAAATGGCACATGGGACGAACCGTGGTTCACTGGCACCGGATTTCCCGGCGACTTCTACATCAATTACCACTTGTACCGACTAGTGTTCCCGCTCATGGCACTCGGCCGTTACGTAAGGCAAAGTGAGTCCAATGGCTGACCTCCAAGTCCTCGCGCCACTGCGCATCGAGTCGTTTGCCTACGGGGGGGCCGACACGGTAATCGGCGCTGGACGAGATCGTGCCCAACGATCGGGCGCGAAACTCGCCGCTCGCCTCGACGAGCTGACCGCGGTAGCACTCGTCGGCGTGGCCGGTGCCCTCGACCCAGAACTCGTTCCGGGCGACCTGATTGTCGCCAGTGAACTGCGAAGCACCGAATCGTCCACGTCACGGAACTTGCCCGGTGCGGTCCTGCTGGGGGCGGAGTTCAGGCGCTCACGCTTTGCGGTGCACACCGGTCCCGTGGTGACATCACCAAAATACGTGCCGGCCAATGAGCGGGGGGATCTGGCCGCCTCGGGCGCGCTCGCCGTCGATATGGAGTCCTCCTGGGTAATGGACTACCTACCCAATAACCCACTGGCCGTCGTTCGCTCGATCTCTGACACTGCCACCCGCGGGCCAATGTACGGGGGGTTGCGCGCGCTCGGCTCGCTGTCGTCCGCTCGCGGGCCACTCGAGCGTTGGGCGCGCGCCTGCGGGCAGCACGAGATCATCCTCGCCTCGCCCCGTTCGTTTTGTGCGGGTGTCGAGCGCGCCATCGAGATCGTCGAGCGCGCGATTAGCCAGTTCGGTGCGCCGGTCTACGTCCGTCGCCAAATTGTGCACAACCTTCACGTTGTGCGCGGCTTGGAGCGCAAGGGCGCCATCTTCGTCGAGGAGATCGACGAAGTCCCCGACGGAGCGGTCGTGGTGCTCGCCGCGCACGGCGTGTCGCCAGAAGTTCGCCGTCAGGTCGCCGAGCGAGACAGCCTGAACGTGATTGACGCGACCTGTCCCCTGGTCGCCAAGGTCCACATCGAGGCGCGACGTTACGCTGCACAGGACTACAACATCGTGCTGATTGGCCACGCAGAGCACGAAGAAGTCGTTGGAACCTTCGGCGAGGCGCCCGAACGAATCCGCGTCGTGGCGTCGCTCAAGGATGTAGCTCGACTCGATTTCGAACCGAACCACCCCGTCGCATATCTCACCCAGACCACGCTCGCTACCGACGAAACGGCTGAGATTATCAGTTCACTTCGCGACCGGTACCCCGAAGCCGCAGCTCCGAGTTCAAATGACATCTGTTACGCCACCCAGAACCGTCAAGACGCTGTTCGTTCAATCGCCCACCGGTGTGACCTCATGATTGTCGTTGGATCAAGCAACTCGTCCAATACCGCGCGACTCGTCGAAGTCGCCCAGCGCGAGGGTTGTCGAGCCGAACTAATCGAGGACTCGACGCAGTTGGAGTTGGCTTGGTTGGCCGGCGTGAGGAGCATCGGCGTCACGGCTGGTGCTTCGGTGCCCGACCTGCTCGTTCAAGATGTGGTCAGTGCGATCTCCTCACTCGGACCGGTGCTTCTGCGCGAAGAAATACTTGTGCGGGAGACGGTTCACTTCGCTCTTCCGACTAAGGTACGGTGATGGCTGTTCCCTTCCGTCAGAATCTGCGCATCGGAACGTACCTCATGAAACACCGGATCAAGCGGACGAAGTACTACCCGTTCATCATCGAGATCGAACCGCTCTTCGCGTGTAATCTCTCGTGTCCTGGTTGTGGCAAGATCCAGCACCCGACCGAGGTACTCCGACAGCGACTTTCGGTGGACGACGTAGTCAAGGCCGTCGAAGAAACCGGATCACCGATGGTGTCGATCGCCGGCGGCGAGCCGCTGTTGCACCCCCAGATCGCCGAGATGGTTCAAGAACTCATCAAGCGCAAGGTGTACGTGTACCTGTGCACGAACGCCGTACTGCTTGAGCGACGTCTGGAGAAGTTCACGCCCTCGCGCTACTTCTCTTGGGTCATCCATATGGACGGTCTCCAGGAACGTCACGACCTCGCGGTCAATCGTTACGGCGTGTTCGATGAAGCGGTTTCGGCGATCAAGGCCGCGAAGGCCAAGGGCTTTCGCGTGACGACCAACTCCACGTTCTTCAGCACAGATGAGCCCAAAACGGTGCGCGACGTCCTTGATTTCCTCAACGATGACATCAAGGTCGACGCCATGATGATCTCACCCGCGTACGCCTACGAAAAAGCTCCCGATCAGGACCACTTCCTCGGCGTCGAACAGACTCGCGATCTCTTCAAGGAGGCCTTCGCGGACGGGCATCGTAAGAAGTGGCGTCTTAATCACTCGCCACTCTTCCTCGACTTCCTTGAGGGCAAGCGCGATTTCCAGTGCACGGCCTGGGGTATTCCGAGTTACTCGGTATTCGGCTGGCAAAGGCCTTGCTACCTCATGGCAGACGGCTACGCGACGAGTTACAAAGAGCTCGTCGAGACAACGGATTGGTCGGCGTACGGACGCGGCCGCGACGAACGCTGCAATAACTGCATGGCACACTGCGGCTACGAGCCAACAGCGGTTATCGCCACGATGGATTCGCTGCGTCAATCCGTTCGTGCACTATTAAACCGCTAGTCAACAGTGCCGCCTCTCCTCGAGGCCCGGCGCGGAGACGCTGACGCGCTTCGATCTTGGTCCGAGCTAACCAACCCGTGACCTCAGGCAAGATTTGCGAGTGGCACATCGCGCCCAGCGATAGCAAAAAGTTGGTAGCGACGTCATGGTATCGTCCGCCACATGAAGTGCGCAGAAGTTGCGAATAATCCCTCGCTCGACCATTTCCCAACACGAGGATTCAAGTTCGCTCAAGAATTCTTGCGCCTGTGGACACTCGCGCGTTACCGACTATCGAGCGGCACACGGCCATCGCTTGGTTTGGCTGCGGCCCTGGCGACCGCAGTGGTTGCCATCTTCTTGCACTTTCATATTCTGAGACCTGAACTCTGGAGATCGGGCGACGTGTACGCGGCCCTTCCTCTCACGAGTGAACTGGCCCGCCTACCGATGTCACTGTTCTTTCCGACCCCATACTTGCCACTGTGGGCGGCATGCGCGCAGCTTCTGGTCGTACTCGGACTTGGTGAGTTAGTACTCGGCCGCTGGCTCACGATCGTCGTAGCATCGATTGGGCACATCGGGTCGACGCTGGTTGCGCGCGTCTTGCTGGAGTCAGTACACGGTCACGTCATTGGGCTGACACCCGTGCTGGCGCGTGTGCTCGACACCGGACCTTCGGCGGCGACCACCGCGGTAGGCGCCT
>PMAL01000014.1 GCA_003152555.1 Acidimicrobiaceae bacterium | reverse complement strand
ACAAATTGCGCGCTGCTAGATCTGAATAGGCCTCATTTTAGGCTTCATACTTCCGCAACACCACGAGAGCAGATCGACACAGTACAACGCGATTCCTTTGAAACAATCGAAATGAGCGGCGAAACTGAGATACCTCAACTGTCGGACAGTTCCTTTTGATCCCAAGGTGCCGGAATCGAGACCCGGCGGACCACAAAAGTCTGTAAAGGACCGACTGATTCTTGTCGAAACGACCTCGTCTGCTGTTGGTCGGTGTCGCGCGAAGTGAGAGTCACCCCTCGCTGGCGATCGGCGCGTCGTATCGAAATCGTTCGCGGCCACCTCGAATGTGCCGTCGTCACGCAGAAAAGAGTTCAGCAAGCGGGACGGTCGGCATCCGTCTGGCGGCTGCGTTCCCCGACGGTTACGCAATGATGCCCACGGAGCGCCCGACACTCCCGAGTGCACCACCAGATATCCTCATCATTGTGCGACATCGAATCGAGGGATGAAGTGAACGAGGACACGGCGCGACAGCGGCTTCGTGATGAACGGCTCAGAATAGAGAAGTTGCTTGATCAAACCACGACGGATGGGTTAGACGACAGGGCGAGCGCTGGCGAACAGGGCGACATGACTGACCCCGCGGAACCGCTGATAGCGGAGCAGGAAGAGGACGCCATTTCAGAAGGACTTCGCGAGAGATTGGCATCAATTGAAAGGGCGGAGCAACGTTTGCTCGACGGGACCTACGGTCGCTCAGTTCGAAGCGGTCAGCCCATACCCGACGACAGACTGGAAGCAGACCCGGCGGCGGAGCTTACTGTCGACGAAGTATAAAAGGCGCTAATTGCGGCTTTCGGCCCGTTACTCGTCTCTCGTCGAACCGCGATCGCAAGATAACTATTCACGCAATGGTTCTTCGATACTCGACGAGGAATTAAGACAACTTTCCTCAAGACGGTCGTACGGCGAATCGAGTTACGATGAACAGCACCAAAAGAATCTAGGAAACTATGCCAGCGGAACCCGAACATGTTCATCTCAACAACCATCACCGTGACACCCTCGAGAAGATTCTTCAGCATCCGGCAAGTCATAACATCGAGTGGCTCGACGTACTCTCTCTTCTCGAGGCCGTGGGCACCGTCGACGAGAGTCACGACAGCAAATTCGTCGTGACGCTGGGGTCCGAGACCGAGACTTTTGACCGACCCAAACACAAGGATGTAGACATCCAAGTAGTGGTCGACCTTCGTCGAATGCTTCATAGCGCGGGATACGCGACTGATGCTAACTAGCCCCTATGGTTGACGGCGCTGACGCTGGCGATCACAACTGGGGAAACGGTATGTGACTTTAGAAGGCGTTGCGACGCTGATTGGGTCGCGGGCAACCACCACTGACTCCTTACATGTTCTAAAAGGATCAACCCACCAAATCTTCCAGGAACGCCCTTAGCAACGCTGGCGATTACGTATGGTCACGCCGATGCGCCGGTGAACTGAAAGCCCAATATTGCAACCGAATACGGTCGTCTGCGAACCGAAAAGGGCCGCATGGCACGCAAGGGCTCAGGTTTTCATACCCCTAACCTCCATCAATTTTCGGGTCTGTGCGAACACCCTTCTCGAATCCCGGGGTGTCGAGTTCGGAACCCGGACGGCGGCTGATTCGTCCGTTGTCGGAGTGTCGTAATTGGATACGGTGCCCGGCAACAGCTCGAAGTGACGTTCTCCCCTACTTATCAGAGAATTGTCGTTCTTAGAATTGGCCCGTAGTCGCACGATGGAGGTGATCCGTGGCGAGACCGAGTGACTTACTCCGCCGTTTCCGACTAATGGCCGTGCCCGGCAAAGCCGGAATTGCTGGCGTTCCGGTTGACCATGCCGCGGTACTGCGCGAAGAACTGGCACCCGTATTCGCGGCGCTGCGTGCGACGGAAAGTCGCGCGAGCGACATCGTCTCGCGAGCGACGGCAGAGGGCGAAAGTAGAAAAGTAAACGCAGCCCTCGAAGCGCAGCGCGTTCTCCACGAAGCCTCCCAAGCTCAACCCGCCGCGCGTGCCGTCGCCGCCACCGCCGCAGCGAGCGAGGCGACGGCGGCTGGCTTTGAACTGCGAGACTCGGCCGACGAGGAAGTCGAACGAATTAACCGCGAGGCGACGATGAAGATAGGGCCCGTCGTGGACGAACTGGTACGTCGCGTTCTCTCGTCAGGTATCGCGTCGAGGACGTCGCCGTGAGCGCCGGCTGGGTCGCGGCCCAGGTCCGCAGTCAAAGCCTCGCGAGCCACTGCATCGGCCCCGCCGGAGCACGCGAGCTCGCCAGCGCCGGATCGCTCGACGCGGCTCTCGGGATCCTCGCCACCTCGAGCTACGGCGAGCGCCTCCACCCTGGCCTTAATCTTGCCGCGAGCGAGCACGAGGTCTTCGCCGGCGTGCTCTGGAACCTTCGTGTCCTCGCCGGATGGAGTCCGGCGCTCGGCGCCGTGCGCCTTCATACGCTCGCTGGCGTATTCGAACTCGTGAATCTACAGGGTGATCTCGCCCGTATCGAAGGACACCAGAGCCCGGCGCCCTTCGAGCTTGGGTCTCTCGCGAGCGTCTCGAGTCGTGTCGCACCGCTCACGATCGGCGCACTACGCGACGTCCTTCGTCACTCTCCTTGGGGCGACCCCGGTACGCTCGACGCGACGCGCGTGAGCATCGCGCTGCAGTTCAACCTCGCTCGTCGAATCGTCGACGACGTGCCGGAAGCGGGCCAGTGGGCTCAGACCTACGCCGCCCTCGTGCTGAGCCGACTCGTCAAGGAGGATGGCCCGCTCGATAGCGACTCGACCTCCGCGGCCAACGCCCGTGCGATCCTCGGCTCCAGGGCCCTCTCGGCGACGTCCCT
>PMAL01000199.1 GCA_003152555.1 Acidimicrobiaceae bacterium | reverse complement strand
ACGTCGATCTGGCCCACCCCTTTGAGAACCCAACGGCGTTCACCGACCTGCTCTATATCTGGCTCACCCTGTCCATCCCGGTCGCCCTCACCTACACCTTCGGCAAGATGGTCGGCAGTATCAAGCACGGGGCCGCGCTGCTGGCGGTCGTAATTATCCTCTTCGGCTCATGGGTCGCCTTCACCAGCTACGCCGAGCACCAGAACAACCCGGCGGTGCAAGCGGCGGGCATCCACTCTACGGTCGGCAACGCCGAGGGCAAGGAGGAGCGCTTCGGCGACACCACCAGCGCCCTGTTCAACGTGTCTATGACCCAGACCTCCGATGGTGCCGTCGACAGTGCAACCGATTCGTACAACCCGATAGGCGGCTTGGGCCCCCTGACGGGCATGATGCTCGGCGAAGTGACGCCGGGTGGCACGGGCAGCGGGCTGTACACACTGCTGATCTACGCGATCATTGCGGTCTTTATTGGCGGGCTCATGATCGGACGAACGCCGGAGTATCTGGGCAAAAAGATCCAAGCCAGAGAGGTCAAACTCGCGGGCCTCGGGGCCCTGGTGATGCCCATGACCGTGCTGATTCTCACGGCGTTGGCGGTCTCCCTGGCCGTAGGGCGCGCCGGACCCCTCAATGCCGGGCCCCATGGCTTCAGCGAGATCCTCTACGCGCTCACCTCGCAGGGGAACAACAACGGCTCGGCCATGGCCGGCTTAACCGGTAACACGCCCTTCTACAACGTCATCGGCGCGATCGACATGTTGATCGGTCGCTTTGGCATCATCATCCCGGCGCTGGCGCTAGGGGGGATCCTGGCCGAAAAAGATGTCGTGCCCGAAGGGCTCGGTACTTTCCGCACCCATAACGCGATGTTCGTCGGTCTCACCATCGGTGTGATCCTGATCATCGGCGGACTGACGTTCTTCCCCGCAATCTCCCTCGGCCCCATTGTCGAGCAACTAAGTCACCTGAGGTTCTTCTAATGACCACTGTTATCAACGAAACAACGCCCGACGCGTCCGGCCACGGCGTGGCCCAGGCCCGGGGTCTATTCGATGGACCAATTCTGCGCCAGGCGCTGAAGGACTCCTTCACCAAATTAGATCCCCGCGTCCAGGTGAAGAACCCCGTCATGTTCGTCGTGTTGGTCGGTTCGATCATCACATTGTTCGAAGCGTTTGCGCACCCCGGCACGTTCACGTGGTCAATCACGGTGTGGCTGTTCTTGACCGTGCTCTTCGCTAATTTCGCCGAGGCGATGGCCGAGGGACGCGGCAAAGCGCAGGCCGAGACTCTGCGCAAGATGCGCTCGGAAACCGAAGCTCGGCGACTCTTGCCCGACGGCAGTGAAGAGCTGGTGCCGGCTGCCGATCTCTCCAAGGGCGACCTGGTCGTCTGCGAGGCTAACGACGTCATTCCCTCCGACGGTGAGATCATTGAGGGTATTGCCTCGGTCGACGAGTCAGCGATCACCGGTGAGTCGGCACCGGTCATCCGCGAATCGGGTGGCGACCGTTCCGCCGTGACCGGCGGGACCAAGGTGCTCTCAGACCGCATCGTCGTGCGCATCACGGCCGAGCGTGGCCATACGTTCATCGACCGAATGATCTCCCTTGTCGAGGGGGCGAACCGTCAGAAGACCCCCAACGAGATCGCGCTCACGATATTGCTCGCGGTGTTGACGATTGTCTTCTTGCCGGTGGTCGTAACGCTGGTGCCCTTCGCCAACTTTGCCCACGGCTCGGTATCGGTTGTAGTGCTCGTGGCGTTGTTGGTGTGCCTCATTCCTACGACCATCGGGGCTTTGTTGTCGGCGATTGGCATCGCCGGCATGGACCGTCTCGTCCAGCGCAACGTGCTCGCAATGAGCGGACGTGCGGTAGAAGCGGCCGGTGACGTCCAGGTGCTGTTATTGGACAAGACGGGCACTATCACCCTGGGCAACCGCATGGCGTCCACCTTCTATCCCGTCGGAGGTCACAGCGAGCAAGAGGTGGCCGATGTCGCTCAGTTGGCCTCACTCGCCGACGAGACCCCCGAGGGTCGGTCAATCGTGGTGCTCGCCAAGGAACTCTTCGACATCCGCGAGCGTCACTTGGAAGGTGACCACGTGTTCGTGCCCTTCACCGCGACGACGCGCATGTCGGGCCTCGACATGGGCCCGCGTCAAATTCGAAAGGGTGCTGGCGATTCCGTCAAGCGCTGGGTGACCGAACAGGGCGGCACCGTGCCGAGCGACCTCGACGCCATTGTCGAGCGAGTCTCACGGGAAGGCTCAACGCCGCTGGTGGTCGTCGACGGCGTCGACATCCTGGGCGTCATCGAGTTGAAGGACGTGGTCAAGCAGGGCATTCGCGAAAAGTTTGAGGAGATGCGCCAGATGGGTATTCGCACGGTGATGATCACCGGTGACAACCCACTCACTGCGGCCGCCATTGCCCAAGAGGCGGGCGTCGACGACTTCCTCGCCGAAGCCACGCCCGAAGCCAAGATGGNNTCGCCATGACCGGTGACGGCACGAATGACGCGCCAGCCTTAGCCCAAGCCGACGTTGGCGTCGCCATGAACACGGGCACCACCGCGGCCAAAGAGGCCGGGAACATGGTGGACTTGGACTCGAACCCCACCAAACTGCTCGACATTGTGGAGATTGGGAAGCAACTGCTGATAACGCGCGGCTCACTCACGACGTTTTCGATTGCCAACGACATCGCCAAGTATTTCGCCATCATTCCCGCGCTCTTTGCCTTCGCCTACGGTGACCACCTGCAGGCCCTCAACGTGATGAAACTGCACACTCCCCAGAGTGCGGTGCTGTCGGCGGTCATCTTTAACGCCTTGGTGATCGTGGCGCTGATTCCGTTGGCCCTACGCGGGGTCAAATTCCGAGCGGCCAACTCNNTTTGTCTTCATCAAGCTCATCGACCTCATCCTCGTTGCTTTGCACGCCTACTAAAGAGAGTCTGAAATGATCGTCCACCTCCGCCGTTCCCTCATCCTGGCAGTCATCTGCCTGCTATTTTTCGGCTTCGTCTACGCGCTGGCCGGCACCGGGATCTCCCAGCTGCTCTTTAAGTACCAGGCCGACGGCTCCATCACGGCCAATGGATCAACGCTCATTGGACAGAATTGGTCTGACACGAAGTGCCCGGGACATCCCCTGGGCAGTTGTGTCTTCCACGGTCGCCCCGACGACACCGGTCCCTACGCGGCCAACGCGAAGGAAGACATTTCCGGAGGCGACAACCCCCTCGTCGCCAATGGTGTCGACGGTGAGTCGTCGGCGACCAACCTCGGTCCACGTTCCAAGGTGCTGTTGGCCGACACGAA
>PMAL01000137.1 GCA_003152555.1 Acidimicrobiaceae bacterium | reverse complement strand
TCCAAGAAGGGAACGACTCACGTGGGCGCGGCAGACGTGCATTCGCTCACCGATACGTCGTTTCAGAGCAATGGCTCTCCGATCATCTCATTCGTCGAGACATCCGGAAGCATTACGTACAAGGGGTCAACGGGTTCGATCAACATTACGGTCGAATACCACGCCGTTGGTAGCACAACCTATGGCAAGGTTGCCACGGTCACCGGGAGCTGGAACTGCGGTTCCTGACGTTGCGCTGACTCCCTGACTGCGCCTCTCGCTGTCATTGATCACTGTGTACTGACATTTGTCAGGCGGTGTTGTATCTCATTGGTCTGGTTCCCCAGTGTTGCAGAATTCGGAGGCCTAAAGTGAGGACTGTAACGGTGCGTGAGGTGTTGCAGAACCAGAGCAGGAGTGGTTTGGAATAATGCGAATAATTCGAAAATCTTTGATTTTTCATTCGGGGCGCCGCGACCGTTGGGACCTACGAGCGTGAACG
The DNA here is from genome assembly GCA_003152555.1 of Acidimicrobiaceae bacterium. Classification (GTDB taxonomy): domain Bacteria; phylum Actinomycetota; class Acidimicrobiia; order Acidimicrobiales; family RAAP-2; genus RAAP-2. Next base: position 5,756 of record PMAL01000137.1, on the reverse strand, counting down.
TTCAGATTCATAAAGTGGGCCGCCCGGTTCTCGATCCCGGCACCTTGGGATTAAAAGGAACTATCCAAAGGTTGTTGTGTGTCGGTCTGGTCGTGTGTGTCGTTTGATTCTAAGGAAACGTGATGTCCTATGTCGTTCTCGTCGTGTGGAGTTGCGGAAATATGAGGCCTAAAATGAGGACCGTCTGACCTCGAATCCTCCTTCGGTCAGGCCATTTTTAAGTTCGTCTCGCGTGCGTGTTCGCTTCGGGCTCCGCCTCCAGCGTTGACGCTGAGGATTCATCGGAAAACGAGACCTCGGTCATCTCCCGGTCGATCGTTGCAGTCTTATCACCGAAGATGTGACACGCACTCCCAAAGTGGCGGCAGTCTCTCCCGTTACCTCGGACTGCCCTCCAAAATGGACGACGCTTTCGCGCACAACGTTGGTCAAGATGATTCGAGTGAGTTTGCGCGACTCGACGACTTCATCCTAAGAATTCGTCCGGGCTCCTTAGTGACGTCGGCGAGGGCCACATCAAACGGCGACTGTCTTAACCCGACCGAGCGAAGGGCATGCGAGTCAAGTCGCATCGACCACCGTTAACGGTTGCTGCGTCAACATCGAGAGGGTCGCGCAAGTTGGCGACGAAGTCATTTCTGGTCTTAGGTGTCGGGCTTCTAGCCCCTTGTGGAGTTGCCACCGTTTCGAAATTGGTCTCTGGCGGCTACGCATTAGCCGTTGGTGAACCTGCGTGGCGTTCCCCATATCGCCGGTCATCCAAAGTGGGGTGCTATGAGACCTGTCAATCACTCACAAGCAGGGAATGCAACTGTTCTTCGTAGCGTTGAATACTTCGTGCCTTGAGCTCGCCAAAACCGCGAATCATGGTGGGTAGTTTGGCGAGTTCGACGGCACGCGCGTGGTTTTCAATCGTCAGTTGGGCACACAAACGTTCGGACATCGCTATGTACTCGTCGCGCACCAACCGTTCCTGGCGCCGGAAACGAGAAAGCCCGAAGGGATCAAACTTCGTGCTACGCAGCCGGCGCATTCTCCGTAACAGATGAAACGTCAATCGTGCGCTCGAATCGAGACGTAACTTTCGATCCAGGCCCAGGGTGCGCAGTATTGGGGGTGTCAGCAGATAGGTAACGCGTCCTCCAGCTCCGAATTCGTGCTCGATCTCATCGCGGGCGGACCGCGCGAGATGCAGGCGAGCGACCTCGTATTCATCTTTGTAGGCCATCAGTCTGTGCAGTTCCACGGCCACGGCCAAACTAAAGGATCCGTCAGTCATGCCAAGGCCCGACTCAGCCTTGCGCGCGCTTTGCAGCACGTCCGCGTAGCGGCGTGCGTAGGCGGGGCCGTGGTAGTCGATCAGGTCTGTGATTCGGGTTGTGATGAGCGACTCCAATTCGGTGCCCGGCTGCGCACCGACCGATTGAACGATCGTCGAGGAAATCGAGTCNNTTGGCCTCGTGAATCGCGATTGTCGGGCACCTGAAGGCGCCCCAGTCGAAAAGCTCGGAGATTGTCATCGACAGCGACACCGTTCAGCTCAATCGCCCGTTCGATTGCGTCGGCGCTCAAAGGCAACGCGCCTGATTGGAAGGCGGCGCCCAACAGCAGGACGTTCGCGTAGGCATCCGAACCGAGTTCGTCGTGAGCGAGCCGTTGGGCGTCGAGCCATACGTTGTGGGCGGGGCGGCTGCGGCTCTCGATTCGCTGCGACATGGTCGCAAGCGACGGCGACACTATCCTCGGATCGGCGACTTGACGGCCCGTGGGTACGGACGAAGTCGACACGACGGCAATCGTGCCGTCGGCCTCAGCGACATCGAGATTCTGCGATGTGGCCGCCACCAGAAGGTCGCATCCCAGATACAGGTTGCACTCGCCGTCACCCAATCGGGGAGTTGTCTCCAGAGCCCGGTCGCTGATGCACAAGTCGGACACTACGGCTCCGCCCTTTTGCGCGATACCGGTCTGGTCAAGTTCACGAATGTAGCGTCCTTGGAGGTGAGCGGCCATCGCGACGATCTGCGCGACGGTAAGCACACCGGTGCCGCCGATTCCAGTGAGGCGCATCGTGAAGAGGTCGCTCGTAAAGTGCTGTGGCGGCTGCACGAGACGGGTGAGGTCTAATTCCGCCCGCGAGCGGCGGTCCTTGCGGTTTGTTGTGCGACGAACGGTGACGAGCGCCGGACAATTCCCTGCAAGACAAGAAAAGTCAAGATTGCACGAATCTTGGTGAATTTGCGTCTTGCGCCCGTAGGGCGTCTCCACGGAACGTACCGAAAGGCAGTTTGATTTGGCTCCGCAATCGCCGCATGCTTCGCACAAGCGTGTGTTCACGTGGACATGCTCTCGTGGCTCGCGAATAAGACCGCGCTTGCGTTTGCGCCGCAGCTCGGCAGCGCACTCTTGGTCGTGCAGGATCACCGTGACGCCGGGGATTGTCGCGAGGAGCATCTGGGCTTCGATGATCCGGCGACGTGGCCACACCTCTACATGGGCGGGCAGACCCTTGCTGGCGTCTCGACGTGGATTGTCGGTCGTGACGATGATCTTCTGCACGCCTTCGGCCAGTAGCAGTCTGGTCATGTCCGCGACGCCGCGTCCGCCGGCGACTGGCTGTCCGCCGGTCATGGCCACAGTGGAGTTGACTAGGAGTTTGAAGGTGATGTTCACCTTGGAGTCCACCGCGGCCCGGATCGCCAGGGACCCGGAGTGGGCAAACGTGCCATCGCCAATGTTCTGGACGAAGTGCGGGGACGAGACGAAGGGGGACATGCCGTTCCACATGGCGCCTTCGCCGCCCATCTGGAAGCGGCCGACGACGGTGCCGACCTGGCGAGGATCCATCTGGATGGCGAGGCCGTGACAGCCACTGCCTGAACCCACGTAGGTCCCGTCGGGGACCTTGACCGAGGTGTTGTGCGGACAGCCAGAGCAGAAGTACGCGCCGCGCACGAGTGGCAGGGGTGCGNNCGCGCCCGCCATTCACGTATCGCGCTGACGTCACGATGCAGCAGAATGCGATCGGCGAGTAGAGGTGCAAGCGTGCTGGCAACAATCTCGCCGGTGAAGGGAACGAGCGCCTGACCGGTCTGGTCACGTTTGCCGACGACGCGCGGCGCGTTTACCTCGCCGCAGAGGGCGCTCTTGAGCAGGGTCTCTACGAATGGTCGCTTGTCCTCGACGACCATGATCTCGTCTAGGCCTGTGGCGAACTCTCGCACGAGATCTTCATCGAGTGGGTAGGGCATCGAGATCTTGAGCAGGCGCACGCCAGCGTGCGCAAGGTCGGAAGGCGAAACGCCGATTCGTTCTAGGGCGCGGAGCACCTCTAAGTACGTCGAGCCGGCCGCGACGATGCCGAGCGTGTCGCCTTTGGACCTGGCCGTGACGCGGTTGAGACCGTTGGCGATGCCGTAGCGGCGCGCGATCTCAAGGCGAGCACCGTAGAGTGAACTTTCGAGTTCGATGAGCTTGGCTCCGAGGAGCTGCGCGCTCACCTGGTGAACAAAGGGGGAGCCATTGAACTCGATGTCTGGTGGAAGAGGACGTACTCGTGTCGAACTGAGTTCCACCGACTGAGTGGAATCGGCGACGGTGGCCGGAATACGCAGACCTACCCATAGTCCCGACGCGCGCGAGAGGGCGAAGCCATGCAAACCGAGTTCGAGGATCTCCTGAGGATCAGCCGGCGTCAGAATGGGCATCGCGACGGCGAAGAGAGTTGGCTCGGAGCTGGAGGGCACGCTCGATGACTTGGCCTGGGGGTCGTCACCCACGCACACCAACACGCCGCTATGGGGACCGGTCCCCATCAGGTTCCCGTGTCGAAACGCGTCAGACGCGCGGTCGAGTCCAGGGGCCTTGCCGTACCAGATCGCGAAAACACCGTCCTTCGAATGGTCGGGCTGGCCCATCGACAACTGGCTACCGGCGACGGCTGTGGCCGCCAACTCTTCGTTCAGTCCGGGGCGATGGACGATGCCCAGACCTGCCAACAGTTCGGTGCGGCGCGTAAGTTCCAGATCGAGGCCGGCGAGCGGCGAACCCGGATAGCCCGTGATAAAACCGCCCGTGTCCAACCCCGCCTCGAGATCCGATCGCCGCTGGTCCATGGCCAGGCGAACGACGGCCTGCACGCCGGACAGCAGGGCACGACCTTCTTCCATTCGATAACGGTCGGCGAGAGCCACATCCGGCAACGACGGAGTCGTTAGGAGGTCCACTTAGTGAAAGTACCGCGTTCAGAAGAATTGGAATAGGGACCATAGTCCCATCGATGATCCAGCGTTCGAGATTTCAGACGGTTGGCAAGATGCTTGGCTTGTTTGACGACGATTTCGCTGGCGTTGCGGGTTGGTTGCCGACCGCGGGGCACTCGTGTCTTGCGCGATTCTTACGCCATTCACAGATACCTCTCCGTCGCCATAGATAGTTTGGTACTAAACGATTAGTCGGTCACTCGATGATAAGTAACTTGCGTCAACGCAGTCGGGTGACGAGGAGGCGCAATGACATTCATCGAGAATTATCTGGACCTGCCGAACCGAGTGGGAAAGCCACGTCGCGTCGGTCTTACCATGGCGATCGACAAGGGCACCCCCCGCCACCTCTTCGCCGACATCATCGAGAGCGAGAGCGAATACGTTGATTTCGTCAAGTTCGGCTGGGGAACTTCGATCGTGGACAAGTTCCTGAAGGAGAAGATGGCCGTGCTGCGCGCAGCGGGAGTCGACTTCTACTTCGGCGGCACGCTATTTGAAAAATACATCCTCCAGGGCCGATTCACCGAGTTTCGCGATATGTGCTGGTACTACGACTGCCAATACGTCGAAGTGTCAAACGGCACGATTGACCTCAGTGACGCGAGAAAGTCTGCATACGTGGCCGAACTCGCGAAGGATTTCAAGGTGATCTCCGAAGTAGGTTCGAAGGACCAACTCAAGTCGGAGAACATGGCACCGAATAAGTGGATTGGCTACATCTCCGACGATTTAGATGCGGGGGCGACACTAGTCACCCTGGAGGCCCGTGAAGGCGGAAGGTCGGGCTTGTGTCGAGCGAACGGCGATTTGCGCATCGGTCTCGTAGAGGAGATCCTCACGAGCGGGCTTGACGTGGACCGACTCCTCTTCGAAGCGCCCTCGGTTGATTTGCAGAACTACTTTGTCAAGCGCTTAGGACCGACCGTGAACCTGGGCAACGTCGCCCTGGCCGATTTGGTCGGGCTCGAGACGATTCGGCTTGGTCTACGCAGCGAGACCTTGCTGGAGTTCGAGCCGCTCAATTTTGACTCGCACCGAATCGGTATTTGAACGACGTGGGGGCGAAGGATAGCCCAGCATTGTTGTCCTGGCGACGCGGCGAGATTTCCGACGTCTTGGTCATTGGCCGCATAGCAACTCGCCGACTTGATCGACGTTGGGTAGAGAGAGGTCAGCCTTCGTAGCACGGGGAGGGGGTGTTTGCAGCGGGATTCGTGCTAATCCAGTCCCACGTCACAGCTTGACGGAGCGCCCGTCGAATGATGGCGTGAGTTTGGCGGCTTAAGTGTCAAGCAGGTCTTGAACCTCCGTAAAGGATGTCGCGAACCTGTATAGAGGATGTCCCGAAGCTATTTCGACAACTAGATGCCGAATGTTTACACAGACTGGTGGGCCTCCTAGTGGGCCGCCTGGTCTCGATCCCGGCAACTTGGGATTAAAAGGAACTTGCGAACTGTTGTTGTGCGTCAGTCTCGTCGCGCATGTCGTTTG
>PMAL01000106.1 GCA_003152555.1 Acidimicrobiaceae bacterium | reverse complement strand
GTGCTGATCGCCGAACCGGGAGGGGACACGGCGTCGCTCAATTCGGGCAAGCCGCTCACGACCGAGGGGCCACTCGTTCGCTCCAACCTCGAACCAATTGGCTGGCGTCGGGTATGGCGCGTCGACGCGGCGGCGCGGCGCCTTGAACCTCTCAGCCCAGAAAACGTGAGCGTCTGGGAGTTCGCGCCCGTCGACGGCGATCGGGTGGTCGCCATTGTGAGCGCCGACCCCTCCGAGGCTGGTTGGTACCGGCCCACGTTGTCATTGCTCGGCCCGTCCCCGCTCGACCGACAAGATCTGTATGTCTCAACGTGGCAGTTGACGAGTCCGACGGTGAGCCCGGACGCCACGCGGGTCGCCTTCATTGAGGGTTGGGCGAGCGACCGAGGGCTCGGCAACGGTCAGGTACGCGCCGTTGCGTTGAACGGAGGCACGCCCATCGATCTCGAGATGGACCTGGCACTCAGCGCCACGTGGCTGGGGTGGCGTCAGGACGACCGGCTGTGGTTCGCTGGATGGCACGGTCTGGGAATGTCGTGGGGTTGGGTCGACTCGCCCTTTGGCACGGATGAGTCGGTGTCCTTTCATTCGGTGGCCGGCAGCCTCACGACCTCGCGGTGGCGACCCCAGGTAGTGCCGTTAAGTGCGGAGAGGGCAGTGACGGTCTATTCAACGGTCCTTGAACCACCAGAAGTATGTGTGCTCGCGCCCAACCGCGAGCCAACGAGATGGAGCCAGTTGAACGCCGGCATGTCTCGCGAGCGCGCTTTCACGGTGAGCGAAGTGCACTGGGAGCACGAGGGTGTGACATTAGAGGGCCTGCTCGCGGCTCCCAGTGCACACAGCGCTCCTCATCCGTTGGTCGTGGACATACACGGCGGACCGAGCCTGGCCTATCACCACAGTTGGGACATGCTCTGGGCCGAAACCCTCTGCGTCGACGGCTACGCCGTCTTCTTTCCCAATCCTTACGGTGGCCCTGGGCGAGGTGAGAACTTCGGGCAAATGAATTTACGCGACCCTGCGGGCGTCGAATTCGAGCAGATCCTGGCCGGCGTGGACCACCTGGGCGCCGCACACGTGATTGACGTCGCACGAACTGCGGTGATGGGTGCGAGTTATGGCGGCTATTTGACGGCGTGGGCGGTGGCGAGTGGTGATCGCTTTCGCGGTGGCATCGTCATCGCGGGAATCAGTAATTTGCAGAGTTGCTGGGGCACGGCGAACAACGCGCCATTCTACGAGTTCTTGTGTGGCGGAACGCCTCAAGAGCAGCCGGAGCTCTACGCTTCGCGTTCGCCCGTCACCATTGTTTCGAATCGATCCTTGCCGACGTTGATTCTGCACGGCGAACTGGATCAGTGCGTTCCGGTCAGCCAGGCTCGCGAACTGTTTACGACTTTAACAACGGCCAAAGTGGCCGCCGAACTGGTGGTGTACCCGGGCGAGGGTCACCAGGTGCAGCGGATTGAGTATCGGCGAGACCAGCGTCAGCGGATCCTGCAATTCCTGCGGGGCGTTCTGTGATCGCGGTCGCGTCGGCGCATCCGGGCAACGCTGCTTCGGCGAGCACCATTCGAAGAAGGCAACGCGAGCGCCTGATTGGAGTCACGGGCTCAAGCACCGGCGTGGCCGGCCCCGCTTCTCATTGGCGCGACGTAAACCGTGCCCCGCGTGAGTGGACGTAGGCCATGGGCGCAAATCTCCGTATCACCAACGCCCTGATTTTTGATGGGTTGACTTCGGAACTCCAAGAAGGAGGAATCCGGATTGTCGACGGCGAGATCGTCGAGATTGGCGAGATGCAAGCAGGCGGCGATGATTTCAACATTGATGCGGCCGGTCGAACCGTCATCCCGGGTCTCATTGACGCCCACTTTCACGCGTACGCGATTGGTATTCATATCGAAGTCATCGAAATGACGCCGCTTAGCTTTACGGCGTTCGCCGCGGCGCAGCGCCTTAAGTCCGCGCTGTATCGAGGCTTCACTACGGTGCGCGACGTGGCGGGCGGCGATGCCGGGTTGGCCCGCGCGATTGCCCACGGGCTGCTCGCGTCGCCCCGGTATCTCTATACCGGCGCGGCGCTCAGTCAGACGGGCGGACACGGTGATCCGCGCTCCGCGCAGTTCGATCAGTGCTTTCACGGTGGGCGCATGTGCGAAATCGTCGACGGTGAAGACGCGGTTCGACGTGCCTCGCGTGAACGGTTCCGTCACGGCGCGCACGCGATCAAGATGATGACCTCGGGAGGCGTGGTGTCGCCCGATGACCCCATCCGTCAGCCGCAGTACTCCTCGGGCGAGATTCGCGCTGCGGTTGACGAAGCGCAACGACGCGACAGCTACGTGGCCGCGCACGCGTATTCGCCCGAAGCGATTCGCCACTCGGTCAACAACGGCATCCACTCGATCGAGCACGGCAATCTGCTCGATGATGAGGTGTCCGCGCTCATGGCCGCCAAGGGTGCCTTCCTGGTGCCGACGCTGGTGGCCTACGACGCCATGGATCGAAGGGGAGCTGGCCTAGGACTCTCTTCTGTCTCCCAAGCGAAGAACCGCGAGGTCCTTGATTCGGGAAAGTTAGCCATCACGCGCGCCCGCCGCGCGGGCGTCAACATTGGATTTGGAACCGACCTCATGGGTGAATTGGAGAACGATCAGCTACTTGGTCTACGCCTGCAGAGCGAAGCCGATGGGA
>PMAL01000141.1 GCA_003152555.1 Acidimicrobiaceae bacterium | reverse complement strand
TCGGCCGCGCAGGCTGGAACGACGACGACGTTCAAAGTGTCACACCAGGGCGCGTGGGTCGCGCTCTCATCGAGCGGTCGCGCTCGATTACGCGTTACCCTCGACCTGCCCACGGCCCACGACAAGGCCGTCGCGCAACTGTCGCTCTATCCCCGCGTCGTGACCCGGTCGCAATTGACGCCCATCACCAGCGGTGCGGGCATCCACACCAAGCCCAGCACCACCACCGCCCTCATCGATCTCGACTGCGCGACACACCGGTCAATTTCAATCACCGTGGGGCTCTACGCCCGAACGCCCGGTCGCGTGGCGGGAATCTGCGGATCGCGCTCACCCCGACTACACCTGGCCTGCGCCGGGGCCCAGTGCGACGGGGTCTATCCGCTCAGCTACACCCTCACCATCAATGGCGTGACGACCACCAAGTGGTCGCTGGTCGCGATCGAGGCGACCCGGGTGGCGCGACCGCTCTTTCTCAATTGGATTGAGACATTCCAACCTTCGATACTGCACCGCACGTCTCGGGCGATCGCCGTGCTCGACACCATCGCCAACGACCGCTCGATACCCATCACGCTGAGCGCCGACTACCGCACGCTCGCTCGATTGATGCCCGTCGCCACGACGCCCTCGAGTGAGCAGATGGACGCGGCACTCGTCAGGGCCCTGGCGAGTCCACTGCACCGTGTCGTCGTCGCCCCGCCAGGCAACATTGATTTCGGCGGACTAGTGGCGAACGGTCTCACCACCCAAGTGGCCCAACAACTCTCACTCACCGCAACCTTCCTCAAGACCATTACTGGCCACTTCGTCGACCCACAGGTGCTGCTGTCTGGTCGTCCGTCGCTCTCCAGCCTGGACGCATTGGCGGGCGCGGGCGTGCGCGACGTCATGGTTCCCGAGTCTGCACTTGCGGTCGCTCCTTCGACGACGCTCAATTGGGGCGCGCCCTTCCATCCCCAGGGCGCGCAATCGTTAAGTGCACTCAGCATCGACGAGCCGCTCTCCGCGCTCGCCACTAATGAATCCATTGAGCCCGGTCGACGGGCGGCCATGACCGTGGCGACCCTCGCGTTCCTCCATTTCGAAGCACCTGATGCACCCGCGTCACGCAGTGTCGTGGTGGTCGCGTCGGCCGCCGACACACCGGCAAGTTACATCGCCGATCTCTTAGGGACCCTCAACAACAATCCCTTCGTGGTGGCGCGCCGCCTCAGTCCGTCGTTTGAGTCCTCACTGGTTGGCACCAACGGCGCGCCCGCCACGAGGACACTAGTCACAACGACGCCACCGACGTGGACGGCCAACAATGTGACGTCGCTCATCACGCTCATCGGCGCGGTCAATTCGTACAACAAGGCCATGGACGCAACGGGCTACAGCACCACGCTTAGCGCTGACGTGGCCGAAAGCGAAGTCGTGGGTAGTTCGAGCGGTCGCCAGAAAGCAATTACGAGGGCGCTCAACATCCTCAACAATCAGCTCAACCTGTTCTCGGTCAACTCCGGCGCCATCACACTCGCCGGCCCGGGCACGGCGCTACCCATCACGGTGCTCAGTCGCGCCAATTATCCAGTGACCGTAGTGGTGCATCTGATCACCAGTGCCCTGTCCTTTCCCAAGGGCGACAACATCGTCACCACGTTGAAATCACCCACCACGGCGCTACGCGTGCCGACGTCTAATCACCGAGGCAGCAGCCTCACCCTGCAAGTGGTCGTCACCACACCCAATGATCAAGTGGTACTTGCGCGTTCAGCAATACAAGTACGCATTGCTGGCAATTCAGTGGTGGGCTACCTCTTGACCATTGGTTCCTTGCTGGTGCTCGCCTATTGGTGGTTCCGCACCAATAGGCGCCGTCCCAAAGCGCGCCACGCCAAATGAGTCCGAGCGCGACACACGGTTCACGAGTTTTTTCTATGGCCAGTGGCACCCTGGCCTCGCGCCTGACCGGACTGCTGCGGGTGCTGGTGCTCGCGTGGGTCCTCGGCTTCACGCCAATTGCCGACGCCTTCAACCTGGCCAACACCGTGCCCAACATGCTGTTCGACCTCGTACTGGGCGGTGTTCTCGGCGCGACGTTCATACCGGTCTTCGTTGAACGCCTGGCGCTTGACGGCGAACGCAGGGCCTGGAAATCAATCTCCAGTGTCGTCACCGGAGCGCTCATGGTGCTCGTAGTGGCCTCCGTCGTTGCGTGGCTCGCGGCGCCGTGGATCATTGAAGGCTTCACGGCCCTTAACCGGTCCTCGTCGAGCGAGTCGCTCCACACGCTCAGCCAGCAGCGGATGCTCGCCACATCATTGTTGCGCTGGTTCGTGCCCCAAATCTTCTTCTACGGGATCATTGGCATTGCCACGGCACTGCTTAATATTCGCAATCGCTTTGCGCCCGGGTCGTGGGTGCCCGTCGCCAACAATGTTGTCTGCATCGGCGTGTTGGTGTGGTTTCACCTCGTTGACCCGACACCTACGCTGCATTCGCTCGAAGGTTCGAGCCACCTGTTGTGGCTGGGACTGGGCACCACGCTGGGCGTCGCCGTGCAGTTCCTCTGTCTGCTGCCGTCGCTCGCCCGGGCCGACCTGTGGCGCCTGTCGTTTCGTTTCGATCACAAAGACCCGGCCCTTAAGACCATCAGTCGCCTCGGCAGTTGGACGTTACTGGTGGTGCTCACGAATCAACTCTCGCTCTACGTGGTCCTGGCCTTCGCGTTTGGTCTTCCCGGCAAGGGTAACGTGAGCGCCTACACCTACGGCTGGTCGATCATGCAGATGCCCTACGCCGTCGTGGTCGTCTCAGTACTGGGCGTGCTCACGCCGCAGTTGGCGGGCCTCGCCACGAGCCAGGACTTCGCGGGCCTTGGTGAACGCCTGAGCTTCGGATTGCGCCAATCACTCGTCATCATCATTCCCTGCACGCTCGTGCTCGTGGTCTTCGCCCAGCCCATCGTGGCGATCGCGCTGTTCCACGCCAACGCCACCAAGCAACTGCCCGTTGGCATCGTGCTCGCCGTGCTGTCGGCGGGACTGCCAGGATTCACTGTCTTCCAACTCTGCGTGCGTGGATTGCAATCGATGCAGCGAGCGCGCGAGGTTTTTTACCTCTACGTGCTGGAGAATTCGCTGACGATCGCGCTCGCGATCGTGCTCGGTCGCCGCTCGTTGGCGGGGCTGATCGCCAGCATCTCGATTGCCTACAGCGCCGCGGCGGTGGTGGCGCTCTTCGCCCTGGCGCGACACCACGTGCGCATTGCCTCGGTAATTTGGGCGCGCCACGTGCGGCGCAGCCTCGGGGCCTCGCTCGTAGCGACGCTGATCATGGCGCTGATTTACGCGCTGTCGAGCGCCAACCAGGGCACCGGCCTCATCACTCGATTCCTGGGCACGGTAGTAGCGGGTGCGGTCGCCTACATTACGGTGGTGGTCCTCGCCCAGCGCAGCGTCGCGAGAAGGTCCGAGAAGTGGAAGGCTTGAGTAGTTCGAAGGGGGAACGTGGCGCACGTTCGGGTTATCAGTGACAGCAGTTGCGATCTTCCAGAAGAGATTGCGCGTCGCCTCGACATTGAGATTGTTTCTCTCAGCATCCGCTTCGGCGACGAGGAGTTCACTGATCGCGTTGATTTAACACCGGCCGAGTTTTGGGCTAAGTGCAAGGCGTCCAAGACATTGCCGGCCACCGCCGCACCGGCGCCTGGTGCGTTTCAAGCGGCGTACGAACGCGCCCACGACGACGGCTGCGACGGCGTCATCGCCATCACGTTGTCGGCCGCATTGTCGGCCACGCATCAAGCGGCCGTCCTCGCCAGCGAAGCCGTGAACGCAAAGATTCCGGTACGCGTCATTGACTCCAAGGCCGCATCCATAGCGCTCGGTCTCTTGGTCCTCGACGTTGCCGAGGCAGCTCAGAGCGGCGCGACGCTTGACGAACTCGACGAGCTCGCTCAGCGCCAACTTTCCAAGGTGGGCGTCATTGCCATGCTCGACACCCTTGAACACCTGGTGAAGGGTGGTCGCATCGGGGGGGCTCGCGCCCTGATTGGCCAGGTGCTCGCTATCAAACCGTTGATAGAACTGAGCAACGGGGTCGTCGCTGAAGCCGGACGCCAACGAACGCGCGCCAAGGCCCTCGCCGCAATTTCGGCGGTAGCGCGCACGCACACTCCCCTGCGCCGCCTCGCCGTGGTGCACGGCGATTCAAGCGAACTACACAACCTCGAGGCACTGGTGGCAGACATTCCAATTGAGTTCCCACTGATCATCGCTGACATGGGTCCCACTGTGGGCACGCACGGTGGTCCAGGAATCATCGGCGTCGCGTGGCTCGAAGCGTAAAGAGACGTGCGCCGCTAAGTTGCTAGGTGTGGACGACGCTAAGGACACCCGCGAACCCGACATTATCGACAAGGCCCTGCACTCATTCGACCACGTCCTGGACGTCGTCCACGACCGAGTACTGCGTCCGATTCTTTTAGCTGGGCGAGCGCTCGCCTATGGACTGATCATCGTGTTAGCGGTGCTGGTATTGCTGGTGGCGTTGGTCATTGGTCTCTTTCGACTCTTTGACGTCTACGTCTTCGCCAGCCATCAGTGGCTCAGTTACGCGAGCATTGGCGCGCTCTTCGTCGCGGCGGGCCTCGTTATTTGGCGACGCCGGCGACCCGTCGACTCAAGGAAGTAATGACCGAGCACACGAGTGTCCTCATCATTGGCTCCGGGCCGTCCGGGCTCACCGCGGCGATCTATGCCGCGCGCGCGCAACTGAACCCGATCGTGATCGAGGGCGAGCCCTCATCAACGACCGACCAGCCCGGCGGCCAGCTCATGCTCACCACCGACGTGGAGAACTACCCCGGATTCCCTGACGCAATCACGGGCCCCGAGCTCATGATCAAGATGCGCGACCAGGCCATCCGATTCGGCGCCGACCTTCGCGTCACCAAGGTCCAGAAACTGGACGCGTCGAGTCGTCCCTTTCGTGCCTGGCTCACCGGCGACGCCGAGCCCAGCATTACCTCCGACACAGTGATACTGGCAACCGGAGCGCGTTCCTTGATGATGAACGTGCCCGGTGAGGAGCGACTGCTCAGTCACGGACTCTCGACCTGTGCGACCTGCGACGGCTTTTTCTTTCGCGGCCAAGCCATCGCGGTGGTCGGCGGCGGTGACTCCGCCATGGAGGAGGCACTGTTCCTCACTCGCTTTGCTTCCAGCGTGACAATCGTGCATCGACGCGACTCGCTGCGCGCGTCAAAAATTATGCAGGAGCGGGCCCTTAAGAACGAGAGGATCCGCTTTGCGTGGAACACCCAGGTGACCGAGGTCCTCGGGCAGGACAAAGTTGCGGGGCTCGCCGTTTGCGACACCGTCACTGGCGAGGAGCGAGTGCTCGACGTAACCGGTGTCTTCGTTGCCATTGGCCATATACCCAATACCAACCTCGTCACCAATCAAGTCGACCTCGAAGAGAACGGCTACGTGCGCACTGGACTGGGTTCCTACACCAACATTGACGGCCTCTTCGCCGCGGGCGACGTGCAAGATCACGTCTATCGCCAGGCGGTCACCTCGGCCGGATCGGGCTGTATTGCGGCCATTGACGCCGAACGCTGGCTCGAAGCGATGGGTCAGTGACGGCTCAGCGCTAAGGTGTAACGCGCGACGCTGGCAAGTGGCGTTGCTCTTGGAGGCTGCTATGAGTGAGCAAATTACGACCCTGACAGACGCGACATTCGACGAAATGATCGGCGCCTCTGAGAAGCCCGTTCTCGTTGATTTCTGGGCTGAGTGGTGCGGGCCGTGCAAGACAATCGCTCCCATCTTGGAAGAGTTCGCCACCGAGCAGTCTGACAAGTTCGTCATTGGCAAACTCGACGTTGACGTCAACGTTGCGACCGCCACCAAGTTCTCGGTCATGAGCATCCCCACCCTGCTGCTGTTCAAGGACGGTGAGGTCGTGGCCCGCCTCGTGGGCGCCAAGCCTAAGGGTGCGCTGCTCCAAGAGATCACCGCCAACCTCTAGTTCAGACCCTGAACTTCGACAATCTACATCGTGGCGCTTCGGGGGACCGGGTGTGCGAACTCCACGAACTATTACGCCACGTTGGTACCGCGCTCGTAACCGAAACGCTCGACACGTTTGATGACAATACGCTCATCGCCGTTGAGGCTTTCCAACGTTCACGCGGGTTGCCCATCACTGGCGTTGTGGACTCGACCACGTGGACTCGTTTAGTCGAGGCCAGCTGGCAACCGGGTCAACGTCTCTTATACCTAACGCGACCGAATCTGCGCGGCGACGACGTCGCGGATTTACAAGTGCACCTCGCCCAATTGGGATTCAATCCGGGGAGAATCGACGGGATTTTTGGCCCCATTCTCGAACACGCGTTGATCGATTTTCAGCGCAACTGTGGCATCGGCGCCGATGGAACCCTGACCCGAATCACCCTACGCGAACTCACGCGACTGACAATGACAACATCGGACAGAAACCTGGTCAACGAAGCGCGCGACCTCGCGGGTTTTGACGATGTCGCGTCAGGACCGCTGGTGCTGTGCGGAGAAAGTCCGCTCGCGGCCCTACTCGCGAGTGCGGCCGCTTCATCGTTCGACGTGCACAACCTCACCGCGAGCTTCGACGATGAGGTCACCCGTTTTGCCAACGCCCACGGTGCGGTAACCGTGCTCTCGATCCAAGAAGTATCAAGTCTCAACGTCATCCGCCTCCACTACTGGGCCAGCTATCGCGCGCACTCTCGTCAAGGCGAGCAGCTCGCCAGTTCACTGGCAACGGGTTTATCCAGGTCAGAGCATCTACCGGCCGTCGAGGTCACAGGAATGGCGTTGACCATCATGCGCGAGACAACGATGACCACGCTAAGAATTGAACACGGAGATCTTGACGCGTCCGCGTTACGTGAGTTTTCGACCACTGTCGTGGAGATTTTGTCGGAAGTTTTCCACAGGTAGGTCTCAATATCGACCAAAATGGTCGTTCATCCGACTCTCAAAGCCCTTTATTTCAAAGAATTCCTTGAGAAACCCACAACTTCATCCACAACTTGGGGATAACTTCAACGAATGGTTTAAGTTGAAGGTTGAAGGTTACTTTGCCTGCGAAATGGTGATGTAGAGCCGTTCAAGGTCGTCCAAGTCCGCAAAATCAATGATTATGCGGCCATTGCGGCCCTTGAGATCAACGTGAACCCTCGTGTCGAGATAGTCCTCAAGTAGTTGTTCAAGCTCGGCGACGCTGGCATCGGGTACCGGACGAAGACGGGGCTTCGCCGGGTCAACTTTTGTCGAGGCGTCAGCAGTGCTGATGGGCTTGGGCTCCAGGAAGGATTTGACAGCATCTTCGGTAGCTCGCACCGATAGTTCGTTCTTGATAACGCGCGCCACCATCGTGGCTTGAGCATTGGCGTCGGTGATCGCCAGTAACGAACGGGCGTGGCCGGCGGTGATTTGCGAACTGCCAAGCGCCGCTTGGGCAACTTCGCCCAATTGAAGGAGTCGTAACGTGTTCGTAACATTTGCTCGACTCTTACCAACTCGTTGGGCAACCTGCTCGTGCGTGAGGTCAAACTCATCAATTAACTGCTGATATGCCGCGGCCTCTTCTAATGGATGAAGGTCAACTCGATGGAGATTTTCTACGACAGCTTGCTCGAGGGAGAGTCGGTCGTTCACGTCATCTTGGACTAGTACTGGGACCACCTCGAGTCCGGCGAGCCCCGCCGCCCTCCAGCGACGTTCTCCCGCGATCAACTCGAAGAGGTTCGCCTCACCTTCAACCGGTCGAACAATGATGGGTTGCAGAACGCCCAATTCTCGTACTGACGACGCAAGGGTTTGCAGACTTTCGTCCGTAAAGGACTTTCTTGGTTGAAAGGGGTTCGGTCTGATCGAAGTAACCAGCACCATTCGAAGTGGTCCCGAGGATTCTGGTGCTGAGGTTGATTGCTCCGGGACGGTGCTCTCTGGAATAAGGGCTCCGAGCCCTTTACCCAAACCTGGTTTCCTAGCCATTGATTATCTCCTCTGCTAGCGCGAAATATGCCTTTGCACCTTTTGAAGAAGGATCGAAGACAGTGATCGGTTGACCGAACGACGGTGCTTCGGCGAGGCGCACCGTTCTCGGAATAACAGCTTTACATAGCTCATCGGGGAAATGTCGGCGAACCTCCGCCGCCACGTCTATTGAAAGTGTGTTTCTCGAGTCGTACATCGTCAAAACAACCTTGGTAATTCGCAGCATCGGGTTGAGGTTCTTCTGAACCAGGTCAACTATCCGTTGGAGCTGCGTCAAACCCTCAAGAGCGTAGAACTCAGTCTGGACCGGAACCAAAATGTCTGTCGCTGCGGCAAACGCGTTAATGGTAATGAGCCCCAAAGACGGGGGACAGTCGATGAAGATATAGTCAAAATCTCCCTCGACCGAGGTGATGGCCCTCTTTAAGCGAAGTTCTCTCGAGATAACAGAGGCCAGCTCCTGTTCAACACCGGCAAGATCCAGAGTGGCCGGGGCAACAAAAAGGTTATTGAATCCGGTGGGTTCTACAACATCCACCATTGGAATATCGTTCAAAAGCACGTCGTAGACGGACCGTTCGAATTGACGGCCATCAACACCTAGACCCGTAGTGGCATTGCCCTGTGGGTCGAGATCAACCACCAAGACCCGCTTGCCCTTGCTGGCTAGCGCTGCCCCCAAGGAAATTGTGGTTGTGGTCTTGCCAACGCCACCTTTTTGGTTGGCTACAGCAAAAATCGTCATCTTGCTGGCGTCCGCCATGAGCCTCTTTCCGGCTTACGAGCATCCCGACACTGCGTCGAATACCCTGCCATTCAACTCGGTTTTGATTGAGTCGTCAAGTACCGATGTTTCACGTGAAACAAGCAGTTTCCCGCTATCCGATATTTCACGTGAAACCTTACATTAACTCGAGAGCCCTTCCGGTTCAGGATTCGTCCTTTGATCAGCACCGAGTTACTTGCCTGAGCGCATATGTTTCACGTGAAACAAGCACGACTTAACCATGATTGGGCCAACTTCTTCTTGTCGGCTGCGTGGGATTCCGAGCCATGACCGTGGATTGTTTCACGTGAAACGACGCTCGGGTTCTGACAACCGTCGCGACTCTTCGGCGAAATGACGGATAAATACCTCACCCATTATAGATTGTTTCACGTGAAACACTAAAAGAGCGGGGATTTTCCGGGTATTCCAATACTTCGAGGATACTTGTCAGGTGTTGGTGAAGTTTTCAGCAGAATTTGGAACGCTGCACCGTGACGCACCCTACCCTTTGCTTCAAGGCCCAATTCCGCCAGGATTTCCTTATTCCAACGGCCAGTTTCACTGTCGTCAGGCGGTTCTGAGACAATGAGCACTCCCCCAACCCTGAGAAATCTGACCGAGCACTCTGCCGTTACCGCCGGCGGACCAAATGATCGTGCGGTCACTAGGTCAAAGACGCCCGAAAGAAGGGGATTCCTTGCGACTTGTTCAGCCCGTCCAGTAATGACTTCCGCGTTTGAGGGAGCGTCCGCCTCTGCAAGCACTTCGGTGAGAAACCTCATGCGCTTGATCATTGAATCAACCAAAACAGCCCGACAGGACCAACGCTCGAGCAGTACAAGCCCTGGCAGTCCGCCACCGCTACCTAGATCCAGAAACTCACTCGGGGGAGAAGCATAGAGATCGTCCCAGCATTGAGCAAAGCCCTCGGCATGGGCAATTTGCTGCTCAATGTCAGCTGGCCCTAAATAGCCCCGCGCCCTTGATTGCTCAAGGGCGCGGAAAAGCCAATCATTCTGCATGGTTCAATTATGCCGGAACAACCACCACGAAACGACGCGGTTCTTCACCCTCGGACCTCGTGGTTACTAAAGGGTTCTCAGTCAGAGCATCGTGAACGGCCTTACGATCGGCGGCGGACATTGGTTCTAACGCCCGCTCCTCACCAGTGTCACTCACCTCTTGAGCCACTTGCTGCGCAAAGCGTCCCAGGGCTACCACTCGTCGCTCGCGGTACTGAGCCACGTCAACCAAAATCCGGTCGGTGCGGCTCGGACTCTTTGATTGAACCACAGTTCTTGTCACTTCTTGAAGCGCCTGGAGCGTGGTGCCCCGAGGCCCGACGAGAACACCGAGTTCCGTGGGAGGATCGGCATTCACCGAGAGCTCAATCGTCTCTTCATCCAGTTCCTTCACCGAGACAGCAGCGGCGATATTCATCGAAGCCAGCAGTCCCTCTAAGAATTCCTTGGCAATTGATCCTTGTTCAGCTAACGAAATTCCTTCGGCCATAGTGTCCTCCTTCGATGGACTCTTTTCAGATTGTGCTGGGCCGCTCTTGGGCCCCTGTTGGGGGCGCCGAGCGCTATTCGTTGGTTCCTTTTCTCTGCGCGGTGTTCCCGCGCTTGATGTTGCCGCGACACGCGTCTTCTCGATTCGCGGACTGGAGCTGCGCGGTCGGTCTTCTCGACCACCTGATCGCCGCGAACGCTTAGGTCGTGGTCCTGCCGGTCGTACTCGAGCCCGAACCCGAGCTTCCCCGCGCATCCGTCCAAAAAGCCCGGCTTTGGGCTCCTCGATCACTTCAACTTCCGCGTCGTCTCGATGGACTCCGAGGTGGGCGAGCGCTCGATCGGTGGCCTCGTCAATTGATTTTCCAGTAGTTTCTACCCAATCCATGGGCTATCGCTCCTTTCGCTTCCGCTTCGCTTTGGAGCGTGAGTTTGGTTGAGGCTTTGCGACCGATGGCCGATTACTCGACGATCTTGGGACGCCGGGCTTTGAGGCGGCCGGCTTAGTGGTTGAAGGTTTTGCCTCGATCGCCGGTATTTCCCTCGGTTCACCTGGCTCCAACGTCGGGTCTTTGCCCTTATTGGGGTTCGAGATCCCAGCTCGAAACATGAGGTCTTGAGTAATTATGCGGATGACTGTTGAAACAATCATGTAAAGCACAACAGCGGCTGGAATTACAAGATAGAAGTATGCGAAAATAATCGGAAAGAACCGCTGCATCATGAGTTGCTGGCTCGGTATGGCGATGCCGTTCTTCTTGCTTCGATTGGACATCTGGGCCATCTGGAAATACTGAAGGGCTACCGCAACAGCCACGAATACAAAGAAGGGGATTTGCGCGGCGAACGAACTGTGAACGCTAAAGGCCTTGAGGTTGAGGTCCATGCCAAAAGCCTTGATCTGGCCGTTCGAAGCAGTAAGGCTCGTGTACATCTTTGAGCTTGTCGGGATGTAGCGCGGCACCGATGTCAACACACCGTGGATCAGCACCTTGTTGGCCAAACCCTTGATAACGCTATAAAGAATGAAGAGAAAGGGCATCTGCAACAGCATCGGCAGACAGCCGCCAATCGGATTGGCGCCCTCCTCGCGATAGAGCTTCATCATCTCTTCGTTCAACATCTGGCGGTTTTCCGGACCCTTGTACTTTTGTTGAAGCTTCTTTATCTCGGGCTGGAGCTTTTGCATCGCCATCATGGACTTAGTGCTCTTGATCGTGAACGGCGTGAGCACGGCCATGATGATGATCGTGAGCATCGTTATGGCAATCGCGTAGTTCGGTATCAGGTCGTAGCAGAGCGCCAGCATCCATCCAACGACGTGGAAAATAGGCTGGAACACACTGCCAACGGCGTGTTTTAAAGACGTCATGACTGAGTGCTCCTAACGTTTCTCGCTTCTGGCACCAGATCAACGCCGTGTGGACCGAGCGGGCGACAGCGGCTCAGGCGTCGCAATGCCAAACCCATACCACGCCAAGCGCCGTGAACCTCAATGGCTTCGGCGGCGTAGTGAGAGCACGAGGGGTAAAAGCGGCACGGGGCAATTCGCCCGGCGCTCAGGCGCTGGTAGATGCCAATTGCACCGAGCAGTGCCCGGGCGCCGAGCGAAGGCTTAGTTGAAGGCGCCGGCACATTCCATGGCCTGGTGTAAGTGGTGTTGAAGTTCGTCATAGGAGAGATTTCCTGTCTCTAAGCCACATCTGATCAGGTAATTTCCTGAATGTGGTTGAGGAATAAAGTTATCTACGAGTGCCCGTAAACGCCGTCGAATTTGGTTGCGAACCACGGCATTTCCGACGTTTCGACCGATCGCGTAGGCCACATTGACAGTTGGGTTCTGACCGGCCTCGGCTACGAAACTGATTCGCAGCGGACCGCTTTGACCCCGATCTGTCGGCGTGGCCAAAAGTGCGAACTGCCGTCGGGTTCGAACCCGACCAGGCACTTTGGGCTCAGACCGTCAGCTCGTGGCGGCCCTTGTCACGGCGGGCCTTTAGAATGGCTCGACCGGCACGGGTTCGCATACGAGCACGAAAACCGTGCGTTTTAGCCCTTTTCCTCTTATTAGGTTGATACGTTCGCTTCACAAAACCTCTTCTCAAACTATTTGGGTGCGCTTCGCGGTACCCCCTGGGGGTCGCTGGCGCACAACTGGGAACAATCTTATCCCACCGGACCATGCTCTTGGCACGGCGCACGAAATCGGAGTATGGTAACACTCCCCAAGGACACCTGAATCAATTGAAGAGGGACTCTGCTTGTGGATAAAGTCAGTGTTGACCTGTGGAGGAACTAATGCAGAGTAGTGAGGAGATCTGGTCGGCACTACAAGACTCCTTACGCGGCAACGCTTCTGAGTCAGTTTGGTCCGCAGGGTTAAGCACACTGCGTCTTGTGGATTACCACGATAATCAACTGGTCATTGGCGCGCCGAATCAAATTCAACTGCAGCGGGTGCAGCAGCGCTACCTCCCATTTATCACCGAACAAGCGAGACAGTTGATAGGTGCGCAGGTGCAAGTTTCGTTAACGCTGAGTGACGAAACGGTGACGCCAACAAATCACGTCGGCGACGAACGAGTAACGGAATCCGACGCGACCTCGTTTGTTCCTAGTGTTGATCGGCCCGCGCGCCTCGATCCACGTATGACCTTTGACTCCTTCGTGCCGGGATCGTCGAATCGCTTGGCTTTCGCGGCCGCACAGTCTGTCGCTGAAACTCCTGGTCGTGCCTACAATCCGCTAATGATTTACGGAAACTCAGGCCTGGGTAAGACCCACCTGCTACACGCCATTGGCAACTACGTGCAGGAAAATTATCCTGGTCGCAAGGTCCTCTATGTTTCAACCGAAACATTCCTTAACGACTTCATCCGTGCCATTCAAACCAGAACACAGTTGGCCCTGCACGAGCGCTATCGCGAGAACGATGTTCTACTCATCGACGACATCCAGTTCATGGAAACTCGCGGTGAAACTTTTCACGAAGAAATATTCCACACCTACAATGCACTGCACGGCGACGGTAAGCAGATCGTCTTGACGTCGGACCGTTCACCTCGTGACCTCGCGGGACTGCAAGATCGATTTCGCAGTCGTCTCTTACAAGGACTCGTTACAGAGATCGATCAGCCGGACTTGGAAACACGTATTGCCATTCTTCGCTCCAAGGCCGAGCGAGAGGGAATTGACCTACCGAGTGATGTTGCGGAATGGATTGCCCAGCGCGTACGTGACAACATTCGCGAGCTCGAGGGATCAATCACGATGTTGCGAGCGTTCGCCAATTTGCGACAAGAGCCAATTTCACTCGAACTCGCCAAAGCGCATCTCACTAATTTGGGTCAGGAACAAGTAATTCTCAAGCCGGAGACCATATTGGCTGTTGTTTCAGAGTTTTACGGGCTCTCCGTGGAAGACGTACGTGGGGCCAAGCGTCTGCGCCCACTCGTACACGCCCGACACGTTGCGATGTACTTGATTCGCGATCTTCTCACGAATTACTCCTATCCAATGATCGCGAGGATCTTTGACGGGCGTAACCACACCACCGTGATAAGTGGCGTCGAAAAGATTCGCGAACAGATTGCACTGAACGCGGAAACGTTGTCGCAGATCAATCAATTGAAACGTCGTTTGCAGGGTGAAACCAGGGAGTAATTTGTGCGCAACTTCCGGGCTGACTTGTTGATTGTGTATCGACAAGTAGCTAGTAGCGCACATCACTTCATAGTTGAGTTCTGAAGGTTGAAGGAGTTAGTCACAGAGGTGTGTAAAGAGTTGTTTTAATAAGTAGGTCTTTATCAGGTATTTTGTTACCTAATCCACAAACCAACAGACCTACTACTACTAAGACTTCTTTATATAGAAAAACACACAATAATCTCAGTAGTTGAGGAAAGGTAGTTCAGTGAAGTTAAAATCAGAACGTGACATTCTTGTCGAGGCATTAAGCGCGGCAAGTCGTGTGGTTGCAACGCGCATCATCGGGGCGTCGTCAGGAATTCTGTTAACGCTGGTTGGAAATCAACTCACTGTTACTGGCACGGATCTCGACATCACTGTGCGCACGACTGTAGACGTCATTGGACTCGAAGATGGTTCGACTGTCGTCCCGGCTCGATTGATTGTTGACGCCGTTCGTTCTCTCGAAGCTGGCGCCGTCACAATTTCGGGTAACGATGAGAATGTTGAAATATCGTTAGGTCGGGCAAAATTCTCACTTCGCACGTTTTCGGTGATGGACTATCCCAAACTTCCACCAGTATCGGGAACTCTCATCTCTATTGCTGCACTTGACCTTATCCAGGGCCTTAACCAGGTGGTGCGGGCCGCAGCGAATGATGACGCGCGGCCGCTACTCACCGGGGTGCTCTTTACGACCGACAATGGCTCACTTCGCTTGATCGCGACTGACTCATACCGACTCGCCGTACGAGACGTTCCAGGGGTTGAAAGCGTGGGTGGAACAGAGGACCTGTTGGTACCGGCTCGAGCTCTTCAAGAACTACAACGCGCGGCCGCTTCACTGGCAGTAGATGCGCAAATTGGCGTAACACTCACTGAAGCCGAAATCTGCTTTGTCGTGGGAACTACCAGCATTGCCTCACGGCTTATCGACGGCAATTACCCATCCGTACTGCAATTGATTCCCGCGAGCTATCCCAACCAACTCCGCGTAGCGAAAGACACGTTACTGACCTCGCTGAAGCGAGCAAAACTTCTCGCGAAAGACTCAACGTCATCGGTTCGACTCACCACTAAGGACAAGAGCATCGAAATTAGGACACAGAGTCACGACGCCGGCGACGTCGAAGACAATGTTGATGCGGACTACAGCGGTGAAGAGATCACTATTGCGTTTAACCCCAGTTTCTTGATCGACGGGATTGAGGCCGTTCCGGGTGACGAAGTCATACTTGAAATGTCGGACTCTGTTCGTCCCGCCATGGTGCACGGCGTCGACGACACGCGATTCCGGTACCTTCTGATGCCCGTTCGCGTTCAGTAGTACGGACTGATTGTCGTGGGTCTCCACGAACTTGAACTTCGCAATTTCCGACTCTTTAAAGAGCTTCGATTCTCGCCCGACCGCGACGCGGTAACCGTGCTGCTTTCTCCCAACGGCACGGGGAAAACCTCCGTCTTAGAGGCGGTGTACGCGCTCGCGACCGCGTCATCGTTCCGAAGTAGTGCCGCTAGCGACATGATTCGCAGCGGCGAGCAGATAGCCGAGGTTCACGGCGTGCTTTTCCAGCGAGAGCGGCGCGTGCAGGTGGATCTCACGCTGACGCGAGGTGTTCGAAATACCACCAAACGAATGTTGGTGAATGGGCAACGACCCCAATCGCGAGCTGATGTAGCCGGCGTTTTACCCCTGACAATTTTCACTCCCGAAGGCGTCGACATAGTTCGCCAGGGTCCCGAAAACCGACGCGCGTTTCTTACGCACCTCTTGAGCGACGTGGACCTAAGTACGGGCGACATCATCGAACGCTTCGCGCGCGTGTTGAGCCAACGAAACGCACTGCTTCGCGGGCTGCACGGCGAACTGCCAACATCGTCGCAACGCGAAGAACTCGATGTGTGGTCGAGGGATTTTTGCCACGTGAGCGAAGAACTCGTGGCTGTTCGTCGAAGAGTCCTCAATGATCTTGTCCCTCTGGTGACGAGGTACTACCAAGAGCTGGCTCACGACAATTTGCGAGTGGGCATTGAATACGAGCAGTCCTGGAGCGGTGACTTGTTCGACGCGCTCCAGGGCGCCTTGGATGATGACCGGTTTCGTGGTCACACCACGATTGGTCCGCAACGAGACGATATTCTGCTCACCCTCGATGAGCGCGACGCTCGACGACAGGCCTCTCAGGGTGAACAACGTTCCCTCGCGTTGGCGTTGCGCCTCGGCGGTCACGAATTGGTGCAACACACAAGGGGTGTTGACCCCTTACTGCTACTCGACGACGTCTTCAGTGAGCTCGATCCACTACGTAGTGACCGCCTTTTGCATCTGCTTCCCGCCGGTCAAACGCTGGTTACTACCGCCTCACCACTGCCGTCCGCGATGAGCCCGGCCGCCGTAATTGACCTCTCGAGGCACGAGTCATGAAGCGTTCAGACGATCAACCGACGGGATTGGCCGAACTGCTTAATACCATGGCCGGTCGACTCCGCAAGGTCGACCTTCGCCTCATTGATGAGATACGTGAGATGTGGCCGCAAATCGTTGAGCCCGTCATTGCCGAGCACTGTCGACCAGAATTTGTGAAAAATGGAGTGCTGTTGGTCAGTGTCCCTTCGGGCGCGTTCGCGCAGCGCGTGACCTCTCAAACACCGTCAATTCTCGCTGGTTTTTCGACACTTGGAGAGCGTGCGCCGACGTCACTTCGAACGGTGTTATCAGACTCGTAATTGAGGTCAAAGTACCTCGCCAATACGACCGTTGGGGGTTCGAATGTTGTGCCAAACCGGGTAGGATATATACATCGAAAAGTTGCACGCCGACTGCGTGACAACGCCGAAATCTTTAACTGAAAGGAATCCTTCGTGGCCCAGATGTCCAAGGGATCACCGAGCTACGAAGCTAGCGACATCACTGTTCTCGAAGGATTAGAACCGGTGCGCATTCGTCCTGGAATGTATATCGGATCGACCGGACCTTCCGGGCTTCACCACCTGTTGGTAGAGATAATCGACAACGCTATTGACGAAGCCATGGCTGGTTATTGCACGCGTATTGACGTCACCCTGATGGCCAACGGCAGCGCGCGAGTCATTGACGATGGTCGTGGCATCCCGGTCGACGATCACCCGAATTATCCCGGGAAAAGTGCCGCCGAAGTGGTGTACACCACCCTGCACGCGGGGGGGAAATTTGGCGACGCCGGGTACAAGGTTTCGGGCGGGCTGCACGGTGTCGGCGCCTCAGTGGTGAATGCACTCTCGACAGAACTCAACCTCGAAATTTATCGAAACGACCACCACTATCAGCTCTTCTTCAAAAACGGGGGCAAGCCCCAGGGCAAGCTGAAAATCGTCGGTCCATCGCCGAAGGGACGCACCGGCACGACGGTGACATTTACCCCCGATCCTAAGATTTTCGACGACGTTGATTTTCGCGCGCAGACAGTTACTGAGCGCCTCCAGATCATGGCGTTCCTTAACCGCGGTCTCGAGATCCGATTTGTTGATGAGCGTAAAGGACGCGAAGCAAAAGAGACGTTCAAGTACAACGGCGGCATCGTTGATTATGTCCGTCACCTCAACAACGCCAAGGAGTCGCTCTTTCGAAAGGTTGGCTTTTACGAGCAGGCCGAAGAAAGCCAAGAAGTCGAAGTTGCGTTCCAGTGGAACTCCGGGTACTACGAGAGCATTCACTCCTTCGCGAACGGCATCTCGACCATCGAGGGCGGCATGCACGAAGAGGGGTTCCGCAAGGCCATCACCAACGTGGTCAATCGCTACGCCCGCAAGCGCAATCTTCTGAAGGAAAAAGACGAAAACCTGTTGGGTGAGGACATCCGCGAAGGACTGACGGCGATCATTTCCGTGCGACTGACCGAACCGCAATTCGAGGGCCAGACCAAGGGCAAGCTCGGCAACGTTTCGATCCGGTCACTGGTCGAGCGCGCGACGAACGAAAAGCTCGCAGACTGGCTGGAAGAGAATCCCAAGGAGGGTGGCCAAGTCGTCGCTAAGGCCATTCAGGCCTCGCGCGCGCGCATGGCCGCGCGCCAAGCCCGCGACCTCACTCGACGCAAGAGCGCGTTAGACGGTGCCGGCCTTCCCGGAAAGCTTGTTGACTGCTCGTCGAACGACCCTCGAGAGTGTGAGCTGTTCATTGTGGAAGGCAACTCCGCCGGCGGTTCGGCGAAGGACGCCCGCAATCCTCGCAATCAAGCGATCCTGCCAATTCGAGGAAAGATCCTGAACGTCGAGAAGGCCCGATCGGACAAAATTCTCAAGAACACCGAGATCCAGGCATTGATCTCCGCAATAGGCGCGGGCGTCGAAGCAGACTTTGACGTAACGAAGGTTCGTTACGACAAGATCATCTTGATGGCCGACGCCGACGTTGATGGCAGCCATATCCGTACGCTGTTGCTGACGTTCTTCTTCCGTCAGATGACCGAGCTCGTGAACAACGGCCATATCTACGTGGCGCAGCCGCCGCTGTTTTCGACATTGGTCGGAAAAGAAAAGGTCTACCTCGGCGACGACACGCAGAAGACCAAATTCTTGCTGGACAACCCCACTCACAAGAACGACTTCCAGCGTCTTAAGGGCCTGGGGGAGATGGACTACGACGAGCTGCGCGACACCACCATGGATCCCACCAAGCGGGCCCTTCTTCAGATCACCGTGGAGCAGGCGGCACTCGCCGACGAAGTCTGCTCGATCCTCATGGGTGATGACGTGCCCCAACGCCGCCACTTCATCCAAACCAACGCGAAAGACGTTCGCTTCCTAGACATCTAGGAGGCGCGAGAGCATGGCACGCAGAACCGGTACCGGAGGCGGCGGCACCGCCGCCCCGCCACCAGGCGACGAGGTCGTTGGCTACATCGAACCCATCGAAATCAATCTGGAGATGGAACGTTCGTTTCTCGAGTACTCCATGTCGGTCATTGTGTCGCGCGCACTGCCCGACGCCCGCGACGGATTAAAGCCCGTGCACCGGCGAATCTTGTATTCGATGTTCGACCAGGGTCTGCGTCCGGACCGGCCGTATTCCAAGTGCGCCAGCGTCGTGGGCTCGGTGATGGGTACCTATCACCCGCACGGCGACAGCGCCATCTACGACGCGCTCGTGCGCATGGTCCAGGACTTCGCAATGCGTCATCCCCTCATCAGCGGGCACGGCAATTTTGGTGGCACGGGCCCTGACGAAGGCGCGGCCGCGATGCGTTACACCGAGTGTCGTCTCGCACCGCTCGCGCTCGAAATGCTCGATTCGATCGACGAAGAGACGGTCGACTTTGAGCCGAACTACGACAACACCACTCAGCAGCCCACCGTGCTGCCGTCGCGCTATCCCAATCTGTTGGTCAACGGCTCCCAAGGCATTGCCGTAGGCATGGCAACCAAGATCCCACCACACAATCTGGGTGAAGTGATCGACGCCACGCTGCACCTACTTGCCCACCCCGACGCCACGTCGGATGATCTCATGACTTTCGTGCGCGGACCGGACTTTCCTACCGGGGCGCAGATCCTGGGCCGACAGGGAATCCTCGACGCGTACCGCACGGGACGCGGTTCAATCAAGATGCGGGCCGTCGCGGAGATAGAAGAGAACCGCAGCGACGTACGCATCGTGGTCACCGAGTTCCCGTACGAAGTGTCGGTCGAAGCCATCGAAGAGAAGATTTACGACCTGGTGAAGAACGGCGATCTCGACGGTATCTCCGCGGTCCAGAACGACTCCGCCGGACGCCAGGCCCGCTTGGTGATTCGCCTCAAGCGCGACGCCAACGCAAACGTCGTGCTCAACAAGCTCTACAAGAACACGTCGCTGCAGACCACGTTCGCCGTCAACATGCTGGCGTTGGTCGACGGCGTGCCGCGCACGTTGTCACTGGTCCAAGCGCTCACGCACTACATTTCTCACCAGGTTGAGGTGGTAACGCGTCGCACCGAATTCCGCTTGCGTAAAGCCGAGGCCCGGGCCCACATCGTCGAAGGACTGCTCAGGGCCATTGACATGCTCGACCAGGTCATCGCGACGATTCGCGGATCGGATGACCGTCCGGCCGCGCGCACCGCGTTGATGGCCGCGCCGTTTGAATTCTCCGAGGAACAGGCCAACCACATCCTGGACATGACCCTTGGTCGACTGACACGCCTCGGTCGCAGCGAACTCGACGATGAGATGAACAAGTTGCGCGAGACAATCGCGGAGCTGCAGTCCATCCTGGCCAACGACGCCAAGTTGCGCAAAGTCATCGCCGATGAGATCACCGTGATTCGCAACAAGTATGCCAACGACCGCGTGACCGAGATCGTCAACGATCCCGGTGAGCTCGGTGTCGAGGACCTCATCAAGGATGAGGACATTGTGATCACGATGACCCAGGCCGGCTACGTGAAGTCGGTGGCTGCGGATTCCTTCCGGGTCCAGGGGCGAGGTGGCCGCGGGGTCCAGGGCGCCAAGCTTCGTGATGAAGACTTCGTCCAACAAATCATTCACACGACGACACACGCCTACGTCCTGATGTTCTCTAATCGAGGACGAGTGTTTCGTTTGCGGGGACACGAGATTCCAATGAAGGAACGAACCGCCAAGGGCACGGCAGTCGTGAACCTGCTCAACCTGCAACCCGGTGAATCAATTCAGGCAATCGTCACTACGGTTGACTTTCCCGATGACAAGTTCTTAGTCTTCGTGACGGCCGACGGCACCGTGAAGAAGACCGCATTCAGCGAGTACGACAAGTCTCGTCGTGAAGGTTGGATCGCGATCAAGTTACGTGAGGGCGATGAGGTTGTGCGCGTGGTCGCGACGAGCGGCACCGATGACCTCATGGTCGTGACGTTTCGCGGAATGTCAATTCGCTTTAACGAGGAAGAAGTTCGCGAGGTCGGTCGCGATTCAACCGGCGTGCGCGGCATCAAGCTCAAGGCGGACGACAAGGCGATTGCCCTCGACGTCGTGCGCGACGGCGCCGATCTCTTTCTCGTTACCGACACGGGATTTGGCAAGCGAGTAAAGACCGAGCGCTTCAATCGCCAGGGCCGCGGGGGCCTCGGCGTGCGGGCCATCAAGCTCACGGCCGCGCGTGGATTTGTGGTCGCCGCGTTCATGGCCGAACTCGGTGATGAGCTCCTGCTCGCATCGAGCGGTGGCGTGCTGATCCGTACGCCGGTGCGCGAGGTCTCATCTCAGGGCCGGGACGCGACGGGCGTACGGGTGATGAACCTCGATGAGGGCCATACGGTCGCGACTGCGGCCGTAGTGCCGGCCGAGTCCGAAGAGTAGTTCTAGCGGCGGGCCCAGGCCCGCGTGAGGACGTCGAGGATCTGCTCGGAGCCTTGTGCACCGACCACCATGAATTTGTCGTCGAATAACATCGTTGGCACCCCCGTGATGCCAAGCTCATTGGCTTGATTTTCATCAGCCCGCACATCGGCGGCGAAGTTGTCGCCCTGCCACAGTGTGTCGGCGTCAGCCACACCCGCGTCCATAGCGAGCGCGCTCAACGTATCGGTGTCGCCGAGCAATTGGCCCTCGCTGAAGTACGCACGAAAGAGACGCTCGCTCATGGCGTCGCCAAGATCTTGCGTGCTGGCGTGGGCAATGAGTCGGTGGGCGTCAAACGTGTTCGTCGGTCGGGCCTGCTTCATGGACCACGTCATGCCCAGGGCCGCCGCGTCACTCTCTAATTTCTCATTGAGCGATCGAGCCCGTTCGATCGGCATGGCGTACTTCTGGGCAAGCCGCTCATCGAGGGTTTGACCGGAGTCTCTGGGCGAGTCGGGATCGAGCTCAAAGGCGCGGTGGCGCAGCACCAGGTCATCGCGAAATTCAAATTCGTCGAGAGCGTTTGTCAGTTGCCGAGTGCCGAGGTAACAGAACGGACAGACCACGTCGCTCCACACGTCCACAAAGAAGGTTTCTGTCATGCAGTTATCGTGCCACAATCTGACGTTCAGAATGCCGTGTGAGTCGCCGTGATGGCCGTTCAGGCAACGGGTCCTATCATGTATGTATGACTTTGCTCGCGGACGCGATATCGCCACGCCACCGCGAGTACGACAACGTCTCTCACCGAGACTCGCCGCGCACGCTGCCAGCGAGCACACGGTCACAACTCATAACGTCGCCCACACCACTACTTCGTCGAGAAGAGCTGACAGTTACCACCGAGTCACTGAGACTCTAAATGTTAATAGTCCGGGATTTGGGTATAGAGATTGGCGCACGTCGCATTCTCAGCCCCGTGTCGTTCACAGTCGGCAACGGGGAGAAAGTTGGACTCGTTGGTCGCAACGGTGCGGGCAAGTCAACGTTGCTGAGCGTGCTGCTCGGCAACACCCCCGAGCACCTGCGCATCACCGGCACCGTGCAGCATCAAGGCACGCTCAGTCACTTGCCGCAGGAGCCAGTTGAAGGCGGACTCGGCGTGGAGCCCATTGGGTTATCGCACGTGCTCTCCGCACGTGGCCTCGATCAAATCGACGCCGACATGCAACATGCGCGTCACGCGTTGGCGGCTGATCCCACCGACGAGACGATCGAGCGCTTCACTAGTCTCGAAGAGACATTTCGTGAACGCGGCGGATACGAAGCTGAGTCCGAAGTGGCGCGACTGGCCGACGGACTCGGTCTCGCCGAGCAGCTGCTCTTAGAAGACCTGAGTTCGCTGTCGGGTGGACAACGCCGACGAGTGGACCTGATGCGGGTGCTCTACGAACAACCCGAAACCATGGTCCTCGACGAACCGACGAACCACCTTGACAAGGCAGCCAAAGGTTGGCTCTTCGACGAACTCGAACAGTTTCGCGGCACCGTGCTGGTCATCAGTCACGACCTGCCACTGCTGGACAAATCAATCGACCGCGTACTGGCGCTGCGCGATGGACAGCTGCGCGAGTACAAAGGCAACTACACCAAGTTTCTCCAACAGGAGGAAACGCGTCGATTGGGTGAAGAGAAACTTGGCGCACATCAGGATGAGCAGATCGCGCGCATGAAGACATTGGCCGACAGCATGCGGGGCCAAACCGAGAAGCGCGCGCGTTTGGCCAAGGTGCTCGACCGTAAGGTCGAGAAACTTCAAGACAGCCACGTCGAAGTGACCAAGAAGGAACGTAAGGTCGTCTTCAAGCTCCCTCACCCTCCGCGCAGTGGTGACGTACCTATGACCGTCGAGCACGTTGGCGTTCGCTACGGTCCGGTCGAAGTACTACGCGACGTGAATTTCATCACCCGCCGCGGTGACCGAATTCTGATCGTCGGCAAGAACGGCGCCGGAAAATCATCACTGCTGCGATGCCTCGCGGGTACCCAGAAGGCGCAGACCGGAGTGGTGAAGTTCGGCGCCAACGTGACGGTTGGCTACTTCGCCCAGGAACACGAGCAGTTGGATTTCTCCAAGAGCGTGCTCGACCACTTAGAAAACGCCACGGTGGTAACCGAGGTGCAGCGTCGGGCACTGCTGGGCGCCTTCGGGTTGAAAGGCTCCGCGGCCCACCAGTTGCCCGGAACGTTGTCTGGTGGCGAGCGGGCGAAGCTGGCGATCGCGATCCTGGCCGCCTCCGACGCCAACCTGCTGTTATTGGACGAACCAACGAACAACCTGGACCCCGCGAGCGTCGAAGCGCTCGGGGTGATGATGCACCAGTGGAAGGGAACGATCGTGGCGGTGAGTCACGAACGGCCATTCGTGGAGGCGCTTAATCCGACCCACGCCGTGTTGTTGCCGGAGGAGTATTTCGATCTCTGGCGTGATGACTACATGGACCTGATTGAGCGGCGCTAGTCGCCGCTCCTCTTGCGCCGTGCTCGTTTCGCCGCCGCCGTGCTGGGGTCTCGACGCCGCGACTGGCTCGTGAGTTGCGACTGAATGAGCCGCCAGCTCTTAAGGCGACTCGCCGGCAGCTTTCCGGACATCACGGACGCCTCGACGGCGCAACCCTCATCACCGTTGTGCGCGCAGTCTCGGAAGCGGCACCGCTCGGCGATGTGCGTGATGTCGGCGAAGGTCTCATCGATTCCCTCTTGTCCGCTCATTAGATCGACCAATCGGATGCCGGGTATGTCTAGCAGTACGCCACCGGAGGAGAGTCGGTAGAGCTTGCGAGTGGTGGTCGCATGACGTCCTTCGCCGCTCGAGCCAACGCTGAGCGTTGCTTCGTCGCTACCCTCGAGGGCGTTGAGCAATGACGTCTTGCCCGCGCCCGACGCGCCCAGCATGACGGCGGTCACGCCTTCGTGCAGCAATTGGCGCAACTGTTCGATACCTTCGCCGCTTAACGAACTGGTCGTCAAAATATCGACGCCGGGCACCGCTAATTCAGTTTGAATTTCCAGGGCCGTGGCGTCACTCGTGCCGTCGGCCTTGGTGAGCACGACGAGGGGACGGGCCCCGCTGTCAAAGGCCATCACCGCGAACCGCTCGAGCATTCGAACGTTCAGACCTCGGTCGATGGGTACGACGAGCAGCACGAGGTCCAGGTTGGCGGCGAGGATCTGCACGTCACGCAGGTTGGGATCGGGCCGGCGAAGCGCATTGCGGCGTGTTAGCACCGAAACAACGTATTGATCGCGTAGGGCCACCCAGTCGCCAGCGACGGGTCGAAGATTGAGATTGGTCGCGTATTGACAGGTCGATACCTGTTCGAGACCGTCGTGGTCACACCAAATGACCTGCGCACTTGAACCGTGCACGATGCTGACTCTTCCGACGTCTTGCCCCGGGTTGACCTCGACCTCATCAAGATCCGATTTTCCCAACGTTCGAAGGACACGCTCGACCCGGTCGGGGCGGCCGTCATCGACGCTGGCGTCGTCAGGCAGGGGCGAGTCTTTCAATCACTGGCATAAAGCGTAGACACCGTACGCAACACGGACTTAACGACCGCTAAATCGTAGGGGTCTACGTGCTCGTCGAGTTCCGAATTGAGCGCCGTGACGACGTCGAGTACGTGGCGGGCGTAGACCTCGCCCGCCACGGTGAGCGCAACGTTGAGTCGTCGAGCATCGTCCCGGTCACGCTCGACGATCGCGAAGTGTCGCACCGTCAGTCCATCGACGAGTTTTCGAGCCGCCTGACGCGACACGCCGAGCGTGGCCGCGAGTTCGCTGAAGGGCAGGGGGCCGTGGCGCAGCCACCGAAGCAGGACGGCGTCACTGCGGCGATAGTCCGGATATCCGAGATTGTCGAGTCTCTTGGACATCTCAAGCACCCAACCCCGTCGGGCGAGGGCCAGCAGGTCGCCAAAGAGTTTTGGCGGGCTTTGACTCTCTGTCACGGAATCATCGTAGTTGTTATGCAACATGGTTGCGGAATTGGCCAAATTATGCAACACTATTGCCTATTCTCGAAAGGAGCGAAGATGAATGGGACAGCGTCTAATGATGTGGTGATGCCTACGCGCACACGACGACGTCGGTGTCTCACCGTCTTCGCGGTGTTGTCCTTGATCGCGATGCCATTCGCGAGTCTTGGCCTGGCTAGTCCGGCTTCGGCGTCTGGTGCGAAAAGTTCGGCCTCAGGATGCGGTGTTGGCTCGCCCAAGACGGCAATCCTTTCGCTGAAAATTGATGGCATCAATCGAACGGTGATCGTGCACGTGCCGACGACCTACACCAACGAGAGCAAGCTTCCACTGGTTCTCAACCTGCACGGCAGCGGCAGCACGGCGGCGGCACAAGATGTGTTCAGTGACATGGATCAAACCGCTGATGAGGATAATTTCATCGTGGCGTTTCCCCAGGCGCTCATTCCCGATCGCACGGGATATGACTGGAATGTACCGGGCGAACCCCTGGTCGGCGGACGTGCCGTGCCCGCGGGGTCGCCAAATGACGTGAAGTTCCTCACCAATCTGGTGGGCGCCTTAGAACACATGTACTGCGTCAATCCAATGGCCGTCTACGCCACTGGATTTTCCGGAGGGGCGCGCGAAGTGAGCCAACTCGCGTGCGACGACTCGAAGATCTTTGCGGCGGTTGCTCCCGTGAGCGGGCTGCGCCATCCCAAGCCCTGTCCGGCGACGCGGGCAGTGCCGGTAATCGCCTTTCATGGTTCAGATGACCTCGTCGATCCCTTCGCGGGTAAGGGAGAGGCCTATTGGACCTACTCCGTGCGGACCGCGGCGAAAGACTGGGCCAAGCAGGACCATTGTTCTAAATCGCCAACAGTGTCTAAGTCCAGCGGCGTCATATTCAGTTCGTATTCGAAGTGCGCGAAGGGCGCAGCGGTGGAACTCTACGAAGTGATTGGCGAGGGCCACGAGTGGCCCGGCGGACCAACCATGCCCTCGAGCATTACCGACCTACTCGGCCCTCAATCCGACGCGATTAACGCCAATTCCCTGATGTGGTCGTTCTTCGCATCACATCAGCTGTAAGACGCATCGACGACTCCAAATAAGTCGTTCAGTCCGTCGCTGGGTACGTTGGTAGGTTGCGACGAAGCCGGAGTCGCTAGAGCAGGGCGGCGCGAAGCGCCGTGTGACTTTCAGTGGGCGTGACACGGTCGATGACGACGTGCTCGCAGCCAACCCACGTCGCCGCTTCTCGAAGCGCAACCGCAATGTGTTCAATCGCCCGGGTGTCGTGGATGACCACGTGGCGAGCGTGCAACGTATCACCCGCACGCTTGGGATCGACGAGACCCACAATTCGATCACCGGCGAGTATTGGCATGGCGTAGTATCCAACCACTCGTTTTGGTGCTGGTACGTACGCTTCGAGGCGGTACGTGAAGTGGAACAGCCGCTCTAGTCGCGCGCGGTCCCACAGCAGCGAATCAAATGGCGACAACAAGACCGTTCGACCCCGAAGTCCTGACGCCAATCCCGCCTCAGCGTTCTCGGCGAGGTAGGCCCGATCACGCCATCCCTCGACACGTACCGCTCGCAGCGACGTGTTGGCCAAGACAGAACGCACGACGCTGTTTCTCAGCCCGTGATATGCAGCCAGATCGGCAATGGTGGCGACACCCATGGCCCGGCCGGCCGACTCGACAAGAATGCGAGCGCACGATTCGTCGTCGAACTCGAGTCCGAGAAGCTCCTCGGGAATGGCACCCTCGGCGAGGTCGTACACCCGCTCAAAGCCCCGTCGCTCGCGACAGACGACGGTGCCCACGTCGAGCATCCACTCTGCCGCGATCTTGATCTCCGACCAGTCCCACCAGGTCCCGCTCTTTTTTGCACCACCTAGCCCGCGTGCGGTGAGCGGACCACCATCACGCAGGCGCGCTACCACGTCGGCGCAACTCCGTTGGTGGTCTTGAAGCTGGTGCCAGCGGAAACCCCGCGCGGCGCGAGCCCGTCGCTTCGCCGCGTACGCCGGCCAGAGTTCGAGCGGCAACACGCAGGCCGCGTGCGACCAGTATTCGAAAGTTTGACTTCGCCGCCCCCAGTAGGCGTCTTCAATCTTCTTTCTCGGCAGTGCGCCTAATCTCGCGAAGTTCACCAGTTCGTGGGAACGGGCCAACACGCAGATCGTGTCGAGCTGCACGCCACGTAGGTGATGCACGACTTTGGCGGGTCCACCGCGCAAACGCGGTCCGCGCATTCCTTG
Organism: Acidimicrobiaceae bacterium; assembly: GCA_003152555.1. Classification (GTDB taxonomy): domain Bacteria; phylum Actinomycetota; class Acidimicrobiia; order Acidimicrobiales; family RAAP-2; genus RAAP-2. The sequence goes on along the minus strand of PMAL01000141.1, from coordinate 18,885 downwards.
GGCGAAGAGGGCAATTCGAGTTGCTTCCTTGGCGGACAGCGTGTCGCGGGCAGTCGAGTCAGGCGTTGTGACGGGCACGGTCCGATGGTACCGTTCGTCCCTGACATCGTCCTCGGTGGCAATCAGTCTTCAAAGTTGTCGGCGTTTGGAGTCGGGACGGTTTCGTTCTCTGCGAACTTTATGGAAATACTTAAGTGAACTTAAGAGAATCCTCGCCACAACAACTTACGATTGGCCAGTGCGAACCCGCTTTGCGCCTGGGCGGCGTCGAACCGTAAGACTTCTGGCGGTTCTTGTCGTTATTGCAGGACTCTGCGTTGCCGGTGTGGATTTACTCAAAAGCAATCCGAAGACAGTTTTCTATATGGTCATCGGTGCGTCATCGGCGAAGGGATTTGAGCCCACCGGAACAGAAGGTGTTCGAGGACCCGACGAAAGTTCCACCGAGAACGGATACGTGAACGATCTCGCAGACATTGAGTCGGACCACGACGTCGCACTCGACATACACAATCTCGCCTGCCCCGGAGAGACAATTGAATACATGTCGTCCGGAGGCGACAACTGCTATTCGACGCCTACGACGATGTTGGCAAAAGCTCAAAGCTCGCTCAAGTCGCTTCATAACGAGGACGGCATCGTGACGATCGATTTGGGATTTAACGACATCCGGCCCTGCCTGCACGAATTTTCGGTAGGGCGGAAATGCGTCGCAGACGCGATTACCACGGTGAAAAAAGTTCTGCCGACGGTACTCTCAAAATTGAAGGCGGCCAGCGGCCCACGCGTTGAGTTTGTCGGCATTCCCTATGGTGATCCCTTCCTGAGCCACTACTTGGTTGGTGCCACCGGTCCACGGTTGGCGCGCTTCACCCTGATGGCCATTGAAAGCCTTGACCGGGCACTGGTACAGGTGTATTCGAACGCGCACATCGACGTCGCCAACATTGTCGGAAAGTTCAAACTTCGCGACACGGCCCTCGTTCGTCGTTCTAACGGTGAGCGAGTTCCGAAAAACGTTGCGATGGCCTGCGTGACAACGTGGATGTGTCGAGAGCCGCCGTGGGGTCCCGACGATCACCCCAACAACAGGGGCTACCGCATGATTGCGCAGTCCGTCTTCGCCTCACTGCGTGGTGGCGAGAAATAATGCGTATCGAAACGCTCAGGACGAGAGACGATGCGACACATCTGCGCCGCTGAGACCGTAGCCGGCACCTCAACGTCTAACATTGGTGGCGATGGTTCGTTGACGCCGTACGTCGCCACTAGAAATTTTAAAATTCCACCACGTCGGAATGTCGCGCATAATGGCCCGCGATGTTGAGTCCTTCGCAATGTCAACTCGAAAGGGAAGGGGAATGCCGATGCTAAGGCGCCGGACCGCAACCCGACTCGCATTTGGCGCACTGATTGTGCTGGTGAGTGGCACTGCATGGTTCCGCGCGCCGCAACGCGCGAGCTCGGCAACATTGCCGACAGGATTTTACCTGGACGTTGGCGGATCAAGTTCGCTTGGTTACGAGCCCACGGGACAGTTAACAAAAGACGGCGCATTGCTAGATAAGCCCTCGAACAACGGTTACGCGAACGTGGTGGTGAGACTCGAAGCGTCGAAAATTGACCTGACGCTCACAAAAATGGGTTGCCCCGGCGAAACGGTAGTGACGCTGTTGGGCTTGAAGGATCACTGCTACAAATTGCCCACGACGCAGATGTCGCGCGCACAGAATTTCTTGAACGCGCACCACGACGACACGGGTGTGGTGTCGATTGACATTGGATTTAACGACGTGCAGCCGTGCATAGAAACGGCACAGGTTGAAGTGGGCTGCGTCGATGAGGCCAAGGAACTCGTGAACGCAGATTTGCCGAAGGTCGTGGCGAAACTCAAGAGTGCCGCGGGACCGAATGTGCACTTTGTAGGGATGGAATACCCTGACCCATTTCTCGCGCGCTTCTTGCTGAGCTCGGATGAACGTAGTTACGCCACGCAGACCCTCAACGTGATCACGGAACTGAATCAAGAGTTGACGACGGTGTACCGTAAGGCCGGAGTTGCGGTCGCGGATGTCCCGGCGGCATTCCTCAATTCGGATTCAACGTCAACCAGAATTTCCGGAGGCGAAATCGTGCCTAGAAACGTCGATCAGGTGTGCGCCTACACGTTCATGTGCCGCGCGTACCCGTGGGGTCCCGATGATCATCCCAACGACATCGGGTACGTGGCAATTGCCAAAGAGATTGTTCGCGTCTTGCCGTCTAGTTGGTGATGAGGGTCGCCCACCCATGGTGAGCGCCAACGCAACTTGGACCCCGGCGTTTTCACTAGGTTATTCTTCGTGGATCTTCACCTTGATGGACAGGTCGCCGTCGTAACGGGAGCCAGTACTGGCATTGGTCGCGCGACTGCGATTGCGCTTGCCTCAGAAGGAGTAAAGGTCGTTGGCGTATCGCGACGCGAGCCTGATGGCGAGGTGAAGGGCATCACGCATTTTGTGGCGGACCTCTCGTTGCCCGAGACACCGCAGCGGATGATTGAGCACGCGATGGACGTGCACGGTCGCCTCGACATCCTGGTGAACAATGCGGCGGTGGCGCTGGTCGTTGAAGGATTCCTCGCGCAAGATCTTGATCAGTGGACGAAGACAATGGAACTCAATTTCATGGCAGCAGTGCGATCGATGCGCGTCGCGATTCCATACATGACGCACAACGGCGGCGTCATTGTAAACGTGGCGTCGGTGAACGCGCGCCTGCCCGCGCAAGACGGTCCCGCCTACAGCGCGTCGAAAGCGGCACTGCTCAGCGTCGGTAAGGCCATCGCCACGGAGTACGCGGCTCAAGGAATTCGCGTGGTGACGGTGTCGCCCGGACTGACCGCGACGCCGATGTGGCTCGGTGATGATGGGATAGCGAGTCAAGTGTCGGCGATGAAGGGAACGGTCGCGAGCGATATCGCCGACGAGACTGCCGCCAGCACGCCGATGAAGCGGTTTATTGACCCCGAGGAAATTGCCAATTGCGTTTGCTTCGTGTGCTCGCCCCGGGCCTCCGCCGTGACCGGTGCCGAATTCGTTGTCGACGCAGGCCTCACGCCAACGATGTAGCTGTCCGAGCTGCGATGTCCAAATCAACGACAGTCGCAAGTTAGGGAACGAGGATTCGTCGGAAGCGCCGAGCGGCGATTATGAGTCCAACGGCGGCCAGCGCCAACAGGTAACCCGAGCGAAAAATCATGATGAAGTCGAACTGACCGAGGTCGAGGCCGCGCATCAAGGCTGCTGACTGGTAGAGCGGGGAGAAGGAGACGAGGGCCCCGAGCCAATGCGGGTAGAGCGAAATTGGAAAGAAGGTCGCCGAGAACAAGAACAGCGGTAGTTGGATTAGGGCGACCAGGTCGAAATCTTGCCACGAGCGTATGTACGTGCAACCAGCGAGCCCGAGGCAACTGAACGTGAGGCTGGTGAGGATGGCCGCGGGCCAGCACAGCACCACCCAGACGCTGCCCGCGTCGCCGAGCAGCGTCATGCAGATGATGAAGGATGCCGCGTAAACGGTGGCGCGCGCCAGCGCCCACCAGACTTCGCCCAGGGCGACGTCGGTGACGTCGAGGGGTGTCGAGAGAATGGCGTCGTAGGCGTGCGAGATCTTGAGCCGGAAGAACGTGTTGAAAATCGAGTCGATAACCGCGCCGTTCATCGCCGACGTCGCGAGCATCCCGGGGGCGACGAAGGTGGCGTAGCTGATGAACCGACCGTTGATCGGGAGAGGGCCGACGAGGTGGTTGAGACCGATCCCGATGCTCAGTAGATAGAAGAGGGGCTCGAAGAAGCCCGAGACCAGCATGAGCCACTGGGAGCGGTAGACCATGAAGTTGCGCTCGAAGATATGCAGTGAGCGACGCGAGCCGAACTGGGGCAGGGTGCGCGTCAGCATCAGTCCACCAACCGGCGGCGCATCGTGTGGCGACCCCAGGCAACGCCGGCGACCGCCATCACTACGAGGAAAGCGAGGTGAAAGATGATGGCGCTGAAGGACCCCGCGCCGAAGGCGGCTGCACGCGCGAGGGCGACGCCGTGGTAGAGCGGCACGAATTGCACCACGGGCCGCAGGTAGCCGGGGTAGGCCGAGACTGGAAAGAACGTCGCGGAGAAGAGGAACATCGGCACGAAGCCGAAGCGGTAGATCGTGGTGAACGAACCATCGGACTGCGCCGTGGCGGCGAACGCCACTAATGGCGCGGCGAAGGCCAACGTGATGAGCGCACCAATGAGCGGCAGGGTCAAGCTCCACCAGGACTGCAAGGCGCCGAAAGAACCAATGACGATCGTGTAGACAACGCCCGTGGCCAAGGCCCGAGTGACGACCCACGTCAACTTGCCGTACAGGATGTCCTCGGGCTCAAGCGGCGTCGCGACCGCCGCATGATACGTGCGAATCCATTTGATGGCGGCGAGCACCGGCCAGAGGGACTCGCTTTCGCCCAGTTGCATTGTCGTCGTGGCGAGCAGGCTCGGCGCGATGAAGTGAATGTAGGTCTGACCTTGGACGAGGCCCGTGTGCGCGTTGACCAAGTGACCCACGCCCACGCCGAGCGCGGCGAGGTAGAAGATGGGAAAGAGCACCGTGCTCGCCACGGACCCGCGCCAGGTCTGGGCGTAGTACGTCGCGTGATACCACCAACTTCGACGCCAACGCGGCCAGCCGAGGGAAACATCGAGCGTGTTCGACACGCTCAGTCCACCAGAGTCCGGCCGGTGAGGTGCAAGAAGACGTCCTCGAGTGAACTGCGACGAACGAGCGCGCTCGCGGGCACGATCCCGACTTCGTGAATCTCTCGCAACGTGTCGTCGCCGGCGTCGACGTAGAGCAGTACCCGGTCCGGCAGCACCTCGACTCGCTGCGCAAATGGAGTGAGGCGGGAGTGGATCTCTCCAGGTGAATCGGTGTCGAAACGCAGTTCGACCACTTCGCGCGTCGAGTGCTGCGCGATGAGCTCGCGAGGTGGACCCTCGGCGACGATGGTACCGTGATCCATCACCACCAGGCGGTCGCACAACTGCTCGGCCTCGTCCATGTAGTGGGTCGTGATGATTTGCGTGACCCCGTCACGCTTCAGGCGGTATAGCCGCTCCCAGAGTAAGTGTCGTGCCTGAGGGTCCAGGCCCGTAGTGGGTTCGTCGAGGATCAGGAGCTCTGGTTGGTTGATCAATGCCCTCGCGATGGTCAAGCGGCGCTTCATGCCACCCGATAGATCGTCAACCTTGTCGTTCGCTCGGTCGGACAGCTGGGCGAACTCGAGAAGTTCTGACGCTCGCGCGCGCAGGATGTCGCGTGAGAGGTCGAAGTAGCGACCGAACATCTCTAGGTTTTGGCGTACGGAGAGCTCCAGCTCGAGCGTGTCCTCCTGGGGCACCACGCCCAAGCGACCACGAATCTCGGGACCGTGTGCGCTGGGGTCGAGGCCGAGGATCGTGAGGGTGCCTGAACTGGGCTGGGAAACTGCCGAGATCATTCGCATCGTGCTGGTTTTACCCGCGCCATTGGGGCCGAGGAAGCCGAACGTCTCACCGCGCAGGATGGTGAAGCTCACTCCTTTGACCGCTTCAAAGTCGCCGAAACGCTTGACGAGTTCGTGCGCCTCGAGAATCGGTTCGCTCGTCACGCCACGCTTCTTTGGGTTGCGCGAGCAAGAGAAAGAGGACAGATGATGGTCGTGCTCATGAACCTGATTTCCTCCCTCTTGATGATGTGACCGTCGTGTCAGTTGCCGTGCCTGACGACGTCTGGCCGGTCTCTGCTTCTGGCCTCTTTCGAAGCGGTGGCCTACGTGCCTCTTTGCGTCCGACCGCTACCAGACATTACGCGATTGGAGTAACAATTCGCTTTGAGCGGACGCGAGTAGCCGAAAATCTGACTGCGATCCTCAAGAGGTCCACTGTACAATGAGGCCGAAACCGACAAGGAGCACACGATGGCGTCGCAGGTCCAAGGAGTCGTCGCGATGGCCAAAGGTGAGCCGGTATCACTCGTAACCGTCGTGGTGCCCGATCCGGGGTCGGGTGAGGCCCTCGTGCGCGTCCAGGCGTGCGGTGTCTGCCATACGGACTTGCATTACCGCGAGGGTGCAATCAACGATGAGTTCCCATTCCTTCTCGGACACGAGGCAGCGGGTGTCGTCGAAAGTGTTGGGCCTGACGTCACGTCGGTGCAACCCGGTGATTTCGTCGTATTGAATTGGCGCGCGGTGTGTGGAGAGTGTCGTTCGTGTCGACGGGGACGGCCCTGGTACTGCTTTTCCACTATCAACGCGACGCAGAAGATGACATTGACTGACGGGACGCCGCTGTCGGCGGCGCTGGGAATCGGCGCGTTCGCAGAGAAGACGCTGGTGGCGGCGGGCCAGTGCACCAAGGTCAACCCGAAGGCTCGGCCCGAAGCGGTCGGCCTCTTGGGCTGCGGCGTGATGGCCGGACTGGGCGCGGCGATGCGTACCGGCGAGGTGGGTGTGGGTGACTCCGTGGCGGTCTTTGGCTGTGGGGGCGTTGGTTGCGCGGCGATCGTCGGTGCACATCTCGCCGGGGCCACGACCATCATTGCCATCGACCTTGATCCGCGCAAACTCGATCGCGCTCGAGAGTTCGGGGCCACCCATGTTGTCAACGCTTCGAGCGAGGACGTCGTCGAAGCGGTTCGCGGGTTGACTGACGGCAACGGCGCCAATGTCTGCATTGAGGCAGTGGGCAATTCGAAAGTGATGGAGCAGGCTTTTTACGCGAGGGACCTCGCCGGCACCCTGGTTCAAGTTGGCGTGCCTACACCCGAGATGCGTATCGACTTGGCAATGATCGATTTCTTCGGACGTGGCGGACAACTTAAGCCGAGTTGGTACGGGGACTGCCTGCCGTCGCGCGACTTCCCGATGCTCGTTGACCTCTATCTTGAAGGTCGCCTCGACCTCGACCGATTCGTCAGCGAGACCATTTCCCTGGGTGACGTTGAGGAGGCATTTCATCGAATGGAGCGCGGAGAGGTGCTGCGCTCCGTCGTCGTGATGTGAAGCTCGAGTCGGTCCGTACATCAGGGACCTTCTCTCTCGACGAGTTGGACGTCGAGGTAGAAGACAACGTCTGCGTCGTGGGCGATGAAGGAGAGGTGTTGGTGATCGACGCCGCGAACGACCACCACCCAGCAGTGGCGCCCGTCGCGGGTCGCGCCACGGTCGCCATCATTGGCCCATGGTCACGATGACCGTATCAACGCCGCTCGACCCCTGGCGAACGTCCTCGGTGCCCCGATCCTGTTGCACCTCGACGATGTAATGCTGTGGCACGAGGTCTATCTCGAACTGTTGCCCGACGGGTACCTGGCCGACGGGATGAAACTGTCCGTTGGTGCGACGTCGCTTGAAGTGATTCACACCGCGGGACACATGCCCGGAGGTTCATGAGCTGAGGTTTCATCTTCGGCGCAATCGGCAGTCACTCAATTGTGGTTCAACGCGTTTGTTCCGTCACGGTTGACACGGATAGTTAAAGGTTCAACTGCCCAGTGATCCTGAGACATTACCGCGGTGGTCGAGGGGTGACTAGCCACCCCCCTTGCGTCGCTCTGGACATCTGAACCACTGTGCATGGCCTACGAACAACGTCGGGGTTTGGTCTTGCCAGCGCCTCAATGTATCTCTGAACTCGGGGGTGCGAAGAGTGACTGACGCTATTTGGTCACTCGGCGAAGGGTGCCTGCTCCAACAACGAGCGCGGCGAAGATGTACGCGAGCATGATGGCGAACTGGGCAACGTAGTACTCGTTTGACTGCAGCGGGGTTATCGCATGTACGGCGGCCGTCATCGGCAACACATTGGCGATGCCGCGGAGCACGGAAGGTAGATGACTGACGGGAATTACAAGGCCGCACAGAAGTAGCTGGGGCAGGATGAACGCCGGCATGAACTGAACAGCCTGGAATTCTGTGTGAGCTACCGCGCTCAGCGCCAATCCGAACGCGGTGCCGAGCAGACCGGCGCAGAGCGCCACGATGCTGATGCGCCACGGCACGCCCTGGTGGGCCAGCCCGTACCAGGTGTAGGAGAGAACGGAGACGAGCAGGCTTTGGACCAGTGCGAGGGCCCCAAAGGCGATCGCGTAGCCCGCGACGAAATCCGCCTTTGTTAAGGGCAGCGTGAAGAGACGCTCAAGGGTTCCAACGGTCCTCTCGCGCAGAGTAATGACCGACGTGACGAGAAACATAACCATGAGAGGAAACACGCCGAGCAGTTTCGGGCCAACCGAGTCGAAGGCACCAGGCTGGTTGGTCAGGGACCACGCTAAGAGACCCACCAATGCCGTTGGAACGAGTAGCAAAAGCGCGAGGGTCCGCGGATCATGGCGCAACTGTTCGAGAATGCGTCTTGTGGTGAGCAGCGTCCGTCGCAGGCTCATCGACTGCCTTCGATGAGTCGCTCGAACGCTTCGTCGTAGCCGGGCGCTTCGGAAGTCGCCAGCAGTGATGCTGGCGTGCCGTCGAACAGTAGCGTCCCGTCACGTAGCAGCAGCAACCTGGCACAACGAGCCGCTTCATCCATCACGTGACTCGACACGATGACCGTAGCGCCAGTTCTGGCGAGGGCTTCGAACGTGCGCCATAGGTCGCGCCGCAGTATCGGGTCTAACCCAACGGTCGGTTCGTCCAGTATCAGCGCGGGGGGCGAACCCAATAGGGCGATGCCAAGCGACACACGCGTCCGCTCGCCGCCGGACAGCGATGAAACGAGGCGGCGGGAGAAGGAAGTCAGAGCGACGACGTCCATTACGCGCGCGACCTCAGAAAGAGGCTGAACCAGTACGCCGGCAAAGTAGCGGATGTTCTCTTCGACGGTGAGGTCGAGGTAGACGGCTGCGCTTTGGGCCATGTAACCGAGTCGGCCGCGCAAGGCCGGTGATCCTGCGGCGGACTCCATGATCCGCGCGGATCCGCCGGTGATCGCCTGGACGCCGAGAAGTGAACGCATCAGGGTGCTCTTGCCGCTGCCGCTTGGCCCGAGCAGGCCAATGAGCTCGCCAGGAGCTGCACGAAACGAAATCGACTTTAAGATTTCGTTACCATTCCGCACGACACGGAGGTTCGACACTTCGAATGTCGATTGGTCGGAACTATCCATCCGGTATGACCCTACCGTCGCCAAGGGAAACGAACGAGTTGATGGAGGGATCGCTGCGCGCGAAATACGGCTGGTTGCCGTTGGCGCTCACGAGGCACCCGTCGTGGGCGAGGGGGGACTTGAACCCCCACATCCTTTCGGATACAGGCACCTGAAGCCTGCGCGTCTGCCAATTCCGCCACTCGCCCTAAGACCCCGCAACAATAGTCCAACGGTTGGAACTGAGAATTGCGACTCCGATTGAGTACGGGCGACCGGTACAGTTGAAAGTGCCATGGTTCTGAAAAAAGTTGAAAATCGCCTCGAGCGAATCTTTGAGGGGTCCCTGTCACGGCCGTTCAAGAATTCACTGCAGCCAATCGAGATTGGCGCACGAATCATCCGCGAGATTGACCTCACCCGTCGACTGTCCAGCCAAGGCCCAATCTCGGCCAACCGGATTCGCGTGTGGCTCGGGCCCATCGATGCTGATCGCTTCAACGGATTTCAAAAGGCTCTCATCGCCGAACTCGAAGAGACGGTTCGCCAGCACGCCGTCAGCGAGGGTTACAACTTCGTGGGGCCAGTAAAGGTCGAAGTATTCATTGACGACGACTTAAAGGCCGGCAACCTCGCGGTGAAGACGGAGTTCGTGGGCGGAGAAGGTCAGCCGCGTCTGCTCGCCGACGACGGGCGTGCCTTCAACATTGGTGATCGTCCGTTGGTGATCGGTCGCAGTCCTGAAGCCGACGTCGTCATCAACGACTCCAACGTTTCGCGGCGTCACGCCGAGGTGTGGCGCACGAATGAGGGGGTTGCCATACGAGACTTGGAGTCAACCAACGGCACGTTCGTGAATGGCCATCGCATTACGTCCGTTTCGCTGTCTCCGCGTGACGACGTGACCGTGGCGACGCTTCATTTGAGGATTGAGCTCGCTTGAGTTTCCTGGCCGCGTCGTCGAACTACGCGGCGGTTGTACGTCCGCTGCAGGTTCTGGTAATGGTGATTGCCATCCTTTTCTTCTTCCGTGTGCTGCGCGTTGCTTCAGTCCAAGCGCGCTCGCCCGAAGAGGTGACCACCAAGGGTCGTCGGCGCGGGTCGGCGCTCGGCCTGGAATACATTGAGCCGCTACCTCGCGCTGGCGAGCGCTTGGACGTGGAGCGCGCAGTAACAATTGGTCGCAGTCCCGATTGTGACGTCGTACTGAATGACACGTATCTTTCGTCGCGTCACGCGCGAGTGGCGAACGATGACGGCGATCTTTCAATTGAAGACCTGGGATCAACTAATGGCACGTACGTCAATGAGGAACTCATTAAGGGTCGCGTCCAATTGGATCGAGGGGACATCGTGCAAGTTGGCGGTGTTCTCTTCGAGGTGGTTCGTTGACGCGATGGCGTTACGCCGCGGCGACTGATACCGGGGTAGTGCGCGAGACCAATCAAGATGCGGTGTTCGCCGATGACATTCTGGCGTTGGTTGCCGACGGCATGGGAGGACACGCTGCGGGAGAAGTAGCGGCCGCTATCACCATTGAGTTGGTACGTGATGAATTCCACAAACGGCCCACTGTCGAGGGTCTCTACATGGCCATCGAGGCCGCCAATCGGGCAATACTGGCGAACGCGGGTGAGCACTCGGAGCACTTTGGGATGGGTACGACAGCGATTGCCGTGGGCCTCACCCAAGACAACGATGGCGTGGTGTCGCCGACACTATTTAATGTCGGCGATTCGCGGGCCTACCAAGTTCGCGACGGCGCGCTGCGTTTACTGAGTGAAGACCACAGTGTCGCCGAAGAGTGGGTCCGTATGGGACGCCTGACACCCGAAGAGGCAAAAGTGCACCCGCGCCGCCATCAACTGACCCGAGCGCTCGGCATCGAAGAGGCGTTGGAAATTGATGTGATCTCGCTCAACGCGTTGCCGGGCGACCGGATACTGCTCTGCAGTGACGGACTTTCTAATGAACTGTCTAACGAGGAACTGGCGAGGATGGCGAGTTCGCCCACGCCGCTCAAAGAGTCGGTGGACCAACTGGTCGCGGCAGCGAACCACGCGGGAGGTCGCGACAACATATCGGTCATCCTTCTGGAGTTCGATGAAGTGAGTGTCGCGACCACTGAGATAAAGCGAACGGTCAGCACGCGCCCACCACCGGTCGTGCACAGTACGCGAGCAGTGCCCGCGCGCAGGTCGGCGAGACCGCGTCGCCTCACGTGGCGGGTGTGGGCCAGTGTCATGATGCTGGCCATCGTTGTGATCGGTGCCGTGTACGTGGTTAAGTGGTACGCGTACTCCACGTATTACATAGGCAACGATGCCGGTGTAATCGCGGTCTACCAGGGCCAGCCCAACGGCGTTCTCTGGTTCAAGCCGAAGAAGGTCTTTGACACGGACTACCCGTCTTCGCAACTACTCCCGTCTGACGAAAGGGCGCTCAGTTCAACCATTAGCGCACCAACACTTAACTTTGCGCTCAAGTACGCGACGCACATCCGCAATCTCTGGCGGGTGCATCAACATGAGCTGAAGGTCGCATCAACTACGACCACTACGCTCGCCGGTTCGTCGACGACTACGACAGTAAAGAAAGCGGCGGGTTAGTCCATGTCGCGTCGTCTCAGCATTTTGGCTTCGGTAATCCTGCTGCTTTTCGTGGTGATCGCGGCCCAGTCGGCGTGGGTGCAGTTCTTTCACGCGTCGGCGCTGAACGCTTCAAATTTGAATCCGCGCAACGCGTCGGTGAATAGCACGCAGTATCAACGAGGTGAGATTCGCGCGGCCGACGGCACGGTGTTGGCCCAGTCGGTGGCGACCTCCAGTCACGCAAATCCCTGGCGCCGGATCTATCCGACAGGTCGGTTGTTCTCTGGCATCGTGGGCTTCACTTCAACTGCGGAAGGCAATTGGTGGCTTGAAGCGCAATACAACAACTATCTCGAAGCCCACGCGCAACCAGCGCAGAGTTTCGAGCAGGTTTTGGCGCCTACCAAGTCGGCCGATTCAGTCACGCTGACTATCAGTCCCACGTTGCAAAGAATTTCCCAGAGCGCCCTCGCGGGGCGCGACGGATCCGTCGTGGCGTTTGATCCAAAGACCGGGGACACCCTCGCTTTGTATTCCAATCCAACATTCAATCCGGCGCCGTTCACGTCGCTTACGACTTCGGTTCAAAAAGCCGCGTGGAAGCAAGTGAATACCAAGGACAAGGAGGGCTTCTCACCACTCGGTCTCTTGGCGACCCAGCAAACTTTCTTTCCGGGATCGACGTTCAAAGTCATCACGACGGCCGGGATTGTTGCCTACCAGCCCTCACTTTTGACAAAATATTATCCGCCGATGGTGTATACGAAACTCCCCGACACGACGAAACTGCTCTACAACGATGGTCACGTGAGTTGTGGGGGCACGGTCGAAGAGATGCTGCCGCAATCCTGCGACCCCGGCTACGGCCTGCTCGGCATCGCGCTCGGTGCACAAGACCTGACAAAAGAGGCGAACGCCTTCGGCTTCAACGAAATCCCTCCGCTTGACCTGCCCGGAGGCGTGGCTTCGTTTTTTCCTGCAGAGGCGAACCTGGCGGCCAACCCTCCATTTCTCGCCTATTCGGCCATTGGTCAAGAAGATGTGAGCGCGACGGCATTACAGAACGCCTTGGTGGCCGAGGGAATTGCCGACGGCGGCACAATAATGACACCACACCTGATGTCTTATATCAGCGCACCGGACGGGACGGTCGTAAAGCGTTACAAGGATTCAGTGTGGAAGCAGCCCCTGACACCAGCCCAGGCCGCGCAGATCGTGCCGCTGATGCAAAAGGTAGTGACGTCGGGTACGGCATACGGAATTTTCCTGCCCGCGGACGACGTTGCCGCCAAGACCGGAACGGCGCAAGTGGGCAATGATCTCACGAATGACACGGACGACTGGATGATTGCGTTCGCTCCCGCGACTGATCCGACAATCGCGGTGGCGGTCAGCGTTCCGTACCAGGGTTACAGCCGAACCGGTGCCGAAATTGCCGGACCGATCATGAAGTGCGTCATCGAAGGCGCGCTGGCGATGCAGGCGGGTCTGCCTGCGACGGGCACGTCGACGACGTGCCCGACTTGACGAACTTAATTCTTAAGCAAAAGGCGTAGGCTAAACAGCGTATGGAGCCCGTGAGCGACCCCAGAATTTACTCGAATCGGTATGAGGTCACTCATCTCATTGATCGTGGCGGCATGGCGCTGGTTTACCGCGCCCAAGACCTTTTGCTCAGCCGCGCCGTCGCGCTCAAGATTCTCTACCCCGAGCTCAGCGCCGACCCGCTGTTCGTCGAGCGGTTCCGCCGTGAGGCCCAGGCGGCCGCTAATCTCTCGCACCCGAATATTGTCCCCGTCTTTGACTGGGGCGAGGACAACGGCACGTACTTCATTGTCATGGAGCTCATCGACGGCACGTCACTCGACCACGAACTTCGCGGTTCAAAAACACTGACACCGGCGCGAAGTGCCGTCATTGCTGCGCAAGTGGCGGCGGCGCTCGGCTACGCCCATCGCAGCGGCGTGGTGCACCGTGACGTGAAGCCGGGCAACATTCTCATTACGAGCGATGGACAGGTGAAGGTCACGGACTTCGGCATTGCCCAAGCTGTGTCGAGTGAGGATCTTTTTGCCGAGGCCGGTTCCGTCATGGGCACCGCGACGTATTTTTCGCCCGAACAGGCGTCCGGAGCGCCGGTCGACGGAAGAAGCGACGTCTACTCCCTCGGTGTGGTGCTCTACGAGATGCTGGTGGGCCGCCCGCCGTTTGTTGGTGACTCCCCGGTCGCGGTGTCCAGTCAACACGTGAACGATCCAGTGCCGCCGCCGTCTCAGTTCAACCGCGACGTGCCCAGTGACTTAGAAGCCATTGTGATGGAGGCGCTCGGCAAGTCCCCGTCGCAGCGTTACCAGTCAGCCGACGAGTTTCGCGCGGACTTGCTGCGCTTTAGTGAAGGCCAACCCGTTCGCGCGGCCGGTCACGAAGTGGCGTTCTTTGGAGATGACGCGACGAGGTCAGTCGCCACGGTCCCAGGGGGCAGCCGAACACAGGCCGTACCGATGATGTCCGGCCCGCGTCGAGACGTCCGTCGGCGCCGGAGAAACTACTCGAGCGCGATCTGGACCGCGGTCGTCGTCTTGCTCGTGGTCGGCGCCGGTGTGGCCTACATCTTGTTGACGGCCTCACATACGATCACCTCGATGCCTGACGTCATTGGTCAGCCGGTGTCGGTGGCGACGCAGACCCTGCAAAAGGACGGTCTGGAAATTGGCAAGACCCATGAGGTGTCGTCGAAGAAGCCACAGTTCACGGTGCTCTCCACTGACCCCGCGCCTAAGGCAAAGATCCATAAGGGCGAGACGGTGACCCTGCAGGTGAGCCTCGGTCACACCACGAAGCCCGTAGTGGTGCCCAAACTCGTGGGCATGACGCTGCTGCAAGCTGAAAGCACTCTCCAGCAAGCCGATTTGCAGTACAAGGTGCGCCTCGCGACAAAGGGCAGTCCCAATGTTGTGCTCGCCCAGAGCCCCCCTTTTAGAACTCACGATCAAACTGGTGACACCGTGATCTTGGTGGTACTGGCACCCAACGCGCCCTTCCCGCTGCCTTCAATGGGGGGCGACACGGTGGCGGCGGCGTCTTCGGTGCTCGGGCAGTATCAACTCTCGCAATCTCCAAAATCCGGCACGGCGTGTTCAAACACCCAACCCGTTGGCAACGTCGTGAGCACGGTACCGCCCGCCGGAGCGCAAGTAAAGCCCGGCGACACCGTTGAGTTCTTGACGTCATCGGGGCCCTGCATGGTCCCTGTACCCGATGTGGTCACCGATAGTTCGACTGATGCCCAAGCGGCGCTTACCGCGGGAAACCTCGTGGCTGACTTCCAACAGGCGCCGTTTGGGACATGTCCCGCAACGGAATCGACCGGCACCGTGTTAAGCCAGAGCCCCAGCGCGGGCACCCAGGCACCGTACGGATCAACGGTTGAACTCACGGTCTGTCCAGGTTCGCCCAGTTACTAGAAAATTTCTACGCTGGCCCACAAGTAACATCATGATCTATGGCTAAGACGGGACAGAAGCGACGCAAGAGCAAGGAAATGGGACGCTACGTCTCGGCCGAGGGCCGGGGCAGCTACACCGCGCGCAAGCCCGTCAACTCGGACCACAGCCCTCGTTGGTTCGGTTGGTTGCTGCTGACGTTGTTAGTGCTCGGCGTGCTCATCATTGTTCTTAACTACTTGAGCGTGTTGCCCGGTTCCGTGTCGGGTTGGTACCTCGTGGCGGGCCTGGTCTCGATGTTCTCGGCCTTCTACCTCGCCACTCGATACCGCTGAACGACTGGACTCGCCAGTCTCTAAGTCGTTAGCTCATGCGCTCGATGATGGTGGCGTTCGCGAGCCCGCCGCCCTCGCACATGGTCAGCAGTCCGTAACGCCCACCAGTGCGCTCTAATTCATTGAGCAACGTGGCACAGAGCTTGGTGCCCGACGCGCCCAGCGGGTGACCGAGCGCGATCGCGCCACCATTGACGTTGACCTTGGAGAGGTCGACGTTCAGTTCCTTCTGCCAGGCGAGCACGACCGAGGCGAACGCTTCATTGATCTCAATGAGATCAATGTCATCGAGCGTCAGCCCGGCACGCTCTAAGACCTTGACGGTGGCGGGAATTGGACCCGTCAACATGGTGACCGGGTCAACACCAGCGAGGGCAAAGGTGTGGAATTTAGCCCTCGGGGTGTAGCCCAGTTCCCGGGCCTTCTCTTCGCTCATGATGAGGACCGCCGAGGCGCCGTCAGTAATCTGCGAGGAGTTGCCCGCAGTGACCTTGCCGTCCTCCTTGAACGCCGGTTTCAGGTTGGCGAGCGTGGCGACCGTCGAGTCAGCTCGGATTCCTTCATCACTCGTCATGAGTTCCTCGGTCGCTTGACCGTCGTCGTCACGAACGTAGATGGGCAGAATCTCGCGTTCGAAGCGACCCTCGAGGGTCGCCTGCGCGGCGCGGCGGTGACTTTCGGCAGAAAACGCATCGAGGTCTTCGCGTGAAATTCCCCACTGGTCGGCGATCATCTCGGCGCCGATTCCCTGGTTCTTCAGTCCGCCCTGGGGCGCGTAGCGCTCAAAGACACGCGGGCCAAAGGGAAATCCGAGGTCCTTGCCCATGGAGGCGCCCATCGGCACTCGGGTCATGGCTTCGACACCCGCGGCGACCACTATGTCGTAGGCCCCGGCTATCACGCCCTGGGCCGCAAAGTGCAGCGCCTGCTGGGATGAGCCACACTGGCGGTCAATGGTGGTCGCCGGCACCGACTCGGGCCAGCCCGCGGCGAGCACCGCATTTCGTGCGACGTTGAATGCCTGTTCACCGACCTGGGACACGCAGCCCATGATCACGTCGTCGACGAGCGCGGGGTCCAAGTTGTTTCGTTCAGCTATGGCCATTAAAGCCTCGGACGCGAGGTCGGCCGGATGCCAGTTCTTCAATTTTCCGTTTCGTTTGCCGCCCGGGGTGCGTACGGCGTCCACGATGACTGCTACAGGCATTGTCGCCCTTTCTCTCCGCGGGCGAACCCACCAAATGCAGCCTAGGGGTCGACCGAACNNATCGTCGGCGCATTGGGCGGCGCTTTTGAGAGTTACGGCGTCGACGGCCAGGACCTCGGGTGGGCCGCGGGATCCTTTGTGCCCACGGGGCTGGCGTGTAATCCCCACGGCGCAGTCCAGGCGGGCGTGCACGGCGTCGTGCTTGACGCGGTCATGAACTTCGCGATCAACGCCGCGCTTCGGGGCCGTGATCGCACGAATGCCACGATTGAAATGACCAGTGAACTGTTGCGCCCGGCCCTACGCGACGAGCACTACCTCGTGCGCGGCGACGTCGTGCGACTGACGCGCCAGATTGCCTACGCCGAGGCGTCGATCACTTCAGATGAAGGCAAACTGGTGAGCCGAGCTACGGGCACGTTCCTCGTGCACCGCGACGCGTCAACTTAGATGTGAGCGGCCGGGATCTGGCCTAGTCGTCCGGCCTCGTAGTCCTCGAACGCCTGCTGGAGTTCCGCGCGAGTGTTCATTACGAAGGGACCGTAGGTGGCGACCGGCTCGCCAATGGGTTCACCGCCCAGGATGAGGACTTCGAAGGCGTGGGTGCGCGAGTCTTGGGAGGCGTTGGACGAGAGCGCCAAGAAGTCGCCATCCTCGTGCACGGCCATCTGACCCTCGGCGATTGGACGTTGATCGATTCCGACGGTGCCACTACCCGCTAACACGTAGGTGAGCGCGTTGTACTGGGGATTCCACGGCAAGAGCAGTTGTCCGCCGGGCAATAGCGTGACGTGCAGCAAGGAAATTGGGGTGTGGGTGTTTCCCGGGCCGTTGACCTCGCCCAGTGATCCGGCGATCACGCGGATGATGGCGTCACCATTCTCGTTCGTGAGCAGCGTCACGGCCTGGGCGCCGATGTCTTGGTAGCGCGGATTGGTCATTTTGAGCCGCGCCGGTAGATTGACCCAGAGTTGCACGCCGTGAAAGAGTCCGCCCGAGTCAATCAGGGCGTCCGGCGGTCGTTCGATGTGCAAGATTCCTGCGCCCGCGGTCATCCACTGGGTTGCACCGTTTTCAATCACNNGTGACCGTTTCGAACCCGCGATGGGGATGCCAGGGCGTGCCTTTTGGCTCACCCGGGCCGTAGTCAACCTCACCCATCTGGTCCATGTGGACAAAGGGGTCCAGGTCCTGCTGTCCAATCCCGGCGAAGGCGCGTCGTACTGGGAAACCCTCTCCCTCCAGTCCTTGAGGGGCGGTAGTTATCAACTTCACGGATCGCGCGCGCTGCGCGGTGAGCGGGGCAACCACTTTGGGAAGTTCGAGCGGATTATCGACAGTGACGGCAGGCATTCCGCCAGGTTAATGATGAAACGTCGACGTGATTACGCCGACTGGGTCCAGCGAGTCCAGCACGATTCAGCGACGGTAGGTAAGAATCGCGACAGGAGTATGACCGGAGGTCACGAAGCACGGGCTCTTTCTACCGCCCTTTGACGGTCTCGCCGACGTCGAGCGGATGTCCGACCTGGCGGTACTGGCCGAAGAGGCTGGCTGGGACAGTTTCTTTGTCTGGGACCACCTGCGTTACCCCGCACCGGTGCGCGAAATCCTGGACCCGTATATCTGTCTCGCCGTCATGGCAGCGCGGACCTCGCGGATCAGATTGGGACCGGGGCCGACCTCGATCATTTCGACATCGCCGTGTGGGGCCAGCGTGATGAGAAGATGGTCTCGCGGGAAGATGAACGCTTCACCCAGTGCGCAGATTCAGGAGTCACGTGGTTCCTGACGGGGCCGGGACCATTCAATCTGGTTTACGACGAAGTGCGAGAGCATGTCGCGAACGGTCCGCCTCGCTATTAGAAGAGGGATTGCCGGTCAACATTCAAACGGCTGGCACCATTGCGTTCAGGCCCGTAGTGAAGTGGTGGCGGTGCTCGCCCTGGCCCGATACTGTCACCCTATGAGTTCGCGAGTGCCCGGTGGGGTCGTACATAAGCTTCCCGGAGACCTGCGCGAGACGTTGGTCGCCAGCCCTACGGCGCTTGATGCCTGGATGGATATCACGCCTCTGGCTCGCAATGAGTTCATCTGCTGGGTTGAAGACGCCAAACAGAAGGTGACGAGGGAACGGCGAATTCGCCGGACAAAAGAGGAACTTGA
>PMAL01000202.1 GCA_003152555.1 Acidimicrobiaceae bacterium | reverse complement strand
TCGGTCTTGCCGAATCCCACGTCGGCGCATATCAATCGGTCCATCGGACGCGCCAGTTCCATGTCGGCCTTCACGTCGTCGATTGCTTGGGCCTGATCGGCCGTGAGCGTGTACGGGAAGAGCTCTTCCATCTCGCGCTGCCAGGTGGTGTCGGGACTGAAGGCGTGGCCCACGGCGACCGTTCGCAGACGGTAGAGGTCCACCAGTTCCTGGGCCACCAGGAAGGCCGCGGCGCGAGCCTTGGCCCGGGTCTTCTGCCACTCGGCCCCGCCCATGCGTGACAGGGCCGGGGCGTCGCCGCCGGAGTACGGCGTCAACGCGTCGATCTGCTCGGTGGGCCAGTAGCTGCGTCCGTCCTTGAACTGCAAGATCAGGTAGTCGCGCGTCGTGCCGTTGATGGCCCGCGTGGTCGTGCCCGAAAATTTCGCGACACCGTGCTGGCGGTGCACCACGTAACTGCCCACTGCGAGATCGTCGAAAAAGCCGTCCACGTTTCGCGCACGCGTGCGCGCGACGCGATGGACCATGCGCCGCCCTGTGAGATCACTCTCGCTCCAGACAACAATGTCGGGGTCGTCAAACGTGAAGCCCGACGGCAGTGAACTTTGCAGCACAGTAATGCGCACGTCGAGCACCTTGTCGGGATCGGTCGTCACGTCGAGACCCTCGGCGCGAAGTTGCTCCGCCATTCGATCAACCGCGGCCGCGTTGGACGTCAATACCACGCCACGTCGTGAGGGCGACCAGTCGCGCACGTGGGCGGCAATGCGCGCGGCGTCACCCTGGACAATTGGCGGCGAACCGAGGCCCGTTGAGCTGCTCGACAGCGCGCCGACGGTCGCGTCGAGCGGCACGTCGATGCGACCGGTCATGACGTCGGTCCACGGTGCGTGCAGCAGCGGGATCAACGACGTTGCCTGCCAGGTGGCGGCGACGGCGTCGGTGAGTTCGCGCTCTTCATCGAGCAGGTCGGCCAGACGCTGGCGAACCCGCTCCGGCTCGACGACCACGCAGGTGGCGCCCGTTAC
The DNA here is from genome assembly GCA_003152555.1 of Acidimicrobiaceae bacterium. Classification (GTDB taxonomy): domain Bacteria; phylum Actinomycetota; class Acidimicrobiia; order Acidimicrobiales; family RAAP-2; genus RAAP-2. Next base: position 1,714 of record PMAL01000202.1, on the reverse strand, counting down.
GTCGTCGAGCAACGTGCGCGGCTCATCAATGAACAGCCCCATCCAGCCCTCCATGCCGTCAAAGAGTTGGCCCGTCGCAATTCGGTCAAAGTTGGAGCGGCCCCACGGCGCGGAAGAAATCATCTCTTCCGCACGGGCCCGGGTGAACGCACTCGGTATCCACTCGCGAGCGGCCGCGATTGTCGCGTGATCGAGGTCGTGCAGCGAACGCTGATTGGCAATGTCGAAGGACGTGAGGCGCTCAATCTCGTCGCCGAAGAAGTCCAGGCGAATGGGATCGTTGCCCTGTGCCGGCCAGACGTCAACGATGCCACCGCGCACCGCAAATTCGGCGCGGTGTTCCACCAAACTCTCGCGTCGATAACCAAAGGCGCTGAGCTGGCCAATGAACGTGTCGCGGTCGAGTTCGCTGCCTTGAGCGACAATAAGTGGAGGCGCCAGCGGTTCGGGTGTGAGCAGTTGGGCAATGGACCGCGCGGAGGCAACCACAATGTGCGGGCGTTCTTCCTGTGTCAACTGCCATCGCAGCAGCGTTCTGGTCGCCATTACCGACGCGTCCGGACTGACGCGCTCCAAGGGATGGGTGTCCCACCCGGGCCAGAGGACCACTGACGCGTCGTCATTAAAGAGGGCGGACAGGGCGTCGCGTAACTGCTCGGCCTCGGTGGACGTGGCCGTGACCGCGATGACGAGCGGCGCCTCTAACGCACACGCCGCGACCGCCAGTGGCGTGGCGTAGCGACCGGGCGTGAAGGAACCCGTGGCGTTGGCCTCGCGCAGTGACGGTCCGAGAAGATCAAGTACGCGCCTCAGTCCTTGAGACTCAGCCACTGGCGCCGTTCACGCGCCGCTGCGCATCCTCAAATTCGTAGTCCAGCAACGTCTCAATGGCGTCGGCGGCGTTGGACACGTCCTGGGCGAGCGCGATCTTCTTCGCGCCCGTCGGGCGTTGCAACACGTAGTCGGCGCCCTGCTCTTTTCGCACCGGCTTGCCAATGCCAATGCGCAACCTCGCGAACTCGTTGGTGCCCAGCGCCTGGGCAATGGAGCGCAGTCCGTTGTGTCCCGCCAGTCCCCCACCCTGCTTCAACTGCAGACGGCCGGGCTCAAAGTCCAGTTCGTCGTGGGCAATGACGAGTCGCGAGAGGTCGTCCAACGAAGTTCGACGCAACAGCGGTGGCAGCGCGGCCCCCGACTCGTTCATGAACGTGGTGGGCACGGCGAGGGTAACGGGGCCATTAGGCGTGGGGATCGTCACGCTGACCGCACGTTGTCGACGCTCGAGCGAGAATTTGACGCCCCGGCGTTGAGCGACCAATCGCACCGCGTCGCCGCCCACGTTGTGGCGCGATCCCGCGTACTCGTCACCGGGATTGGCCAGGCCAACAATGACCAAGGTGCTCGCGCTACCTCGGCGACCCTCTTCCCGCGAGCGCCGAAGCGCCACGACGAACTATTCCGCAGCTTCGACGGGAGCAACAACACTTTCCGCCGGCTTGGCGGTCAGCGCGACGCGTCCGGCGCGGGTAGTGACCACGGGTGTTGCCGGGTCGCCCACGGCTTCGACTCCCTTAGCGAGTACGACGTGCTCGATGTGAATGGAGTCACCCACCTTGAGTTCGGATATGTCGACGTCAATGTGCGTGGGGATCTGGTCCGGACGGGCCTTGATCTCCAGGCTAAACATCTGCTGGTCGACTTCCCAGTCGGCGTG
>PMAL01000120.1:9330-9617 GCA_003152555.1 Acidimicrobiaceae bacterium | reverse complement strand
CCGCGCACGGTCGCCACGTTCCGCTACTTCGGCGGGATGGCCGACAAGTACGAGGGCTACCTGCCGCCCGCAGACGCCGGTTTCCTTAACTACGTCACGCACGAACCAATTGGCGTCGTGGGTCAAATTGTGCCGTGGAATTTTCCCTTAATGTTCTGCGGTTGGAAGATGGGTCCGGCGTTGGCGGCGGGCAACTGCATTGTCATGAAGCCGTCCGAACTGGTACCGCTCAGCACGCTTCGTCTCTGTGAGTTGATTGGTGAGGCCGGATTCCCGGCCGGAGTCGT